>CAZWHZ010000030.1:0-17453 GCA_964633745.1 uncultured Acidimicrobiia bacterium
CAAGTCCCGCACAGCCGTACGCACCAACCGACCCTCCACAAACCGCCGAACCGCGATCGGATCGGCTGCTTCGGGTTCAGGAACCGGCGGGTCGATGAGTGAGGGGAGTGGGTGGCCCATGAGGAACGATGTGATTGCTCTGCTGGCCTGCGCCACGGCGACGATCGCACGAGCGATCTCGGGGTCCTCGCGAGCGACGGAAACGAGTGCCGGGTTGGCATCGAGGATTGCGGCGAGCCGGTCGTGGCCGTCAGGTGCAAGCCGGGTCCTATCAGCTGGCCAGTCGCCGAGAAGCTCCACATGTCGACGATAGCCGTGGGCGCTCGAGTGGCGACGCCCTGTCATCAACGCGTAGAATTCGAGCAACTCGCGAGTGAAGGGGCTACTTATGGGTGCACTTACGCTGGCCCGATGGCAGTTCGGTATCACGACCGTCTACCACTTCTTCTTCGTACCGGTGACCATCGGGATGGCGCTCCTCGTGGCCGTGCTCGAAACCGCGTACGTTCGCACCAAGAAGCCGGTGTACCTCCGAATGACGAAGTTCTGGGGAAAGCTCTTTCTGATCAACTTCGCGCTTGGCGTTGTGACGGGCATCGTGCAGGAGTTCCAGTTCGGCATGAACTGGTCCTCGTACTCGCGATTCGTCGGGGACATCTTTGGAGCACCGCTTGCCATCGAAGGACTCCTGGCGTTCTTCCTCGAATCCACCTTCCTCGGTCTGTGGATTTTCGGGTGGGAGAAGCTTTCGCCGCGGCTCCACGCCGCAACGATGTGGCTGGTTTCCATCGGCACGATCCTGTCGGCGTTCTGGATCCTGCTGGCGAACGCGTGGATGCAGAACCCGGTGGGGTTTGAGTACAACGCGGAGGCGGGGCGCGCCGAACTGACCAGTTTTCTCGAGCTGGTCAGCAACAAGGCCCTGTGGGTCGAGTTTCCGCATGTGATCTTCTCGGCCCTGGCCACCGCCGCGGCGCTCATTCTGGGCGTGGCTGCTTGGCATCTTCTCCGGTCCAATGAGAAGGAGTTCTTTTCACTGTCGGCGAAATTCGGCGCCGTCGCACTGCTCGTCGGCTCGCTCGGTGTCGCGTTCAGCGGCCATTTGCAGGGCCAGGTGATGGTCGAGGTGCAGCCGATGAAGATGGCCGCAGCCGAGGCCCTGTGGCAGAACGAGCAGCCTGCGGGGTTCTCGCTGTTCGCAATCGGCGACGTTCAGAACAGCCGCAACAGCTTCAACGTCACGATTCCGAAGGCTCTGAGCCTCCTCGCCTACAACAACCTCACCTCCGAGGTCAAGGGAATGGCCGACATCCAAGCACAGGAGGAGGCAACCTACGGAGCGGGGAACTACATCCCGAACGTGTTTATCGCCTATTGGTCGTTCCGTCTGATGATCGGCTTCGGGTTCCTGATGATCGCGATCGCGTTGTGGGCGCTGGTTCGCACACGCAACATGGAGTCGAGGCGGTTCCTGAAGCTCGCCTTGTGGGGTATCTCGCTGCCGTTCCTCGCCAACAGCCTGGGCTGGATCTTCACGGAGATCGGCAGACAGCCTTGGGCGGTGAACGGGGTATTGAAGACGGCGGACGGCGTCTCTCCGACCGTCAGCAGCGGGCTTGTGTGGACGAGCATGATCGGATTCACCGTTATCTATGGCGTCCTCGCAGCCATCGAGGTGTATCTGATGATGAAGTACGCCAAGGCAGGACCCGACGAGGCGGACGGTTCTGGACCGTCCCTGGCGTACTAGGAGGCGATCATGGAACAAGGTATTTGGAATCTGAACACCCTCTGGTTCACGTTGATCGCAGTCCTTTGGGTCGGCTACTTCTTCCTCGAGGGGTTCGACTTCGGCGTCGGCATCTTGCTGCCGTTCGTGAGCAAGGATGATGTGGATAGACGGGTCGTCATCAACTCGATCGGACCCGTATGGGACGGTAACGAGGTCTGGTTGCTCGTCGCGGGCGGAGCGACCTTCGCTGCGTTTCCCGAGTGGTACGCGACGCTGTTCAGCGGGTTCTATCTGCCACTTTTCTTGATCCTCGTCGCTCTCATCATCCGTGGTGTCGCGTTCGAGTATCGAAGCAAGGATGCGCGACCCGGGTGGCGCAATCGGTGGGATTGGGTGATCTTCATCGGGAGCCTCGTGCCCGCACTGCTGTGGGGCGTCGCGTTCGCCAACATCGTCCGTGGTGTGCCGATCGACGCTGCCCACGAGTACGCAGGGGGGTTCTGGAACCTCCTCAACCCTTACGCGCTGATCGGCGGGCTCGCCTCGTTGGCGCTGTTCACTTTGCATGGCGCGCTGTTCCTGTCACTCAAGACACGTGGTGACGTAGAGGAGCGAGCCCGCGGTGTCGCCAGGAATCTCGGCTGGGTTGCGCTGGTGCTCATGCTTGCATTCCTGCTGTGGACGTACGCCGCGCATGCGTCGGGTGAGGTAGTGCCCGGTGTGGTGCCGATCGTCGTCTTGGCGTTGATGGGCACCGTTCCGTGGTTGGTCGGCAAGAAACTCGTCGGGTGGGCGTTCCTGTTCACCGGTCTGACGATTGTGTTGACGGTAGCGAACATGTTCACGGCGCTCTACCCGAACGTGATGCCGTCGAGTCTCGATGCGGCGAACAGCCTCACCGTGTTCAACGCGTCGGCGTCTCACATGACGTTGAAGGTGATGACGATCGTGGCCATCATCTTCACGCCTATCGTGCTTCTCTACCAGGGTTGGACCTACTGGGTGTTCAGGAAGCGGATCGGGCGTGAAGACCTCGCAGCGCAGAGCCACTGAGTCTCCGACAACTCGTCTTCTGAGGTACGGCCGGGCCACCCGGCCGTACCTCATCTCGACGGTCGCGTTCGGTGCCCTCACAGCCGCGGCGGTCGTGGTGCAAGCCCTGGCGTTGGCGAAGGTCGCGGCGTTGGTGTTCCTCGACGGCGCCGACCTGCCGGCGGTTGTCGGGACGCTCTCGCTGTTCGCCGTTGCCGTCCTCACGCGAGCGCTCCTCACATGGCTGCGCGCGGCATTTGCCCAGCGCGGCGCGACGGCCGTCACGTCGCAGCTGCGCCGCAGACTGGCAGAGAAGCTGCTTCGAGTAGGTCCCATGCGGCTGGGACAGGTGCGAGCGGGATCGCTCGCAGTAGCGGTCGGACACGGTGTCGACGCGCTCGAACCGTTCTTCGCGCGGTACCTCCCGCAACTCGTGCTCGGCGCACTCGTTCCCCTGGTGATCGTGGTCTGGGTAGCCCGATTGGACTGGGTGTCGGCAGTGGTGTTCATCGTCACCGTCCCTCTCATTCCGCTGTTCGTGGTGTTGATTGGCACGCTGGCCGATCGGCGCACCTCGCGACGCTGGAACTCGCTTCAGAGGCTCGGCGGGTACTTCCTCGACGTTCTCGAAGGGATCACGACACTGAAGGTGTTCGGCCGTGCAGACGACCGTCTCTCGACCATCAGAGGCATTTCGGAGAGCTACCGCGAGGAGACGATGGGTACGCTGCGCATCGCGTTTCTGTCCGCGCTGGCGCTGGAGCTGCTCGCCGCGATCAGCACTGCGCTCGTTGCCGTCACGATCGGGCTTCGTTTGCTCGCGGGAACGCTCGGGTTCGAGTCTGGTCTCGGGATCCTCATCCTTGCGCCCGAGGTATACCTGCCGTTGCGCAGGATCGGGACCGAATTCCACGCAGCGAAGGAAGGGATCGCGGCTGCCGGGTCGATCTTCGGCGTGCTCGATCTGCCTGAACCGCGACGTGGCACGATGCCGGCGCCCGCGCCCGCGCCCGCGCCCATCCGCTTCAACGCCGTCACGTTCCGGTATCCGGACAGGGACGAGCCTGCGCTCGATGATGTGTCGTTCGCGATCGAACCTCGCACCCGGCTGGCAATCGTGGGGAGGAGTGGGTCAGGGAAGAGCACGATCGTGTCGCTGCTGCTGCGGTTTCTCGAGCCGTCGTCCGGGAGGATCACCGCCGGCGGTATCGACCTTGCCGGCATCGACCCGGACGAGTGGCGCAGCGCCATCGCGTGGGTGCCGCAAGATCCCACGATCTTCGCAGGGACGATCGGTGACAACGTCCGCTTCGGCAGCTCGGGCGCGTCGCGGACGGAGATCGCCCAGGCGCTCCGCCACGCGGGATTGGGCGACTTCGCCGACGCACTCGATACGGACGTGGGCGAGCGGGGGGCGCTGCTCAGCGCCGGCCAGCGTCGACGGCTCGGATTGGCACGAGCGTTCGTGCGTGACGCGCCGCTCCTGATCGCCGACGAACCCACCGCGAACCTGGACCTCGATACGCAGGAGGACATCAGGGCCGCTCTCGATCGCCTCGCCGAGCAGCGGACGGTGGTCACCGTCGTGCATCGTCCCGTTCTCGCAGCCGACGCAGACCTCGTCGTGCGCCTCGAGCAAGGCCGCATTGTCGAGGTGGGGAGGCCACAGCGGTGATCTGGCGACGCGTTCTCGGACTCACTCGTGGGCACGAGGTACGTCTCGTTGTTGCCGGCGGTGCCGGCTTCGCGACGATCGCATCGAGCATCGGTCTACTCACCGCGTCCGCCTATCTCATCTCGAAGGCCGCACTTCAACCACCGATCCTGGATCTGACGGTGGCGATCGTCGGTGTGCGCTTCTTCGCGCTCGCCCGCGCCGGGTTCCGGTACGGGGAGCGGCTGGTCACGCACGACCTGAGCTTTCGGTTGCTATCCGATCTTCGGGTGAGCATCGCGAAGGCTGTGATCCGACTGGCCCCGTCGGGCCTCGAGGGGTTCCGTTCTGGTGATCTGCTGACCCGGGCCACCAGGGACGTGGACGCGCTTCAGCAGATCTTCATCAGAGTGATCATGCCGCCGATCGTCGCGATCCCCGTGGTGGTCCTTGCCGGTGCCATCGGTTGGCTGCTGCTTCCGGCAGTGGGGCTCGTTGTGGTGACGACGGTCGCGTTCGCGGGTCTCGCCATTCCACTGTTTGTGAACCGGCTCGGGGCCGTCGTGAGCCGCCGTCTGGCAGATGATCGAGCGGCACTCGCGACAGCGTTGATCGACCTCACGAACGGCGCTGCCGAGGTGATCGCCTATGGGCGTCAGGAGGACTTCCTGGAGCGACTGGCTGAACTACAGGCGCGGGGCAACCGTCGCGAGCGACAGACCGCCTGGCTCGAAGGTATCGGGAGTGCGGCGGTGCAGCTGATGACGGGCGTCGCGATCGTCCTGTCACTCGCAGTTGCCATTCCCGCGGTCGTGTCGGGTGCGCTGAACGGCGTGAACCTGGCTGTCGTCGCCATGCTGATGATGGCGAGTTTCGAAGCGGTCGCGGGGCTGCCCGAAGCGTTCCAGCACCTCGGTGCGAGCCTGGAGGCGGCCGAGCGGGTCTTCTCGCTGATCGACACACCATCGCCCGTCTTCGAGCCGTTTGTACCCGTCCCGGTGCCATCGTCGGGCGCTCTCGAACTCGTCGATGCGTGGCTCCGCTATGACGAGCAGTGGGTGTTGCGAGGTGTGAATCTTCGGCTGAACAGAGGCCGGCGGATCGCCTTGGTGGGCGAGAGCGGCGCCGGCAAGACGACGATCGGCGACGTGCTGGTGCGATTCCGAGATCTCGACCTCGGCAGCTACACGATCGGAGGAGTCGGAGCTGATCACTGCCGATCCGACGAGGTTCGTGAGACCGTCGGGCTGGTAGGTGATGATGCGCACCTGTTCAAGGCGACGCTCGCCGAGAACCTGCGTGTCGGTGACCCTGACGCCGGCGACGATCGGCTCGTTGAGGCACTCGACTCGGTTCGGTTGGGAGAGTGGTTCCGGGCGCTCCCCGACGGCCTCGAGACCGAGATCGGCACCGGTCTCGTGTCGGGAGGAGAGCAGCGGCGGATTGCGCTCGCCCGGGCACTCCTCGCCGAGTTCCCCATCCTGCTCCTGGATGAGCCGACGGCCGGGCTGGATGAGGTGACCGCCGCTCGGGTCATGAACATGGTCTTGGACGCGACCCGCGGTACGACCACGCTCCTGATCACCCACCGGCTCGAGGGACTCGAGGCAATGGACGAAATCCTCGTGCTCGAGGACGGTCGGATTGCAGCTCACGGAACGCATGCCGGGCTGCTTGCTGCCGGCGGACGGTACCGTAGGATGTGGGAACTGGAAGCCGGAATACTGCTGCTCGGCTAGCTATCTCCCTCGCACAGGATCCCCTAACCTTTCGTTCATGACCGACATCCTGCGTGTTGCGGGAGCGCAACTCGATCTCGTCGTTGGTGATCTCGAGGGAAACGAACGCCGAATCGCTGATGCGATGGCCTGGGCAGAAAAGCAGCAGGCCGACGTGCTACTGCTGCCTGAGCTGGCCGTCACGGGCTACCCGCCTGAGGACTTGCTCTTGCGGGACGAGTTCATCAATGGCAACGTCGAGGTGATTCGGACACTTGCCGAACGGTCCGGGTCGACGGCCACGATCGTCGGGTTCGCCGACCCTGCGACCGGCAACGATCTGGACGATGCCGTCTCTCGATATGTCGCCAACGCCGCAGCCATCCTGTGTGGTGGCGAGATCAAGGGCGTCTACCACAAGGTGCTGCTGCCCAACTACGCGGTGTTCGATGAGGACCGCTACTTCGTGCGGGGTGACGATCCGAATGGGATATGGATGGTGTCGGGGATCCCGGTGGGTGTCTCGATTTGTGAGGACATCTGGGTGGCGGAAGGACCACCAACTCGCCAGGCGGAAGCAGGCGCACGCATCCTGCTCAACATCAACGCCTCGCCGTATCACATGGACAAGGCCGAAGAACGATTCGCCATGTTGTCGGACCGAGCCCGCCGGACAGGCGTACCCGTCGTGTACGTCAACTTGGTCGGGGGCCAGGACGAGCTCGTGTTCGAGGGCGACAGCATGGTCATCGACCACGAAGGCACGCTCCTCTACCGGGCCTCCGAGTTCCACGAAGAGGTGTTCGTCGTCGATGTGCCCCTGCCGGCGGCGCGGGCGGTGACTTCCTCCACGCCAGTCGTGCGGGAGGGGTCCATAGGCGATCGCTCGCTACTGTCGCTCACCAGCCCGGCCCGATTGGAGCCGGAGGAAGCCGAGGTGTACACGGCGCTCGTGACGGGCCTACGCGACTACGTGCACAAGAACGGATTCCGCAAGGTTGTCATCGCCCTCTCCGGCGGCATCGATTCTGCAGTCGCTGCCGCGATCGCCGCCGACGCGCTCGGCCCCGAGAATGTCCGAGGTGTGGGCATGCCGACACGCTTCAGCTCGGATGGGTCGGTCACCGACGCCCGCGAGCTCGCCAGGAACCTCGGCATCCGCTTCGACCTGATTCCGATTGACGACATCTTCGCCGAGTTCCTCGGTGCCCTCGACGACGTGTTCGAAGGCATGCCGTTCGGGGTTGCCGAAGAGAACCTCCAGGCGAGGATCAGAGGGGCGATCGTGATGGGCATCTCCAACAAGCACGGCGAGATGGTTGTCGCGACCGGCAACAAGTCCGAGATGGCGGTCGGGTATGCCACCTTGTACGGGGACATGGCGGGTGGGTTCGCAGTGCTGAAGGACGTATTCAAACTGCTCGTCTATCGGCTTGCCGAGTGGCGCAACCATGACGGTGAGGTCATTCCCCGTTCGATCATCGAGAAGCCTCCATCGGCGGAGCTGCGTCCGGACCAGAAGGACACCGACGCACTTCCTCCCTATGCGGTGCTCGATCCGATCCTGGAACGGTACGTGGAGCGGGACTGGTCGATCGATCAGATCGTTGCCGACGGGTTCGATCACGAGACGGTGTCCAGGATTGCTCGCATGGTCGATCGCAACGAGTACAAGCGGCGTCAGGCGGCGCCGGGCGTGCGCATCACTCGCAAGGCGTTCGGGAAGGACCGGCGACTCCCGATCACGAATTGCTTCAGGTGCTAGGCGGGCTTCGCCCGCTGTCTTGGGTTTTCGGTTTTCGGTAGGAGCGCGACGTGAGTGGACGCGGGGCATCGGGGCGAGTGTCTTACCGATGACCGACAACTGACAACTGAGAACCGGATACTTGGTGCGGGTCATACCCGCCCCAAGTATCCTCTTCTTCCATGCGTGTGCTCATCGACGGGATCCCGTTTGACCCGAACGAGGCGTCGATTTCGGTATTCGATCACGGTCTTCTTCGGGGCGATGGTTGTTTCGAAGCACTCCGCTCCTACGCGGGAACACCCTTCGCGCTCGACGAGCACCTCGACCGTCTCGACGGCAGCGCACGCCTGCTGGGAATCGAGCTGCCGCCACGGTCATGGCTCGAGTCGTGGATCGCAGAAGTCGCCGCAGATGGCGGCGACTGTACCGTCCGCATCGTTGTGACCAGAGGAGGTCTGGAGGAAGCGGTGCCGTCCAGGGTGATCGTTCTGTCGGAAGCAATCCCACCGGTTCCCGAGGCACTGTCGGTGATGCCGCTACCCGCACCGTGGCACCCCGGCGGAGGCACGTCGGAGCTGACCGGAGCGAAGACCCTGTCCTACGCACAGAACATGGCAGCGGGTCGCGCTGCGCGTGCCGCAGGGTTCGACGATGCCCTTCTCATCGGAGGATCCGGACGCATCCTCGAAGGCCCGACGTTCTGCGTGGCCTGGGTCGTGGACTCGGTCGTTGAGACCCCGTCACTGGACCTCGGGATCTTGGCATCGATCACGCGCCAGGCGGTGCTGAAGGAGGCCGCGCGGGCGAGCATCGAGGTGCGCGAGGGCCATTTCGAACTCTCACACATCGAGAACGCCGATGAGGTAATGGCTCTTTCGACAATCAAAGAGGTCCTGCCGATCGTCGCGGTAGGTGATGCACACTTCGAGCCTGGACCGATCACAATGGCGCTGGCCGGGCGATATCAGAGCCTCGTCGCGTCACTATCCGTGGCCGACTGATACCGTTAGGGGCATCCGACGGAAGGAGAGCCTATGCGACGACTCATCCCAGTGCTCGCACTCGGGCTGCTACTGGCCGCCTGCAGCAAGGGAACCGAACCGACCCTGACTACGACGGGTTCGGCGATCACCACCACCTCATCCATGTCGTCTCCATCCACGTCGACGACCGACACCGAGGCGACGACCACGACGGCCGGGTCACTCCCCGGCTACAGCGTCGTTGCCGGAGGGTCTGGCGCGCCGTTGGTGCTGTTGTTGGAACCCGGCACCTACAGCGACATCGACCTCCGGAACGTTGTGGATGACGCCATCGGCCGATTCGGCCCCTCGGATCTCTACATCGTCGATTCGCAGGACGCTGTCGAATTGGTCGCCGTCGAGAACCCGACGGCAGAGCAGCAGCAGATCCTCGATTCGCATGAGTTCGTCAGGGTCGTCGGAGATCAGCTCGAGTTCCTTGGTCCCTACGCGTCATCCGGAACGGTGAGTATCGGATCCTGATTGCTCAACTTCACCACGCTGAGTGACGATACAGCAGCGAGGTGATTGAACCGAGAGTCCTACTCGTTGACAGCGATCTGCTGAGTGGTACCGCTTCGACTCGGATCCTTTCCGAGGCCGGCATCGAGGTCGTGGGTCAGGCTGTAAACGCCGATGAGGCGCTCGAACTCGCGCGTACTGTCAACCCGACCGTTGTCGTCATCGATGCCGACGTTCGCAAGGCGTATGAACTCGCCGGCCTGTTGCGGGCTTCGATCGATACCCGAATCGACATGGTCGTCACCGTCGGATTCGGCAACGTCGAACACGTCGGGAAGATGGTGTTGTCCGGTGCTTCCGCGTTCGTGGTCAAAGGGAAGGCGACCGATCTGGTGGCGGCGGTCCGCTCGGTTTCGAAAGGATCGGGCCTCCTCTCTGGCGAGGCGAGCGCGCCGGTGCTGCGGGAGGTGCGTCTGCTCTATGAACGTGAGCTGACGCGGAACGAACGTCTCGAGCGCGCCGTTCACAGACTCCAAACCCTTTCGGTGACCGATCCTCTGACCGGTTTGAAGAACCACGGGTACTTTTTCGATCGGATCAACGAGGAGCTGGAACGAACCCGTCGGTATCAGCGCCCACTCGCGGTGGTCATCGCCGACATTGACGACTTCAAAGCGATCAACGACACATACGGTCATCTCACGGGAGACCGTGTGCTGCGTTCTCTCGGGGAAGCGTTCCTCCGCGACCTGCGCGAAGTGGATATCGCATGCCGAATCGGAGGCGAAGAGTTCGGGTTTGCGCTCCCGGAGACCGATCTGGAAGGAGCGATGACGGTCGCGAATCGGTTGCGCGCCTCGGTAGAAGGACTCGACGTCCCCGATGCCGGGACGGTGACGCTCTCGGTCGGTGTCGCGGTATTCCCGACACACGCCGACAACCGAGAGGAGTTGATCGAATCAGCCGACATGGCTCTATACCAGGCGAAGCACGAAGGCAAGAACTGTGTGCGTGCGGCCGGCCGAAGTCTCTTGCCCACAGAGATCACGAGGACTCGGCCAGTCCTCGCTCCTGTGGTCGATGCCTTGATCGGCGTCCTACGGATGAGGTCTCCGTCGATCTATGAACGGTCGATACGAAGCGCTGATGTCGCGTCGGCGATCTGCTCCCAGCTTGGGTTGAGCGTTGCGCGGGCCGGACGTGCACACCTGGCTGCAATGGTTCACGACATGGGCATGATCAGCGTTCCCGATTCGATCCTTCTGAAGCCCGGGCCGTTGAGCGAGTCCGAGTGGGAGGTTGTTCGCGCCCATCCCAAGGACGCCGTCGGGATCCTGTCGGGGGCAGTGCACCCGGAGGTCATTCACGCGGTGCTCACCCATCACGAACATATGGACGGGACCGGGTATCCCAACGGTGCGAAAGGGGACGAGATCCCCCTGCTCGGAAGGGTGTTGCACACGGCCGATGCGTTCGTCGCCATGACGTCACCCCGACCTCACCAGAAGGACATGTCTCAGGAGGAGGTCCTGGTGGTCATGCGTCGGCTCACCGGAACCGACTTCGACCCCGATACGGTCGATGCGCTCGGGCGTGTCATCGGAGGAACCCAGTCGCTGCGACTGGTCGCCGGTTAGAGCAGCAGGGTCGCCACCAGCAGGAAGCCTCCGAATCCGGTCAGGTCGGTCACTGTCGTGACAAACAGGTTCGATCCCAGCGCCGGATCGAAACCGAGCCTTCTCAGCAGTAGCGGCAGGGCGGCGCCGGCGAAACCGGCGACGGTCAGGTTGGCGAGGATGCTGATGAAGACGACGAGCCCGAGGTGCGGATTCAGCAGGATCGTCGCGATGATCCCGGACAGGATCGCGGTGGCCAGTCCGTTGGAGAGGCCGAGCGTCAACTCCCGCAAGATGACTCGGAGGCTCCTGTTGGGTGAGATGTCGCGCGTTGCGAGCCCCCGGATGACCACGGCGAGGCTCATGGCCCCGCTATCGCCGCCGATACGTGCGACCAGCGGCATGAGTGACGCAAGCAGCGGTACCGCAGCGATCTGGTTCTGGAACGAGGCGATGACGAGCGACACAGAGCTGGACAATGCAAGGTCGAAGACCAGCCATGGCATGCGCATCCTGATGGAACGTCGTACCGGAGTGAACACCGTCTCCTCGCCGCCGGCGCCCATGGCGACGGCGAAGTCCTCGCCGGCTTCCTGTTCGACTGCGTCGATGACTTCGTCGACTGTGACGAGGCCAAGGAGGCGATCGTCGAAGTCGACGACAGGTACACCGAAGAGGTTGTAGCGGCGAGTGAGCTCGGTCACCTCTTCGCGGTCGGTGAGCGGACTCACCTTGACAGGGTTGTGGGCCATCACCTCATCGAGACCGTCACCGGGTCGTGCGAACACGAGTTCCCTGAACGACAGCACGCCTACCAGCCGACCGAAGTCGTCGATCACGTACACATAGGAGAGGTCTTCGAGCTCCTCGTGTAGCTGGCGAATGCGTTCGATCGCCTCGCCTACGGTCAATCCGATCGGTAGCGCAGCGACTCTCCTGGTCATCAAGCCACCGGCTGAGTCCGGTGGGTAGGCGAGCAGCTCTCGGACCGAGTGTGCGGCGACGTCATGCATGGCAGCGAGGATCTGTTCCTTGGCCTCGGGTTCGAGGGCTCCGATGAGGTCGGCCGCCTCGGCGGGTACCATCGCCTCGAGCATCGCTGCCGCCCGTGAAGCGGTCATCTCCTCGAGCACGTCGGCTGCAAGATCGTCTTGCATCTCTTCGAGCACATCAGCAGCTTCTGGAGCGCCGAGCCCCCTGATCAGATCGGCTGCGGCCTCGTCTCCGAGCTCTTCGAGGATGTCTGCAGCGTCATGGGGATCGGCCTGGGCCAGCTCGACCCACTCGTCGGTGTGCGTGTCGAGATACGCCTCGACTTCCTCGGGTTCCTTTCGGGCGAGGGACGCGAGTCGAGTCGCGAGTTCGCGCGGGCGTGGAAGTCTCTTCTTCTCCATAGACGCGCCGAGGCTAGCGCTCAGGCGTCGTCGAAGGGCCGGATGGCTTCGACCGTCACGCTGAAGGTGCCGCCTGGTGCTTCGTAGGAGACCTCATCACCGATGCGGGCACCGATCAAGGCAGCACCGAGAGGGCCGCTCGGCGACGCGAGGAACACTCCGGGTGTCTTGTTCTCCGGAGTGGCGATCAGATACTCGGTCTCGTCGCCGTCTTCATCGACCACCGTGACGAGCGACCCTACAGCGGCTTCGTCGGTGACGCCGGCGTCCTTGACTTCGGCATGGTCGAGGATCTGACGGATCTGGCGGATTCGGGCCTCCATGAGACCCTGCTCGTTCTTGGCGGCGTCGTAGTCGGCGTTCTCGCGGATGTCGCCATGGGAGCGGGCTTCCGCGATGCGTTCGGACGCGTGGAGCCGGCCTTCTCCTTCGAGGTGGGTGAGTTCTTCGAGAAGCCTGCGTTGCGCGCCGGGCGTCAGCCAGATTGTGTCGCCGCTCATGGCGAGGCAGCATAGCGAGATGGCACAGATGCGTAGGTCTGCTTTGTGGTTCTCATTGAGTGCGGCGTTCCTTTGGGGTGTGAGTGGAACGGTCGCTGCCGATGTCTTCGACAAGGTTCCACCACCGCGTGTCGCCGAAGTGAGGGCTCTGGTGGCAGCGTTTTTCCTGATCCCCTACGCGGGTGTGCGAGGGCGGCTCCGCACACAGGGGAACCTGGCTCGACTCATCGTGTTCGGTGTCGTGCTCGCGTCGGTGCACGTGACGTACTACTGGGCCATGGAGGGCCTGGGCGTAGGACCCGGCGTCACCGTTCAGTTCCTCGCCCCGATCCTTGTGTTGATCTGGTTGCGGTTCGGAAGACGGCGCAACGTCTCGGCAGCTGCATGGCTGGCGGCGGCCGCAGCACTGGTGGGTCTGGTCATGGTGACCCGGGCATGGGCGACGGCTTCGTTGGACGGGTGGGCCATGCTCGCCGGGCTCGGCTCGGCGGTGACATTCGCCGCGTATCTCGTGATGGGTGAGGAGCTGGGAAGGAGAATCGGTGCGGTGACGACGCTGGCCTACGGGTTCGCTGTTGCTGCCGTTTTCTGGCTGGTGGTTCAACCGCTGTGGACATTCCCAGGGGGTCTTGAAACTCGAGACATCACAGAACTCGTTTGGGTGGGCGTGGGCGGAACCATGATCCCGTTTCTGCTGGAAATGGCCGCGTTGCGGAGGGCAGCTGCCGGGCTTGTGGGCGTGATCGCGACTGTCGAGCCGGTCATTGCCGCCGGCACCGCCTGGGTGTTTCTCGCGCAGGCTCTTCATCCGGTGCAGGTCGTCGGAGGGATCATCGTGGTGGGTGCGGTGATCGCGGTGCAGCGTGCCGGTGTTGGAGAGGTCGAAGCGCCCATGGAGCCAGGCCGTTGATCGGCCACTGCTAGCGGCCGATCAACGTCGTACCAGGTACGCGACCGCAACGAGACCGTAGGGCGGCGGTACGAGGTACCGGCCTGCTCAGCGTGGCCGGAGAACCAGGCCTTTGTGCGAAACTGGTGCCGATCTCGAGAGGAGGTGACCAGGTGCGGCTGACCGGCTACTCGCACGGCAGCGGTTGAGCGTGCAAGCTCGGCCCTGACGAGCTGGCGCAGGTCTTGCGCCGTCTACACAATCACCCGGTGACCTCGCATCCCCAGCTGGTCGTCGGGTTGGAGCTCTCCGACGATGCGGGCGCATTCCGAATGCCTGACGGAACGCTCCTCCTGCAAACCGTCGATTACTTCACTCCCATTGTCGATGACCCGTTCGACTGGGGTCGGATCGCCGCGGCCAACGCGCTGTCCGATATCTACGCCATGGGAGGGCGACCTCTCACCGCCTTGCAGCTCATCGGCTGGCCGAGGGACGATCTGTCGTTTGATGTCCTCGGCGAGGTCGTAGCCGGGGGCGTGGAGATACTCCGATCGGCGGGCTGTGTACTCGTCGGTGGTCACTCGATCGACGATCGGGAGCCGAAGTACGGGTTCGCGATCACGGGTGTTGTCGAGGAGTCACTGCTCGTCCGGAACCAAGGGGCTGTGCCCGGAGACGCGCTTGTTCTCACCAAGCCGATCGGCACTGGAGTGATCGCCACCGCCATCAAGGCAGGCACTGCCTCTGACGGCATCGTCGCGACCGCCATCGAAGTCATGACGACCCTGAACGAAGGCGCCGCAAAGGCCATGAACCGGATTGGTGTTCACGCCGGTACCGATGTAACCGGCTTCGGGCTCCTCGGGCACCTCTCAGAGATGCTCATCGCATCCAAGGTCGGCGCCGAGATACGTGCGACCGCGGTTCCGCTCATCGAGGGGCTCCGGTCGCTTGCCGAAGCCGGTTCGTTCCCTGGCGGAAGTGTCAGGAATCTGCACGCCGTCCGACCGACCATCGTCGAGGACGGGATCGACGAGCTGACACTTCGCATCCTCACTGACGCCCAGACGAGCGGCGGCCTGCTGATCGCTGTGGCACAGAATCGGCTGAATGCACTATTGGACGCACTCGCAGATGAGGAGACGCTGGCTGCGGCGGTCATAGGGCGGATCATCGGAGACGACTGTGCCTCTATCGTGCTGACGTGAACCTCGCCCGATTCCGTGAACATCAAGAGTTGGTGCTCACGGTTGCTGTCGGATTTGTCATGATGGGCGCAAGCCTGGTCGCACCGATCCTGCCGCTCTACGCGCTCGAGTTCGGGGTCAGTTACACGGCGGCGGGGGCTCTCATCACGGCGTTCGCGGTCGCCCGACTGTCGTTCGACCTGATCGGTGGTGTGGCCGGCGATCGGCTCGGAGCCCGTCGGGTCACGATGGCGGGTGCCCTGCTGATAGCAGCCGCCGGGGTAACGGCTGCGTTGGCCTCTTCGTACTGGTTCCTTGTGCTTTCCCGGTTCATCGAAGGCGTTGGCTCTGCCCTGTTCGCAACGTCGGCATTCCAGTATCTCGTACAGATCACCGAACGGTCCCGGCTCGGCAGGGCGGCCGCGATGTATCAGACAGGGATGCTCGTGGGATTCGCTGTGGGTCCGTTCGCCGGTGGCTACCTCGCGGAGGTCGGCGACTTCCGAACCCCGTTCTGGGCATACGCCGTGTTCGGAGTCATCGTTGCGGTCATCTCGAGGGTGTTCATCGACGATCTCCCACCCTCGGGACGGTCCGTCGGTGACGTGGTGAGGGGTGCTGTTTCGCTGTTCAGGAGAAGGGAGATGCGGGTTCTTGCATTCGTTGCCGTCTCTCTGTTCATCATGCGATCGGGTGCTCGTATCACGCTGTTTCCGCTCTACGGGAGCGAAGTCGTGAAGCTGGATCCAGGAGCCATCGGCACCATTCTGAGCGTGTCGGCGCTCACCAACCTGATGATCGTCAACTATGCGGGCCGACTTGTCGACCGTGTCGGGCGAAAGCCGGTTGCGGTTTGGGGGCTCGTTGCGTCTGCACTCGCGACATCGGCGTATGGGCTGTTCCACACGTTCGGGTCGTTGATCGCCGTTTCGGCGGTCTTCGGTGTCGCCTCAGGTATCGCATCCATTCCGCCACCGGCGATGGTGGGAGACCTCGCTCCACGGGGGCTCGAGGGCTCGGCGGTTGGCCTGTATCGCATGGCGGGCGATCTCGGGTTCGTGATCGGACCGCTGTTGGTCGGAGCGATCGCCGACACGGGAGCGTTCTGGATGGGGTTTGTCGCATCGGGAGTGGCGCTGCTGATCGCGGCGGGCGCCGTCATGACCATCGGCGAGACCAGAGAGAAGGTGGTCGAAGCGTGACACGCCTCGACAAGATCGCAGGGGCCCTGTCGATCGGGGCGCTTCGCCATCATGTCTTCTTGTGTGCCGAGCAGTCGAGCCCGCGATGCTCGACCTACGAGGAGAGCGGCGAGGTGTGGGCGTATCTGAAGCGTCGGCTGAAGGAACTCGGTTTGGCGTCCGCGCCCGCGCCGTGGCGTGGTGATCCAACCAAAGAACCGGATACTCCACCCGGGAACGGCACGGTGCTTCGGAGCAAGGTCGACTGTTTCCGAATCTGCGAGCAGGGACCCATCGCCGTTGTCTATCCGGAAGGTGTCTGGTACCACTCGGTTACCGTCGACGTCATGGAGCGGATCATCGTTGAGCACCTCATCGGAGGAGAGCCGGTCGAGGAGTACGTGTTTGCCATAGATCCGATGCTGACATGAGAGTGCTGAAGATCATTGGAGTGCTCTGGCTGATTCGCCGCCTGTTTGGTCCCGAGGTGCCTCCTCAAACCCAGGGAACCCAGTGGCGACCGTTGCGTGTTCCTGGTCGAACCGTGTTCGTTGGCGACGCCGAGGTGTTCGTAAGGGAGACGGGTTCGCTCGATGGCCCTGCCGTGGTCCTGCTCCATGGGCTCGGCCTCGACTCGACCCTCGCCTGGTACCGAGTCATCCCTCTTCTGGAGGATCACTTCCGTGTCGTGTCGATCGATTTGCACGGGGCGGGCAAGACCGATCGGAGCCGATACGGTTTTGAGATCGCCGACATGGCGGATGAGGTCGCTGGGGCGCTCCAGATGGTAGGTGTCGATCAGGCAACGGTGGTTGGCTACTCGATGGGAGGTACGGTTGCGCAGGAACTCGCACACCGGCACCCGCTGCTCGTCGAGCGGCTCGTGTTGGTCGCGACCCTTGCAGTTCACCCACCGAGCTGGCGGTGGGCTCGGACTCTCATCGGGATTCTCGGCCGGGGGTTCGAACGGATCAGCAGGGTCGAAATCTCGTGGGTGTGGTATCGCTACCTCCTCGCGGTCGGCGCCGTCGACCGCAGCGGGGCTCGATGGTTGTGGGAGACCCGCATGAACCGCGATCCCGAACTGCTGTACAAGTCCCTCTTCGCGTTGCTTCGGTTCGACAGCAGGCCGTGGGTGGGGCGGCTCGGGGTCCCGGCGACGGTAGTGATCTCTTTGCGGGACCCGTTCGTACTCCCCGACTGGCAGAAGAGGCTCGCTGCGCTCATGGGGGCGGAGGTCATTGAGGTGGATGGCGCTCGGCACGAGCTGCCGATGACCCACCCTGAAGTGGTCGTGTCGGCTATCAATGGTCGCC
>CAZWHZ010000031.1:0-17401 GCA_964633745.1 uncultured Acidimicrobiia bacterium
TTTCGGTCATCGGTTGTGGGTTCTCGGTAGAACCCCGCGCCCTGCGGTCTCGCGGCGTTGGATGTGGCGTTCCTACCGGAAACTGACAACTGAGAACCGCGAACGAAGTGAGCTCAGCGAGCCTTGGCTCTCCTACTGATCGTCCTGGCGATGATCGTCAAGATCAGGATCAGCAGCATCAGTTCCAGAGAGCCTGCCCAGGCACGGGCGTGGGCGGCCTCGTACGGTCCGCGGGCTTCCGAGTAGATCAATAGCGGTAGCGCCGACTGGGGCTTCCCGATCAGCTCAGGAACGATCGTGAACGCGCCCAGGGCGGTCAACAGCAGCGGCGCCGTCTCGCCGGCTGCTCTCGCGACCGCGAGCATCGAACCGGTAACGAGACCGTTCGAGGCGGCCGGCAGTACGACCTTCATTACGACCTGCCATCGGCGTGCCCCAAGGCCGTAGGCGGCATTGCGGAGATCGTCTGGTACGAGCCTGATGATCTCCTCTGCCGACCGGGCGACGATCGGCAACATGAGCAAGGTCAGGGCCAACCCACCGGCAAGCGTTGAGAAACCGAGCTTGCCCTGCACGAGGATCGCGTAGATGAACAACCCTACGAAGATCGACGGCACGCCCGTCATCACGTCGGTGAAGAACCGGATCAGCGGACTCAGCTTGCTCTGTTTGTATTCGACGACGTACGTCGCCGCCCCGATGCCGAGTGGGACGGCGAGGATCGAGGCGATCGCCACCATGTACACGGTGCCCACGAGGCCTTGGAGGTACCCGCCACCTGGGCGCCGCTGAGAGAACGGCTGCACCGAACTCAGGAACTCCCCCGACATTGCGCCGGCACCGCGCCGGATCACTTCGAAGAGGATCATCGCCAGCGGGATGACCGCCAACACCACCGCGGCAATCAAGACGCCATTCACGAGCCGGTCCTTGCGCTTGCGCCTCGACGCGTTCCGACCGGTATCCCTGAGCGATCTGGCCATCGAGACGCTCATAGGTTCTGTTCCTTCGCGAGGTGGCCGCCGGTCATCCACACGACCAGACGTGCTGCCATGTTCACGATCACTGTGATGACGAACAGCAACACACCCACGCCGATGAGTGCCTTCACGTTCTCCGGAGCCGCTTCCTGGAACGTCACTGCGATGATGCCCGCCATCGACTGACCCCCACGGAAGATCGAGTCGGAAATCCGCTGCGATCCCCCGATGAGCATGGCAACGGCGATCGTCTCACCGAGTGCCCGGCCCAGCCCGAGCATGGTGGCTCCGATGATGCCCGGCCGTGCCCTTGGCAGCACGACGTGTCGCATCATCTCCCAGCGGGTCGCTCCGAGCCCATAGGCGGCCGAGATCTCTGGTTCCGGCGTGTTCGCCATCACCTCTCTGGTGACGGCCATGATGATCGGCAGAACCATGAACGCCAGGACGACGCCCGCAGCGAAGTAGTTGTAGGTCACAACGGGACCGCCAAGGAAGGGGATGAAGGAGCCCAGCGTGCCGGCAACGAAGTCCATGATGGGCCGCAAGACGCTCGGAACGAAGAACAGCAAGCCCCACAGTCCGAAGACGACGCTCGGCACCGCAGCCAGCATCTCGATCGTGTAGGTGAGCGGTCCCGCCACCCTCTTGGGCGCGGCCTGAGTGATGTAGAGCGCCACCGCGACCGCCAGCGGCACGGCAATGATCAACGCAATCACCGATGTGACGAGCGTTCCGACGATGAACGAAAGCGCCCCATACTGCCCCGTGATCTCCGTTCGCGATGTTCCCGGATCCCAGACGGAACTCGTGACGAACGACCAGCCCTCGTGCCGGAAGACCGGCCACGCCTGGATGGTTGTCGAGATCAACATCGCAGCAAGAATGAGCAAGACACTGGCGCCCGCAAATCCGAGGATCAGGCGAAACGTCGTATCGGCACGGAGCCGTCCCCGCCGGCGTCCCGACAGACTGTCTGCTACTGCCACGCCCCTTCCTTTCACTCCGGAGGGGTCCCGGATGCCCGGGACCCTTCCGAGCTGTCAACTCTCGATCCGATCAGCCCTCCGAGTTGATCAGGTCGACCTTCGCCAGCGCCTTCTCCTGCAATGAGTCGGGCAGTGGCGAGTAAAGCAGCTCACGAGCGAGGTCGTCGCCGTTCTGGAGGTCCCAGGTGATCCAGGCCTTCAGCGCGTCGGCCTTCGCCTGGTCGTAGCCGCACTTCCACGCGAGCAACCAGGTCGCACCGGCGATTGGGTACCCCTCGCCGCCGACATTCAGGATGTTGAACCGAAGGTCGTCAGGGATGGTGATGCCATCGGCAGCTGCAGCGGTCGACTCGAGCGTGGGCTCGATTGCATTGCCGTCGTCATTGACCATCTTGGCGACGGGGATGTCGTTCTCCATCGCGTAGGACAGTTCGATGTAGCCGACCGCACCCGGGTTCTGCTGAATCTGGGCGGTCACACCGTCGTTCTTCTCACCGCCGACAGAGTTCGGAGCGGGCCACTCGACTTCCTTGCCCGCGCCGGGACCGTTCTTCCATGCATCCGAGACACTGCTCAGATACGTCGTGAAGATGCTCGTGGTTCCGGAGCCATCGGAACGGTGCGCCACGATGATGTCCTCATCAGGCATCGTCACATCCGGGTTCAACTCGGCGATTGCCGAGTCGTTCCACTTGGTGATGCTGCCGAGCATGATGTCGGCCAGCACCGGACCCGACAGGGTCAGCGAATCGAGTCCCTCGACGTTGTAGGCAACGGCAACCGCGCCGAACACCGTCGGGATGTGAATCGGATCACACCCGCGGGCACCCTGAGCGTCGGCGATCTCGTCGTCCTTCAGAAACGCGTCAGACGCTCCGAAATCGGTCTGCTGTCCGATGAACTGCTCGACCCCACCACCAGAACCGATCGACTGGTAGTTGATCTCCACACCGGGTTCCACACCCCTGTACTCGCCAATCCACTCTTGGTAGATCGGGGCCGGAAACGACGCGCCCGCTCCGAGCAAGTCGGCCTGCATCGATCCTGTTGTGCCCGTCGAACCAGTTGTCGTTGTTGATCCGCCGCACGCTGCGGCTACCAACGCCAAAGCAATCATCAGAGGTATCAGCCTGAGCGGCTTCATTTCATCCTTCCTTGTTCTCAGCCCGGGCCTTCGACGGCCCGGTCCATCAGAACCATACGAAGGCCACGTGACCCCCACTTTGCTGGAACGTGAACGACAGGTGAATGTAGGGCGGGCCCTGCCCGCCCTACATTCACCGTTTTGAGTCTTCAGTTTTCGGTTATCGGTAGGAACGTGCGCTGCCCGCCGTCTTGAGTTATCAGTTTCCGGTTGTCGGTAGGAACGTGCGCTGCGCGCCGTCTTGAGTTATCAGTTCTCGGTTATCGGTGAGAACGCAACCCTGGACACGGCGAGACCGCAGGGCGCGCGATCCCTACCGAGAACCCACAACCGAAAACGAGCTGAGCGCCAGCGAAGCTCTCTTACCGAGAACCCAAGACCCACAACCGAAAGCGGTCTGAGGCCGGCTCGCTCGCCTCAAACCCTGGGAATCCAGAAACGGAAGGTGGAGCCGAGCCCCAGCTCGCTTTCCACCTCGACCCCTCCCCCGTGGCGTTCTGCGACATGCTTGACGATGGCGAGTCCCAGCCCCGTCCCCCCCGACCGTCGCGATCGTGCAGTGTCGACTCGGTAGAAGCGCTCGAAGACCCGCGGGAGGTCTCGTGCAGGGATCCCACTTCCCTGGTCGGCGACGGTCACGAGTGCACGGTCGTCATCCATCGACACAGCAACATGCACCGTCGAACCGGCCTCGGAGTAGACCCTCGCATTCTCCATGAGGTTCCCCACCGCGAGAGCAATCTCCCTTGCGTTTGCACGCACCTTCACCTCGACGAGCGAGGACTCCAGACCGATGCCCGACTCGTCGAACGCCGCTCGCCGGTCCTTGAACTCTGTCTCGACGATGGGCACCAATGAAACGACCTCCATTGCTGGACGGTCAGCTTCCAACCTCGAAAGGTCGAGCAGATCGGAGACGAGCGCAGCGAGTCGAAGCGCCTCGTCGTGGAGTCGCTCTGCGAAGGTCGCTGCAGTCTCCGGTTCGTCGGGTAGCGCGCTCTGGATGGTTTCGGCCGCGGCGATCAGCGCTGCGACCGGCGTCTTCAGTTCGTGCGACGCGTCCGCGACGAAGTCCTTCATGATCTCCGCCGCCTGCCGGTTTGCGGTCACGTCATGCAGTACAACCAACGCTCGCCGCTCATCCATCGGCTTCACCGTTGCGTGCAGCCATCTCGATGGACGACCGTGCTCGAACACCTCGGTAGCGAGTGCTGCTCCAGACGAAATGTGGCGTGACAATCGACGGATGGACGCCGGAGCGCGAGTCATGTTGGAGGAGCCTTCGATCTCCAGCATGCGTAGTGCCGCATCGTTCACGAGCAACACGTTCCCTACGGTGTCGACGATCACTACTCCTTCACCGAGGGTCGCCAGGACGGCATCACGGTCGCGTTCGGACGCAACCCTCTTCCCCTGTGTGGCCTCGGTGGTCTTGACAAGCGCTCCAATCGCCGATGAGAGCCGATCGAGATCACTGCCTGCGTGTCGCACCACGGTCCCGCCGTGAGCCGACACGGCACGCTCGGCCCGTTCGCGCATCGCTCGAACCGCACGAAGTTCTCGGCGGCGGGGGAGCAGCAGCGTGAGAGTGACGGCGACGACGGCCGTGACGACCCCAACCCACGGGCGCAGGACACCGAGACTGGAGAGGCCGGCAGCGACGACGCCGATCACCAATGTGACGGCGAGCTGCGAGGCGAGTGCCCGACTAGACATCAGCGAGCTTGTAGCCGAAGCCGCGAACCGTCAGGATCAGCTCGGGCCTGTGAGGACTTTTCTCGATCTTTGCCCGCAACCTGCGGATGTGCACGTCGAGGGTCTTCGAATCCCCGTAGAACTCCGGTCCCCACACGGTTTCCAGAAGGGCGCTGCGAGTCACCAATCTTCCCCGCTCGACCAGGAGCAGTTCCAGCAATGCGAACTCCTTCGGCCGCAGTTCCACTTCCCGGCCTTCCAACCGGACTTCGTGGCGAACTCGGTCGAGGGTCAGGGGCCCGGCGGTCAGCACCTCGTCCTCCTTCGCGGAAACGGGCCGACGGAGGTTCGCTCGCACGCGGGCGATCAACTCCCGCATCGAGAACGGCTTCGTGACGTAGTCGTCAGCGCCAACCTCGAGACCGGCAACGATGTCGGCCTCCGAGTCCTTGGCGGTCAGCATGATCACCGGCACGTCAGACGTCGCTCTGATGTGACGGCAGACGTCCATTCCCGGCATGCCGGGCAACATCAGATCCAGAAGCACCATGTCGTGACGGCGAGCCCTGAACAGCTCCAATCCCTGAGCGCCGTCCAGTGCGACATCGACCTCGAACCCTTCCCGCTCGAGATGGAACCGGACAGACGCCGCCAGCGTCGACTCGTCTTCGACGACCAGGACCCTGTCAGTGGTCATCGAACTGCGAGAACTCCACGAGCTCCCCGGTAAGCAGGAAGGCGACTTGCTCACCGATGTCGACGGCCTGGTCACCAACACGCTCGAGTGCCCGCGCGACCATGACCATCCTCACCCCCCACTGCAGACCCTGATCACCGAAATCGCAGGCGAGTACTCGCTCATAGATCTCACCGTTCAGCCGATCCACGGGATCGTCCAGGTGAGGAAGTGTCTGCGCGAGCTCGACATCGCGCTGGAGGAAGGCTTCGAGCGCCGTTCGGATCATTGGACGAACCAGGTCGCCCATCTCCTGAATGATCTCGAGCACACCTTCGGTCATCGGCAAGTGGATCACCGATCGGGTCACCTTTGCGATGTTGACCGCCTGATCACCCATACGCTCCAACGTGACCACCATGTGCAGCAAGGCGACGAGCAGGCGAAGGTCACCTGCGACCGGTTGCTGCTCCGCGGATACAACGAGCCACTGCTTGTGGGCATCGAGGTACATCCGATCCAGCTCGAGGTCCCCGATGATGACCGCCTCCGCATCGTCGAGATTGGCTTTCACGAGTGCATCCACCGCACGGCCAACCTGGATCTCCGCGCTGCGCCCCATCTCGATGACCAGGTGTTCGAGGTCGTCGAGTTGCTCGTGGAATCGTCGTCGTGTCCCAGTCATCCGAATCGTCCCGTGATGTAGTCCTCGGTTTCCTTCCGACTCGGGTTCGTGAAGATCTTGTCGGTCGAGTCAAACTCTACGAGCACACCTGTCCTCGCGCCATCCTCCCGAACGGCGACGTTGAAGAACGCTGCCCGATCACTCACCCTCGCTGCCTGCTGCATGTTGTGGGTGACGATCACGATCGAGTAGTCCTTCTTGAGGTCGAACATGAGTTCTTCGATCCGCTGTGTCGCGATCGGATCCAGCGCGGAGGCCGGCTCGTCCATCAGGATGACATCCGGTTTGGTCGCAATCGCCCGAGCGATACAGAGGCGTTGTTGTTGCCCACCGGAGAGTGCCATGGCGGACTGGTCGAGCTTGTCGCGGACCTCATCCCACAGCGCTGCCCGTTGAAGCGAATCCTCCACGATGTCATCCAGATCGGTGTTCGTTCCCGCGAGCTTCGGTCCGAACGTGACGTTGTCGTAGATCGACTTGGGGAACGGGTTCGGCTTCTGGAACACCATGCCGATTCGCCTGCGCACCTCGACAGGGTCGACATCTGCCCCGTAGAGGTCCTGGCCGTGATACAAGACCTGCCCTTCGACCCGGGCTCCCGGGATGAGATCGTTCATTCGGTTGAGGGTTCGCAACACGGTCGATTTGCCGCATCCGGACGGACCGATGAATGCGGTGATCTCGTTGGTGCGAACCTGGAGAGAGATGTCGCGAACGGCAGGGAAGTCCCCGTAGAACACGTGGAGCTCCTTCATGTCGAAGACGACGACTTCGGTCGTTTCGAATTCGCTCAACCTCTCTGCTCCTTGACCAGGCGACGCACGTTAGGAACGTTACATGGCCGGAACATCGCCGCGAGGTGAACGACGAGTGAACGTGTCAGGTGGCCAGCACCGCTGCCGCAAGCCGCGGGGTGAGTAACCACCGAAGCTCGCCTGTTCCAAGGTGGACCGAACTCCAGGTGTCCGCGGGGAGGTCGATCCTGACGACGGCCCCCGTCGCGAACGGGTGATGACCTCCGCCCACCAACTCCGACAGCAGGGTCGACCATGTCGGTTCATGACCAACGATCATCAGCCGTGTGGTCATATCCGACTCGGCGAACACCTCGTCCATCACCGTCTCCAGGCGAGTGTTGTACAACTCGTCGGTTGCTCTGATCGGACAGGCCCAACCACCCTCCTCGGCAGCGAGTTCGACGGTAGTCCTCGCTCTGACGGCACTCGACGTGATCACCGATTCCGGAACCTCACTCGCCCGAGCGAGAATCTTGCCCATCACCATGGCCGACTCCGTGCCTGTGGCGTTCAGCGGACGCTCGTGATCGTGATCGAATCGGGCCTTCCAATCGGACTTGGCGTGGCGCATCAATAGGAGGGTCTTCACGGTGCCAGGGTACCGTTTCGTCTACGAATCGGTATATTCGGTCACAGGTGTGACCGATACAGGGAATCAGATGGCAACCGAAGCCGCACGTTCGATACGCAACCTCGACGATCCGTCGTTGTACTTCAATCGCGAGCTGAGCTGGCTCGCGTTCAACGAACGGGTCCTCGAAGAGGCGCTCGACACGAAAAGCCCGCTCCTGGAACGCGTCAAGTTCCTGTCGATCTTCGGGTCCAACCTGGACGAGTTCTTCATGATCCGTGTGTCGGGATTGCGCCGTCAGCTCGAGTCTGGAGTCCTCGAAGCACCTCCGGACGGGATGACCCCGTCTGAGCAGCTCTCTGAGATTCGCAAGTCGCTGGTGCCTCAGCTCGATGCGATGATGTCCTGCTACCGCGACGACCTGCTTGCCGAGCTGAACGATGCCGGCATCGCGGTGGTCTCCTACAGTGATCTCAAGGGCAAGCAGCGCAAGCTTCTTCGCCGCCACTTCAAACGACAGATCTTCCCTGCCCTCACACCTCTTGCCTTCGATCCAGGGAGACCGTTCCCCCACATCGCCAACCTCAGCATGAACCTTGCCGTGCTCGTCAACGACCCTGAGCGCGGTGAGCTGTTCGCGCGTCTCAAGGTGCCGGCTGTGTTCCCTCGTCTTCTCAGAGTTCCGAGCGAGGAGTCGGCCGACAGCTACGAAACCCTCGGACTGGTCGAGTCGACCAACGCATTCGTGTGGATAGAGGAGGTAGTTGCAGCCAACCTCGATCTGCTGTTCCCGGGCGTGGACGTCGTGGCCGCATACCCCTTCCGGCTCACTCGTGACGCCGACGTCGAGATCGAAGAAGACGAGGCAGCCGATCTCTCGGCGGCTGTCGAAAGGGGTGTCGGGCTCCGACCATTCGGCTCGGCCGTTCGTCTGGAGATCGACCAAGCAATGCCGGAGTGGGTCAGGGCGATGCTCATCAAGAACCTCGGCCTCGCGCCGTACCAGGTGTTCGACTTCGACGGTCCTCTCGGCCTTGCGGACCTCACCGAGTTGATGGCGATCGACAGGTCCGACCTGAAGGACGAACCGTTCAAGCCGTCGGTTCCCCCGGCGCTCGTCGGCACGGACAACATCTTCGGCGCCATCAGACAGCAGAACATCATCCTCTACCACCCCTACGACTCGTTTGTGCCCGTCGTCGATTTCCTCCGCCAGGCAGCAAATGATCCGAAGGTGCTGGCCATCAAGCAGACCCTGTACCGGGTCGGCGCCAACTCGCCGATCGTCGACGCGCTCCTCGAGGCTCGTCAGAACGGCCGCCAGGTCAGCGTCCTCGTCGAACTCAAGGCACGTTTCGACGAGGAGAACAACCTCGGGTGGGCGAGAGCACTCGAGAAGGCGGGCGTGCACGTCGTTTACGGGCTGGTCGGGTTGAAGACGCACGCGAAGATGACCATGGTGGTACGCAGGGAGTCGTCCGAACTGCGCCGCTACGTGCACCTGGGTACCGGCAACTACAACCCCGTCACCGCACGCATCTACACGGATCTGGGACTGTTCACGGTCGATGAGGATATCGCGGAGGATGTCTCTGCGCTCTTCAACGTCCTGACCGGGTACGCGCACCAGACGTCCTATCGCAAGCTGCTCGTCGCTCCGACCGCCATGCGATCCGAACTCCTGTCGAAGATCCAACGAGAGACGGCACGCCATCGCACGCACGGTGACGGATACCTCGCGTTCAAGGCAAACGCGCTCGTGGACAAGCAGATGATCCAAGCGCTCTATCGGGCGTCCCAGGCAGGAGTGAAGATCGACCTCCAGATCAGAGGGATCTGTTCACTGCGCCCTGGAATCCCGGGGGTCAGCGACACCATCACCGTTACCTCGGTGGTCGGACGATTCCTCGAACACACGCGCATGCTCTACTTCCACAACGGTGGTGATGACGAGCTGTACGTCGGAAGCGCCGATCTGATGCCACGCAACCTCGACCGCCGAGTCGAGCTGCTGTTTCCGGTTGAAGGATCGGATCTCGCGCTTCTTCGCGACGGTGCACTCAACGTCCATCTCAAGGACACGGCGAGGGCCCGCCTGCTCAACGGGGATGGCGCATACGAGCGTCTCGACCGGTCAGGATTGGACAGCCAGAAGTGGATGCTCGACAACTGGGGGTTCAGGGGAAGCGATGCAGAGGTGACCCAGCTTCATCCGCCGACGGCCTGATCGAGCAGTTCCACATCGACCCCGTAGCTGAGTCGCAAAGGTGCTGCTCCAACAGGTACCCACTCGACCAGATCGACCTCCCTGGTGGGTTCGCGGTTCTCGATGTCGCCCGAGAGGACGCGCATCGTCCAGAAGCGAACCACCTTCCGGTCGCCGCCCTCCACCCGGTACTCGACCTCTCTCAGGAACTCCAAGAACTCACACGTGAGGCCCGTCTCCTCCTCGACTTCTCGAAGTGCTGCATCTTCGAACGTCTCACCCTCGTCGAGTTTGCCTTTCGGGAAGCTCCAGTCGTCGTACTTGGGCCGGTGCACGATCACTACCTTCCCATCTTCGAGGATCACACCCCCCGCGGCACGGATCACATCCACTGGCGCAGCTTCTTCCGGTCCAAACGATCGAACGTATCACGCCACTGATCGAGCGCCTCGTTGCGCCGTGCCCACTCGAGACCCGCCAGTTCGCCGAGCTCAGCTGCGTGCTGAGAGGGAAGGCTGGGTGCGACGCGCATGAGAATCCCATGGGCGATCGTTGCGTCGCGGTACTCGCCCAACAGATCCTGCAATCGCTCGGCCTTGGCGGCGAACCGATGTGCACGTTTCCCTGCGACAGGCGCCACCAGCTCGGCCCCGTACCGAACCCTCTTGGTGAGAATGCGTATCCGATGAAGCGTCGGAGGATCAGGCTCCGGTCTCCGTGCAAGCTCGGCCAGCCGCACCCAGCGCAGCCGCACGAGTGGTCCCATGATCTCGAGCGGAGGCTTCTCCCCGTCGTCAACAACCCGTGGGTTGTAGGCCCACGTCACCAGTTCGAGGGTGAGACCAGCGAACTCATCGGACTCGAGGTAGCGAGCGAGGTCATCCCACTCTGCGTTCCGCCGTCGCGACCATTCGAGTCGGAGTGCTTCGGCCGCCTCGGCGTCACTGGTCAGTCGAAGCTCGAAGACGTCGCGATCTCGTACCGTGCCGAGGAGCCGGCCCAACTCCTGTAGCTCCCTGCGCAAAGGTTTCTCCTTGCGCAGCAACGGGCCGAACGTCTGAAGGTTCGAACGGAGCCGTCGTGTGGCAACACGAGCCTGGTGTACCGCGTGGTGATCTGGATGAGGGAGATGGGTGAACAGGTGATCGACCGACGTAGCGACGGAATGGGCAAGAAGGTCGCCAACCGTCGGGGCGTCAGGCAGGTCCGGGACGGCGACCTCCGGCCACTCCATCGCTCTTTCCTTCCGGTGATACCGACAACCCATGGAACAGGAACTCATTCATCGCGCCCACGGCCTCTTCCATGCGATCGGCAGGGCGCGGCTGGGTAATGAGGAATCTCGCGCCGGACATGATCAGATCCTGAAGAAAGCGGCCCACGAGATCCACCGGCATGGAGCGAAGTTCATCGGCGCCTACCCCGGCCTCGTAGATGCGCCCGAATGCTTCCATGAACTCGGAGTGGGCGTCTCGCACCCGAAGCTGTGCTGTCCGTGACAACTTGGGAATGTCCCTATGGAGGATCACCCCGAGGGTCGGGTCCGTAGCGACAAACCGAATCATGCCGGTTGCCAGGCTCGCCAGCTGGCCTGTGTACGGCGCCGCGGGATCGACCGACTCGACGAGGCGGTGGAGAAGCTTCGGGAGTTCGCTCTCAACGAGTGAAACCACGAGATCCTCTTTGTCCGTGAAGTACTCGTACAGAGTGGTTCGACCGATCCCGACCACTGCGGCGATGTCACCGAGTGAGGTGTTCTGATATCCCAGATCGTGAAACAACCGCTGTGCAGCTTCAAGGATCTGCGCCCTGGTCAACTCCTTGTGTTCGGCGATGCTCCCTGCACGTATCCGCGGCACGCTGGCCCTTCTCTCTCGTTCAAGCCCATGTTATCGACACGCCGTGGCTGTCCGACCCGACCGACGAGGGGGTACCATCGGGAGCGGCATGCCTGCAACCATCATTCTCGGGACCCAGTGGGGCGACGAAGGGAAGGGTAAGGTCACCGATCACTTCGCTGAGACGGCCGACCTCGTCGTTCGCTATCAGGGGGGCAACAACGCCGGGCACACGGTCGTTGTTGGCAAGGAACGTTTCGCCTTGTCGCTCGTCCCTTCAGGGGTGATGAACCCGAATTGCACGCCGGTGATCGCGTCGGGTTGCGTCGTGGACCCGGGAGTGCTCCTCGATGAGATAGACATGCTCGCCTCCCGAGGCGTCGATCCCTCCCGACTTCGTCTCTCGTCGAATGCACACCTCATCATGCCGTACCACCGAAAGCTCGATGCGGTGAAGGAGCGGTATCTCGGACGGCAGAAGATCGGGACGACCAAGCGCGGTATCGGCCCTGCGTATGCGGACAAGTACTCCCGCCAGGGCATCCGCGTCCAGGACTTGTTCGATACCAAGATCTTCGTCGACAAGCTGGAGACAACGCTCGCCGAGAAGAACAAGATTCTCACCAGGGTCTACAACCAGCTCCCCATGGATGCACGGGAGATCGTGCGCCAGTACGAGGAGTTCGCGGAACGACTACGGCCCTACGTGGACGACACGTCGCTGCTCGTCGCATCGGCCATCGCAGATGGCAAGCACGTGCTGTTCGAGGGTGCCCAGGGCACCCTTCTCGACATCGACCATGGAACATACCCGTTCGTCACATCTTCAAACCCGACGGCAGGTGGGGCCCTCACCGGAACGGGCATCGGCCCGAAAGCGATCGATCAGGTGATCGGCGTGGCCAAGGCGTACATCTCACGCGTCGGAACCGGCCCGTTTCCAACCGAACTCGACGACGAAGCCGGCGAAACGATGGTGCGCGTCGGCGGCGAGTACGGAACCGTCACGGGCAGGCGTCGCCGGTGCGGCTGGCTGGATCTCGTCGCGCTCCGCTACTCGGCGAGAGTGAACTCGCTCACCGACCTGTTCGTAACCAAACTCGACGTTCTCTCCGAGTTCGAAACGCTGAACATCGCAACCGCCTACAGCTCGCTCGGCTCGCACTACACGGAGTTCCCCCGCCAGCAGCGTGTCCTCTACAACTGCACGCCGGTGCTGCATGAGCTGCCTGGCTGGAGAACGGACATCTCGGCGGTTCGAGACGCCGCAGATCTGCCCAAGGAAGCACTCGCCTACCTCCAGTTCATCGAGGAGGCGGTCGGAGTGCCGATCCATTGGGTATCCGTCGGGCCCGAACGAAGCCAGGTGATCGACCTCAGGCCGACAGCAGCATCCTGACAGCCAGCGCGAGGATGACAACTGCTCCGGTTACCCCCGTCCCAATCCTCGTGCGATCAGACATCCTGTGTCCAAGGACCGCACCCCCGGCCGCGAGTGCCGTCTGCCACGAGAGCGACGCGAGGAACGCACCCACCACGAACCATCCGGCGGCGCCGGACGCGATGCCACCCGTCGACCCGACGAGCAGGGCGGCGAAGTAGGTGAGCGTGACCGGGTTCATCAACGTGAGTGAGAGGAATCCCGCAGTCGCCCTGAGGTGCGTCGACGGCCCTTCGGCGGAGTTCGACGAGGATCGAAAAGCGGACGCCCCGGTGATGATGGCGATGACGATGAGCACGAGACCGCCGGTGAGCCGGAGCGGATGCTCATAGGGCGTCAGGGAAGCTGCCGCCGCAGCACCTGCAATAGCTGCAATCGTCGCGTAGATCAGGTCGGCCAGTGCCGCCCCTAAACCGGCGAACAATGCTCTCGAGAACCCGGACCTGGTTCCGATTCCGATGATCAACACGGCGATCGGACCGACAGGGATCGCTATCCCATACCCTGCGACGATGCCCTCGAGGAAGGCGCTCACAGCTTGCTCCCGAGTGTCCTCGCGAGGTTGCCCTTCTCGTCGACCTCGATGTCGACGAGATCGAGCCATCCGGTGATCGTCTGCAGCTCGCCGGCCAAGGCGAACGCGACAGCCCCCGCATCGTGCCCGTCTTCAATGTGGGAAGCCTTCACGGAGAGCACCCCACGCTTGCGATCTGCCTTCAGATCGACCCGACCCACCAACTCACCGTCGAAAAGGAACGGCAGCACGTAGTACCCGTAGAGGCGCTTGTCCGCCGGGACGTAGATCTCGATCCGGTACTCGAACCCGAAGAGGCGCTCGACCCTTGGTCGAAACCAGATGAGCGGATCGAACGGGCTCAGCAGCGAAGCTCCTCGGTGATGGTGGGGCATGGCGGCCGACGGATGAAGGTATGCGTCTTCTTGCCATCTCTCCACCTCGACTCGTTCGAGAGCGCCGGCACGCACGAGATCCTCCACCAGTGGTCTCGCTACCTGGACTCGAATCCGGTAATAGTCGGCCAGATCGGCAAGTGTCGCAACACCGAGCGACTTGGCTGCCCGCATCAGCAGTCTGCTCCGCGCCGGTCGCTCATCCACCCCGTCGGCCTCCAACACTGCTCGTCCGTGTACACGTTCCGGAATGTCATATGCCTTCGAGAAATTCACCCGGTCGGCCGCGGCGAGCTCACCTTTGAAGAACAACCACTCGAGCGCATGTTTCTCGTCGGTCCATCCCCACCACGGATCGGACCGCTTCGTGGTCGCGTTCAACTCGGACAGCGTCAGAGGCCCGCGTTGCCGAACCTCCTCCCGGAGTGCCTCGATGAATCCCGGCTTGTTCTCGATCAGCCGTTCGATCGAACGCCACGGCTTCCCACCGCGCATCCGATGCGCCATCAGCGGCCGGTCGTCGATCGGCATCACCGATGCTGCATGGCCCCAGTACTCGAACATCTCGCGACTGCCCCACAGCCAGCGATCGAGAGCCTCCTGGTCGTAGGGCCCGAGCCGGCTGAAGAACGGCATGTAGTGGGCGCGAGCGAGCACGTTGACCGAATCGAGTTGAACCACTCCGATGTGGGCGAGAACGCGGCGGAAGTGCCTCACGTCGATGCGTCCGACCGGTCTCGAGCGAGTCAGTCCCTGGGCTGCGAGCGCGATTCGCCGTGCCTGATCGATCGAGAAGCGACGCATTGCGCCATTCTGGTCGAGATCGTCCGGCGACCCTGCGAACATGGGGGCGTGATTCCTCGTTACACGCTCCCGGAGATGGGCCGACTCTGGTCCGACGAGCACAAGCTCGTGGTTTGGCAGGAGGTCGAGGCGCTCGTCGCCGAGGCGTGGGAGGCAGACGGTACCGCCCCTGAGGGGACCGGTGAAGCAGTCCGCTCCGCACCTCCGGTCGAACCCGACGAGTGGAAAGAACGAGAGCGGACCACGCATCACGACGTGGCGGCGTTCGTGGATCTTCTTGCGGTGTCATCCGGTTCGGCAGGCCCATGGGTTCACTACGGGCTCACATCGTCGGATGTCACCGACACTGCGCAAGCGGCCATCCTGAAGGAGGCCGTGAACCTGCTCATCACTGCTGTCGATGACCTGTTCCGGGTCGTGCGGCGGAGGGCACTCGAGGAGCGCGACACGGTCATGGTGGGTCGCACGCACGGTATGTGGGCAGAGCCGACGACCTTCGGACTGAAGCTCGCGACGTGGGCGTTCGAGATTGCGCGAGCCCGGGAACGGCTTATACACGCACGAGACACTGTCGCTGTCGGAAAGGTGAGCGGCGCGGTCGGCACCTATTCGCAAGCGCCGCCGGCGGTGGAGGCGCACGTCTGCGATCGGCTCGGACTCGGGATCGAACCGGCGTCGTCCCAGGTCACACACCGAGATCGACACGCTGAGCTGGTTGCATCGATCGCGCTGACTGGCTCATCGATCGAGCGTTTCGCCACAGAGATCCGCCACCTCCAGCGAAGTGAGCTCCGAGAGGTCCAGGAGGCATTCGCGGAAGGACAGAAGGGTTCCTCTGCCATGCCCCACAAGCGAAATCCGATCCTGTCCGAACGGATGGTGGGCATGGCCAGAGTGCTCCAGGGCTACTCCGTCACCGCCATGCAAGATGTGGCCCTGTGGCACGAGCGCGACATCAGCCACTCGTCGGCCGAGCGCATCATTCTGCCTGACGCCACCTCCTTGCTTCACTATATGCTCGTCACCTTCGCCCGTATCGTGGACAGGTTGGTCATTCACCGCGATCGCATGCGAGAGAATCTCGACGCCACGCGCGGGCTCGTCTTCAGCCAGACCGTCCTGCTTGCGCTTGTCGACGCCGGTCTCTCACGAGACGATGCCTACAGAATCGTTCAACGATGCGCGGCGAGCGCATGGGATGAGCAACGAGATCTGTTCGACGTGCTCACGGAAGATCCGGACATGCCGCTGGATCTCCCGAGACTGGGGGAATGCTTCCGACCGAAGCTCTCCAACGCACGTGTGGTGTTCGACCGGCTCGAGGCCCTGACCGCCTGACGTCAACCTTGGCCGGCAAACGCGTGGCACGCACTGCACACGTCCGTCGCGCGCACCTGATTGAGATATGCGATGTCCGCTGCACCGTCTGTGGTGTGAGACTCGTGACAGCTCACACACGTTGCGGCGTTCGGGGTGAGTTCTTGCCACTTGGGTAGAAGCTCATGGAAGTGATTGTCGAACCCCCGGGCGTCGAAGACGTCCTCGTGACACTTGGTGCACTGCACGTCGGTCACCGGTCTCGTTTGCGGAGCAGGCTGCGTGTAGTGGCCGGTCAGATAGTGCGTCAGGTCCCTCGCACCCAACGTCAGTGCGGAGACTCGTCCGCCGAGGCCTCGCCCGGAGTGGCAATCGATACAGCGAACGCCCTTCGTCGTGTGGAAGGACGCCAGGTCGACGGGGCCGGCGGCAATGCTCCGACCGACGTAGGTGGATTCCGGTTCCGAGTGGCACGAGGCACAGAACGAGTCTCGGTTCTCCAGGTGGGCGGCCTCGACCCCGCTCCCGATCGCGAGCACCAGCCCGACCAGAACAACCATGCCGCCGAGCAGCAGCCATCTCCTTGGGGACCTTTCGCGTTTCATGGCGTAGAGCAGCCTACAACTCTCGCGACGGCACCGTTCACAGCCACGCGGCACCGCGCACACCACTGGAATCGCCATGGGCGGCCTTTCGAAGCCGTGTCGCCACGGTGTCAGAGAACACCCACTCCCCCCACAACGCCGGAACCTGGTCGTACAGCTCGTCGATGTTGGACATGCCGCCTCCCAGCACGATCACGTCCGGATCGAGCACGTTGATCACTGACGCCAGCCCTCGAGCGAGCCGACCGATGTACCGATCGAGACTTGCGGCCGGAGCCTCCTCGCCGCCGCGCGCCCGCGCGACGATCTCGCGGCTTCGAAAGCTGGTACCCGTTGCCCGTCTGAAGTCGGCTTCCATCCCCGGGCCGGACAAGAACGTTTCGATACATCCATGCTTCCCGCAGTAGCAGGAGGGTCCGGGCATCTCTGCCTCGTCTGCCCATGGAAGTGGGTTGTGCCCCCACTCGCCTGTCACGGCATTGGGGCCACGCACCAGTTCCCCTCGAACCGCGACGGCACCACCTACGCCGGTTCCAAGAATCACGCCGAATACCGTTGCGGAGCCCGCACCCGCACCGTCGGTCGCCTCGGAGAGCGTGAAGCAGTCGGCGTCGTTGGCGGTAGCGACGGGCCGGCCCAGAACGATCTCCAGGTCTCTGTTGAAAGGGCGACCATTCAGTGCCGTCGAATTGGAGTTCTTCATCAGACCGGTCGCAGGCGAGATCGCACCCGGATGTCCCACCC
>CAZWHZ010000032.1:0-17400 GCA_964633745.1 uncultured Acidimicrobiia bacterium
GCCCGAACGTGGAGGGTAGGAAGCGGACGAACCTGAGGCTCCTGTCGCTCGCCGGAGGCCTCTTCCCAGTCGTAGCGGTTGTCGCCGCACTCCTTATCGGCGCCATCATGCTCCTCATCCTGGGGGCAGACCCGATCAAAGGGTTCGGCGCGATGGTCCAGGGGGCTTTCGGAGGAGTCCGCCAACTTTCGGATACCGCAGCGAAGGCCGTCCCGCTCCTCCTTGTCGGCGTCGGTATCACCATCGCCTTCCGCGCCAACGTGATCAACATCGGTGGCGAAGGCCAAATCGTCTTTGGCGCCCTGTTTGCAACGGGATTCGCCCTTCTCTTTCCCAACCTTCCTGGGTGGCTGCTACTGCCGGGCGTGCTGATCGCAGGGTTCGTAGGCGGTGCCTTCTGGGGTGCGATTCCCGGAGCGCTGAAGGCCTACTTCAATGTCAATGAAATCCTCAGCACGATCATGCTGAACATCGTCGCGGTCCAGGTCATGAACTTCCTCCTCCAGGGACCGTGGATGGATCCAGGGGAGATCGAACGCGGCAGTCGGATCCCGCAGACCACTCGACTCGCCAAACAGGCCGATCTTCCCCTCCTGATCAAGAACTCACGGTTGAACATCGGGTTGCTCATTGCGATCGTCGCTGCGGTCCTCGTCTACATCTTCCTCTGGCGAATGACGGAAGGATTCCGGATTCGTGCCGTCGGGTTCAACCCGCACGCATCGCGATACGCCGGCATGCACGTACAGCACCGAGTCGTCCTCGCGCTCACCCTGTCAGGTGCTTTGTGCGGGCTCGCGGGAGCGATCCTCGTGTTCGGAAGTGAGGCGCACCGCTTCGTGACCGACGGTTCGGCAGGCGGCTTCACTGGCAGCGCCGGGTTCAACGGAATTGTTGCGGCCCTCTTCGGAGGGCTGCATCCGCTGGGGACGATCCCCGCTTCCTTCCTCTTCGGTGCGCTGCTCGTCGGTGCGAACAAGCTTCAGCGGGCGGTACAGGTTCCGGGTGCCCTCATCGTCGCACTCAACGGCCTGATCGTCGTGTTTGTCGTCAGTTCGGACATCTGGAAGCGGCGCCTCGCGCAGCGGATCCAGTTGTCCACCTCTCGGGCAAACGAAGCAGGGGACGAGCCATGAGTGAGTTCTTCTCGGCCGCGGCGCTCGTCACCACCATCGGAGCAGGCATCCGCTATGCCACTTCGTATCTCTACGCGGCCATCGGTGAGACGTTTGGCCAGCGCAGTGGGGTCCTGAACCTGGGCGTCGATGGAATCATGCTTCTCGGCGCTTTTGGGGCCTACTACGTGGTGCTCAAGACAGGTGACCTCTGGCTCGCGCTGTTCGTGGCAGCAGTTGTTGGACTCATCATGGGATTGGCAATGGCCTTCGCCAGTGTCACCCTGCAGGCCGAACAAGGTATCAGTGGCATCGGTTTCTACCTGTTCGGACTCGGGATGAGCGATCTGCTCTTTCAGAAACTCGTAGGTACACCACTGCCGATCTCCGGCTTCCCCGAACTCCACATCCCCTGGCTGAGTGACCTTCCCATTGTCGGGGAACTGCTCTTCTCTCACAGTCTCCTCGTGTACGGTGCGTTCCTCCTGGTACCGATCGGAACGTACGTCCTCAACAACACCACCATCGGCCTGAAGATCCGATCCGCCGGAGAGAACCCGGCGGCCGTCGACACCCTCGGCGTGTCCGTTGCGCGAGTCCGGTACGGGACGGTCATGTTCGGCAGCATGCTGGCTGCTATCGGTGGCGCTGCTCTCACAACGGAGTTGGGCATCTTCCAACAGAACCTCACCGCCGGCCAAGGGTTCATCGCTGTTGCGCTCGTGTACTTCGGGGCATGGAAACCCGTCGGGGTGATGTACGGAGCGCTCCTGTACGGCCTCGTCACATCGGTCGTCTCGCAGCTGAAGACACTCGGGATCATTCCACGGTCCGTGTCCGATCTCGCGTCGATGTTGCCGGCAGTCATCACGATCCTCGCGCTCGTCATCGCCGTTCAGCGGGAACGGCAGCCGGCGGCGCTCACGAAACCCTACGAACGGGGGGGCTAACCCCCAGGAAGGAATGAAATGAAACGACTGTCCACAACCGGCATCCTGGTGCTGGTGTTCGCGCTGGTCGCCGCCGCGTGCGGCAGCGGAGGAACGACTACCACCGCAGCATCGGGCACGACCGGTGCCTCGACCGAACCATTCAAGGTTGCGATGGTCGCGCCGAGCGCTGTCACCGACCTTGCGTTCAGCCAGAGCATGTACGACGCCTTGCTGGCCGTACAGCAGGAGATGGGTGGCGAGTCGGCGATGGAGATCGCCTATTCGGACAACCTCTTCGTGGTCGATGACGCGGCAGCTGCGATCCGCGACTACGCCGATGAGGGGTACGACTTGGTGATCGCCCACGGGTCCCAGTTCGGCTCCTCACTCCAGGAGATCGCTCCCAACTACCCGGACACCAGTTTCGCATGGGGTACCGCTGGAGAGACATACGGCCAACCGAACATCTTCGCCTACGAAGCGGCATCCGAGGAAGGCGGCTACGTCGAAGGCGTGATGGCCGCGGCGCTGTCCACGTCGGGGGTGCTCGGTGTGATCGGTCCCATCGAGGTCGGCGACGCGGCCCGCTACGTGAACGGCTTCAAAGCCGGCGCGGAAGCGCAGAGCTCGACGATCGACATCAAGGTCAACTACACCGGCTCGTTCAGTGACACTGCTCTTGCCGCAACCGCTGCCAACACCGAGATCGCCGCCGGAGCAGATGTACTCACTGGGACCGCGCAGATGGTCACTGGAGCAATCGGGGTCGCCAAGGGAGACAACATCCCGTGGTTCGGCACGCAGGCGGATCAGACACAACTTGCGCCATCGATCGTCGTCGCATCGCAGGTCTACCACTGGGAAGTGGTGATCAGGCAGATCATCGACCTGATGAACCAAGGCACGATGGGCGCCCAGTCCTTCGTGATCAATCTCGCGAACGGTGGCGAGGCGATCGCCTACAACCCGGACTACGCGCTGCCTGATGACGTGAAGCAGCTCGCCGTGGACACCATCAAGGGCATCTCTGACGGATCGATCAACCCGCCGCGACCGGCGGCAGGCTCGTAAGGAGAAGGTGATGCACCCTCAGGGATCCAGCTCTACGACGGCCGGCATCGATCTCGAGATGCGCGGTATCGTGAAGCGGTTCCCTGGGGTGCTCGCCAACGACCACGTCGACTTCGACGTTCGCCGGGGTGAGGTCCACACACTTCTCGGGGAGAACGGTGCAGGCAAGTCGACGTTGATGAAGATCCTCTACGGGCTGCAACAACCCGATGAGGGCCAGATCCTGATCGACGGCGAACCCGTGACGATCTCCTCTCCGAGCGACGCCATCGTCCATGGCATCGGAATGATCCACCAGCACTTCATGCTCGTGGAAACAATCACCGTCGCAGAGAATGTTGCCCTCGGACTCAAGTCGACCCGGGGTCCCCTCCTCGATCTCGATGTCGTCTCGAGGCGGATCGAGGAGCTGTCCAAGGCGTACGGCATCAAGGTCGATCCGGGCGCGTATGTCTGGCAGCTGTCCGTCGGAGAGCAGCAACGCGTGGAGATCATCAAGGCGCTCTACCGCAACGTCTCGCTTCTGGCACTCGACGAGCCAACGGCGGTGCTGACGCCCCAGGAGGTCGATGATCTCTTCGTGACGCTCAGAAGTATGGCGGCAGAGGGCCATCCACTCATCTTCATCTCCCACAAGCTGCACGAGGTGCTCGACATCAGTGATCGGATCACGGTCCTGCGCAACGGGCGCAAGATCGGGACGGTCCCCAAGGAGGGAGCGACCAAGGCGAGCCTCGCATCGATGATGGTGGGTCGCGAAATCATGCTGGAGCGGGAACACACGCCCGCGGACATCGGCGATCCACGGCTCGAGGTACGGGGTCTGAGAGCCAAGAACGATCGAGGTCTCGATGCTCTCGATGGTATCGACCTCGAGGTGAAGTCAGGCGAGATCCTTGCTATCGCAGGTGTCTCCGGCAATGGTCAGCGCGAGCTTGCTCAGGTGATTGCGGGCCTCCGCCCCGCAACAGAGGGGAAGGTGCTCCTCGACGGCGTCGACGTTACCGAGTGGAAGGTCAGGGACCGCCGCGAGGTGGGTCTCGCCTACATCCCCGAGAAGCGCATGCGCGATGCGGCCGTACAACAGTTCTCGGTCGCCGAGAATCTGATACTGCACGACTACGACAAGCCGCCCTTTTCGAGGCGTGGCTTCCTCGCTTTCGCTGAGATCGAGAAGCACTGTGATGAACTCATCGCCGCCTTCAATGTGAAGACGCCGACGCAGAAGGCGCTCCTGAGCACCCTGTCAGGCGGCAATATCCAGAAGGCAATCCTCGCCAGAGAGCTGTCGGGCAACCCGAAGGTGCTCATTGCGGCGCAGCCGACCCGCGGCGTCGACATCGGGGCCACCGAGTACATCCACCAACGACTCCTGGACCAGCGATTCATTCATGAGAAACTGCTCGATCAGCGAGAGGCAGGAACCGCAACCTTGCTCATCTCCGAAGACCTCGACGAGATCCTGGTCCTCGCCGACCGGATCGCCGTCATCTACGAGGGTCGGATCATGGGCATCGTCGACAGCTCCGACGCGACAGTCGAGCAGCTCGGCCTGATGATGGCAGGCGTGAGAGGGGATTGAGTGGCCGGCGGCTGCTCAATCCGTGCCTCGTATCTTGTACCTCGTACCGGTACGGCCCCCCCGCGGTTCGGAAACGCGTTTCTTCGCGTACAAGGTATGAGGTAGAAGGCCCCGATGTCTCGTGCCGGTCCCTTTCGACCTAGCCGGCGGCCACGGGCAAGTGGGGCATCGAGCCTCGCACCCCTTGCATGATGGCGTACATCGTTGCGGCCGCTTCGAGCCGTACCACTGCGCCGTCCTCCCCTGACGCGTCGAGCACGGTGAACCCGCCGGGATCGACTCGGACGGTCCCGGATGGATGCGTGTAGGTGAGCGATCCGTTCAGCTCGATGCGGTGCGTTTCCCCTGCAAACCGCCCTTCCATGGCGCTGTCGAAAAGCATGAAGGCGTTCTCCTTCTCAGCGAGGAAGTCCTCCCGGTTGAGGAAGAGACGTGGCTTGTCCCGATAGGGCTCACCTGCCGTCGGGCAGAACGTCACACAGTTCCCACACTCGTTGCAGAAGTCGGTGAGGACGGCGATCTGGTACCCCTGATCGACCCGGAACGACCCACCGGGAGCGATGCGTGCGGCTCCATCACCGATCGTGACGACAGGAAGGTCGAACGATACCGGCGTCATGGCATAGGTCATGAGCGCCATATTGGGGCAGACTCCAACGCAGATGCTGCAGTAGAGGTCGCAATCGAGGCAGCGCGCCGCCTCCTTCTGCGCCTCTTCGACCGTGTACGGGTGCGTTCCCATCTGGAAGTTCTTCCGCTGATCGACCGGCACATGCGTGACTGGCACCCGGTACTCGCGGTGCGCCTTGCGCACCTGGATGTCGGCCACCGCAAATGTGGGTTGGTTTCTCGGTACCGCCATCACACTCGCGCCTTCGCGTTCGATGATCGTCGCTACCGCCAGTTTGGCGTCCCCTGCGGCCTTGACGATCGACGCCGGACCTGGCGCGGCGACGTCACCGGCCGCGAACACCCCCGGAATCGACGTCTCCATCGTGGCGGCATCGACATCGAGATATCCTCTGCGGGTCAGGGCGGGCCGTTCCTCATCGAAGAAGTCGATGAGTGCATGCTGGCTGATCGCGAGGATCATCGTGTCGAACGGCAACTCGAACTCCGACCCCTCGATCGTGTGCGGGATCTTGCGACCGGACGCGTCCCTGTCACCCTGATACTCGTTGCGAACGCACACCAAGCCGGCGAGCGTGCCGTCCTCGACGTGGAGGGCGACGGGACTCGTCAGTTCTTCGACACGAATCCCCTCTTCGAGAAGAAGGTGGACCTCTTCCCTGTCGGCAGGCATCTGATCGATGGTGCGCCGGTACACGACCGTTACCTGATCAGCTCCGAGCCTCCACGAGGTCCGAGCACAGTCCATCGCGGTATCACCGGCACCGATGACTGCTACCCGATTCCCGATCGGAACGGGGTGACCTTCTCGAGCTGCTCTGAGGAAGTGGAGTGCATCCATGACACCCTCGGCGTCCTCACCATCGATGCCCAACCGCTTGCCGATCTGTGCGCCGGCAGTGACGAGCACATAGCGGTAGCCCTGTTTCCGCAGGTCGGAGACGGCGAAATCTCGACCTGCGACCTGACCGAATCTGGTCTCGACGCCAAGGTCGTTCACGACCCTCACGTCTTTGTCGATTTCCTTCTGGGGAAGTCGGTACTCGGGGATCGCACCGGCAACCATCCCCCCTGGGTACGGATGCTGTTCGAACATCGTTACCTCGAACCCTTCGGCCGCGAGCAGCTTCGAGGCCGACAGGCCGGCGGGGCCGGCCCCGATGACCGCAACCCGGATGCCGTTTCGCTTCTTGGGGGTGGGGGGCGGCGCACTCGTCTCGAGTGTCATGACAAAGCGTTTCATATCCCGAATCGCGAGCGGCTCGTCGTAGTGGGTCCTGATGCAGGTGTGCTCACACAGGTGATCGCAGACCTGACCGAGGATCGTCGGGATCGGATTGTCCTGACGGGTGACCGAGACGGCAGTCTCCCAATCGCCCTCTCGAACGGCTCGCATGTACTCGGGGACGCGCTGGTTCACAGGGCACTCGTCCTCGCAAGGAGCTGCGATGCAGTCGAAGAGGTCGAGTGGGCGAACCGTCTTGGACCGATTCCTGAGGAAGGAACCCTTCTTCAGATCCCACGCTTGACGCGTTTCGGCCGAGTAGGCCTGCAGGTTGACGCGTGCAGCGGCGGTGACGAGGGCTCGCCGTGTCGCAGGGTTGCGAGGAAGCACCGCACCCTCCATCAGATCGGCGACTTCCTCAGCGGCCCCGCCACCGAGACCCTCAGCAAGCACACCCGTGAGCTCCGCAGGGCGTTCCAAGGCGGTACGCACGATGAACTCGTCGAGGTTCGCAGCTCCGGCACGATCGAGCGCGTCGCCGGTGGTCTCGAAGTACTGGAGCATCCGCATGTAGCCACCGGACTTGAGCAGGTCACTGCACACGGTGATGGTGCTCATGCCCGACGCGAGGAGTGATGGAACGTTGAACGCGTCTGCTCCCCCTGCAAACGACATGAGGAGGTTCCCCTTGAACTCCTCATTGAGCGTGTTCGCGACATTCGTGGTGATGGCGTGCAGAGCCCGGCCCGACATGTACATCGTCGCGTCCGTGAAGACGTCACGGAAGTTCTCCACTTCGAGCGTATTGGTGAGCTTCACACCGAATGTGAGGCCCTCCCTGTCACCCACCGCGCTGAGCCTCCGCAACATTGGTACGGCGTCGACATAGCGAAGGTCGTGCCCGAACGCCTCGTCCGGCACCGGCACGTCTTCGTATCCGAGGTCCGACAGGATGGAGTGCACGCCGTCGGGGCCAAGCAGTGTCGGGTTCAGCTTGACGCTGGTGTGCAGATGCCGTTGTTCCATGAGGTACTGACTGATCGTCTCGATCTCGTCGGGCGGACAGCCGTGCATGGTCGAGAGGGTGATCGTGTTCGAGAGCCGGCCCGGGATGTCGATGTCCCGCGCCTCCGGGTACTCCTCGGCGACGATCTCGATCATCTCTCCGAGCCGTTCCGACGCGTCCTCCATCCGATCGAGATACCACTGGACGTTCGGCTGTTGGATCCCCGCGTAGTCGTACCCGACGCTCATGTTGAAGATGAGTCCAGGACGGTCACCGGGGAATCCGAGCCGCCGGTGAAGCGCATGAATGAGCACCCACGCTCGCAGGTACTCCTCGAACGACTCGTGCACCTTCAGCTCCTGGGACCATTCGACGTTGTAGCCCTCGTCCTGGCAATCGATGCACGGCTTGGGAACGTCGAGTTCGTCGAGTGTCTGGACGGTCTTCAATTCAATGAACCGCGCTCCGTGAAGCCACGCCACGACGATGTTCTGCGCCATCTGTGTGTGCGGTCCGGCAGCAACGCCAAACGGCGTGTCGATCGCCTCGCCGTAGACGCTCGTCCGAAAGCCCTGGGCAGGATCAGGAACGAAGAACGCCGAGCGTGGGAACCCGAAGACGCTGTCTTCGGCCTCGAGTTCGGAGAACACCCACCTGCTGAGCGCGCGGGCGCTGATCGGATGGAATCGATCGGACATGCTCACACTCCTATCAGAGCCGTGCGTGGAGCCGCTTCGCCTGTTCGCGGGCCTTCGCTCGGACCTCCTGCGCATCGACCTTCATCGGTCTGCCGTTCTCCAGCACGGTCTCCCCGTCCACCACCACCTTCAGGGGTCGCACGCCCGGTGTGAAAGCGAGGTGCCATGGGTCCATCGGATCGTGCGACCATGTCACCTCGTCATCGAGCGCCTCCGGTGCGATGCTCCACCCCTCCTCGAGCCATCCCCACGCGGTCTCCGGCGACGCAGTCACGTCGACGGACCGCTCCATGACGTAGGCAAGCCGGAACGACTCGATCATCGCCGCGCCGATCCCATCCGTACCAAGCGCCACGGGATTGTCGAACCGTACTGGGTTGGCGTATCCGACTGCGTTGTTCAGATTCGATCGGGGGTTGTGAACGATCGTCCCGCGAAGTTCATGGTCGGTGGGAAGGTGGACGGCGTGGATGAGCAGCCAGTCGTCTGCCGTGAGACCCTGGAGTTTGAAAGTCGCATCCTTGTCGACCTGACCTTCTGCGACGTGAACGTGAACGCCGACTCCGAGATCCTTGGCGAGACCTGCCGCGGCATCGAGGCTCTCATCAGCACACGTGAACGCCGCGTGGATTCCGACGAGGCCTCTGCCGCCTGCCTTGATGAAACGTTCGTTCTCGGCCAGGCCTCGCTGCGCACCGTCGTGCCCATGCCTGTCGGTGATCCCGTAGGCGCACACGACCCGAACTCCGACCTCTGCGCATGCGTCGGCTATCACCGAGAGGCTGCCTTCGATCGCATTCGGCGACTCGTTGTGGTCGACGATGACGGTTGTCCCTTGTTCGAGCGCTTCCAGCGCCCCCAGCTTGGCCGACCACTCGAGCATCTCCAGGTCGAGGGCCGTATCCAGCCTCCACCAGACCTGTTCGAGGATCTCGAGGAAGCTGGTTGGAGTCGCCGGCGGCGCGGGCATCCCTCGAGCGAGCGTCGAGTACAGGTGGTGATGTGCGCACACCATCCCAGGGGTCGTCGATGCCATAGAACCTCCTGCCGCCAACCTACTCGCTGAGCGCCAGCGGGAGCGCCTTCCTCCAGATGCCGTCACGGTCGTGCATCGCTGCGGCAACTGCCGGCGCAGTCGGCACCAGCCCGATCTCTCCGACACCTTTCACTCCATACGGAGCGTCCGGCTGGGGGACCTCGATGATGATGACGTCGACGTCGGGCATGTCCTTGGCACGAAGAATGCCGAGACTGCGGAACGTCATGTTGATCGGCCGTCCCGTGTCGTCGACGGGAAAATCCTCGGAGAGTGCGTACCCGAGGCCCATGTGCACGGCTCCTTCGATCTGGCCCTCCACGAGGGTCGGGTTGACTGCCTTGCCCACGTCATGCGCTGCCACAACCCGTTCGATCTCACCCGTCTCGCGATCCATGATGACCACCTGAGCTGCGTACCCGAACGCAGAGTGGATCGTCGGGTGTTCGACACCAGACTCCAGCGAGTTCGTCCAGTCGATGACGTACTCTCCGTAGTGGTCCACACCGACCGTCTTGCCGGCGCGGATCGCGTTTCGGCAGGCGTCCTGGATCGCCCCCGCACCGAGCAACGTACCCCGGGAACCGGTCGTTTGTCCGTCGCCGAGCTCTCTGGTCGTGTCGACGACTACCCGGATCATGCTCGTGTCGACGCCCAGTTCCTCGGCCGCCACCTGTTGGGCGACGGTGTGAACACCTTGGCCCATCTCGGTCCAGCAGTGGCGTACCTCGACCGTTCCATCCTCCTCGAATCGCACGACCGCTCTCGACACTTCTTTGTACCCGTTGCCGAGACCGGTGTTCTTCAACGCGAGCCCCAGTCCGACCGCCTTGCCCTCTGAGCGGGCTGTCTCGTAGACATCCTTCACTGCATTGAGACACTCTGAGGCGCCGCGGCAGCCATCGTCCATGATCTGTCCCGGACCCCACTCGACGCCGGGGCTGATGACGTTGCGTGCCCTGATCTGCCAGCCGGAGATGCCGGCCAGTTCCGCGAGGCGATCGAGTGCCCCCTCCATTGCGAACTGTGCCTGATTCGCCCCGAAGCCGCGGAACGCGCCGCACACCGGGTTGTTGGTGCGTACGGCGATCGACTCGACGTCGACGTTGGGAACGACGTATGGACCGGTTGCATGACCTGCTGCTCGTTCGAGGACCTTCATGCCGACCGAGGCATACGGACCGGAGTCACCGACGAGGCGCGCCCTAACGGCGGTGAGGTTGCCCTCCTCATCGCATCCGACTGCGTACTCGAGGCGAATGGGGTGTCGCTTCGCGTGCATCAGCAGAGATTGTTCCCTGGTGAGCGTGCACTTGACAGGCTGCTCGAGGAGCCAGGCGGCGAGCGCGGTCTGCCCCTGATTGGACATGTCCTCCTTCCCACCGAATGCGCCGCCGTTCGAAACGAGTTCGACGGTTACGGCATCGTTGGGAACGCCGAGGAGCGCAGCGATCTGATCGCGGTCGTCCCACACGCCCTGGCCACCCGAGTACACGTGAAGCGTTCCGGATGCCGGCACGGCGAGGGTCGATTCGGGTTCGAGGAATGCGTGTTCTACCCGCTGCGTGGTGAAGACTTCTCGGACAACATGCCTGCTCGACGCGAGTGCTGTGTCGACGTCACCTCGGTGGTAGACGGACCTCGACAGGATGTTGCCGTCGAGTCCCCACACTGCGTTCTCGTCGGAGGCGAGGGCCTTCTCAGCGTCGGTGAATGGAGCAAGCGGTCGGTACTCGACGGTTACCAACTCAGCCGCCTTGAGGGCCGTCTCTCTGTCCTCGGCAACGACGATCGCAACCACATCACCGAGGTACGAGGTGCGGCCGCCTTCGGGAATGAACACGGGCCAGTCTTTGTCTATCAACCCGACTCGGAGCGTTCCCGGGACGTCCTTGCCCGTGAAGACGGCAACGACACCGTCGAAGGCTTCTGCATCGATCGTGTCGATGCGGAGAACGTCCGCTCTGGCATGATCGGCGAGGCGGAGGGCAGCATGCAACATCCCGTCGACTCGGAGGTCGTCGACGTAGCCCCGGCTGCCGAGGGCCAGTTCTCTCGCTTCGTATTTGGCACCCGTAGAACCGATGCCGCCCGGTCGCTCGACCTCGATTGGCACGCCGTGCGCGACCGCTTCGATAGCGTCAAACACCTTGAGGTAGCCGGTGCACCTGCAGAGGTTCGCTCCGAGGTGACGCCGAAGATCGTCGCGGGTGAGGTCGACTCCTTTCTTGTCGATGAGCGCTTTCGATCGCATGATGATGCCCGGGGTACAGAACCCGCACTGAGTGGCGCCATACGCGGCGAACGCGTCGGCAAAGCGATCCCGCTCTGCATCCGCCAACCCTTCGAGAGTCGTGATACTGGTTCCCTCGGCCTTTGCGACGTCCAGCTGGCACGACACGCGGGCCTTCCCGTCGATGAGGATCGTGCACGCACCACACTGACCCGACGGTGAACACCCGTCCTTCGGCGAAGTGACACCGAGTTCTTCGCGGAGCGCCGCGAGCAGATGGGGGTGGCCGTCGTGCACTTCGACGGGGGCGCCGTTGAGCTCGAAGCGGGTCATCGCCCACACCTTACGCAACCGTGATGGACTCTGCTTCCCCCGAACCTCGTTCATGCCGGCCGTCAGCGGCTCACTCACCACACCGGCTCTCATGTCACGCCGGCGAGTGCTCTCACCGCACCGGAGACGGCGACTCGGACAAGCCGAGCGTCGTGTCGAGAACCGGCTCGCGAGGGGAACCTCGTCGCTAGCATCGAGATCGGATGATCACCGACTATGTGCGCTCCGGCTCCGTCGAAGAGGCCTACGGGCTGCTGACATCACTCGGAGCAAGGGCTCGCCTCATGGGTGGCGGCACGGACCTCTCTCTCCATCCCCCTGCAGAAGTCGATACCCTGATCGACCTCTCCGGCGCTTCGCTGGGCGGTATCACCCGTGACGACACTTCCATCACGATCGGCGCCACTGTCACGTTGACCGAGATGCTCGAGTCTGAACCGCTCGGCGGCGTGTGGTCGGGTGTCGTGCACACGATGCTCCGGCGTGTTGCCTCCCCCCTTCATCGCAACGCAGCGTCGATCGGTGGGCATCTGGCAAGAGGGCGCCTCTCGGATGTGGTTCCCGTGCTGCTCGCGATCGACGCGTCGGTGCGTTTCTACGACGGTTCGCCGAAACAGATGCCGCTGGGTGAGTTCTACGCGACGCGACGCAATCGGCGGCCGCTGGTCGTGACCGGAGTCCAGATCCCCACCGATGACGGTCGGGCAGCGTTTCGCAAGTTCGCCCGGACCACCTACGACCTGGCGATCCTCAATGTCGCGTGCGGCGTCCGATTCGATGACGAACGGGCCGTCTCCTCGGCCAAGATCGTCGTCGGAGAGCGCCCCAGTCTCGCCGTTGAGCTCATCGAGTCGTCCCGTGCTCTGGTTGGACGGCCCCTCGACGAGGATTCGATTGCCGAGGCGGCGGGCGCCGCGAAGCAGACGGTCGATGTGCGTTCGGATCCCAGAGGGAGTGCCGAATACCGTCGCCATCTCACCGAGGTGCTCGTTCGCCGTTGTCTCACGGAGGTCGCATCGTGAATCTCACCGTGAACGGCCTCGCGTTCGACGTGGAAGTCGTCCCCTCGGAGAGCCTGCTGGATCTGCTCCGACGGCTCGGCTTCAAAGGCGTGAAGAACGGCTGCGACAACGGCGACTGCGGTGCCTGCGCCGTCCTGATCGACGGGAGGGCGGTCACGTCCTGCGACTATCCCGCGCCCGCAGCCGGCGGTACGAGCATCCTCACCGTGGAGGCGCTCGAGCACGACGGCGAGCTGCATCCGATCCAGGCCGCGTTCCTCGACACGGGTGGAGTGCAGTGTGGCTTTTGCACGCCTGGGATGATGATCAGCGCGTTCGAGCTGCTGAGCCGCGTTCCCGACCCCTCCGACGAGGAGATAAAGGAGGCGCTGCGCGGGAACCTCTGCCGCTGTACCGGCTACGTGAAGCCGCTCGAGGCAGTCAGAGTGGCGGCGGATCGGATGCGGGAGGCGGCCGATGGCTGATCGATTCGTCGTAGTGGGCCAGAGCGAACGACGGGTGGACGGCTACGCGCTGGTGACCGGCAAGCCGGTTTTCGTCGGGGATCTCGACCTCCCCGGCATGCTGCACCTCGCGCTGCTGGGTTCACCTCATGCCCACGCGCGGATCACGTCGATCTCGACGGAACGGGCTGAAGGGCTCGATGGTGTCGAGCTCGTGCTGACACACCGCAACACGCCCTCCACTCGCTACACGACCGCTGGACAGGGTCATCCGGAACCGTCGCCGTACGACTCTCGGATGTTCGACACGAAGGTTCGTTTCGTCGGCGACCGTGTCGCTGTCGTCGCTGCCACGTCGAAGGAGATCGCAGAACGCGCCCTGGAGTTGATCGATGTCGAATACGAACCCCTGCCGCCGGTGCTGTCGATCGACGACGCACTTGCCGACGGTGCTCCGGTCATTCACGACGAAACGGACGCATCAGGAATCTGGGAGGCAGCTCGCAACATCGCCGGCGTTGTCGAGGCGGACGTAGGTGATGTCGACGCCGCGATCGAGTCGGCTTTTGCGCGAGTCGAGTTCACCGGCGAAACACAGTATGCGCAGCATGTGCCCCTCGAGCCGCACGTATCGGTCGCCTATCTGGACGACAACGGGCGACTGGTGCTCTACACGAGCACGCAGGTCCCGTTCCACGTGCGTCGAATCATCGCCCGTGTACTGGACATTCCCGCCGGCCAGATCAGGGTCATCAAACCGCGCATCGGTGGCGGGTTCGGTGTGAAGCAGGAAGTCCTCATCGAGGACCTCGTCGGACTCGTCACCTACAGGACGGGACGTCCGTGCAAGCTCGAATTCACTCGGGCCGAGGAGTTCTATGCGTCCCGGACCAGACATCCGATGCGAGTGACGATCCGACTGGGCGCCGACAAGGACGGACACCTGACAGCGGTCCACATGAACGCGCTCGAGAACACTGGAGCGTACGGGGCACACAACTTGACGGTCGTCTCCAATGCCGGTTCCAAGACGCTCCCCATGTACAACAAGGCACCGAACGTTCGCTTCACGGCCAAGGGCATCTACACCAACCTGCCCGTCGGCGGCGCCTACCGAGGATACGGCGCCACTCAAGGCGTCTTCCCGCTCGAGGTGGGCATGGATATGCTCGCCGAAGAGCTCGGCGTGGACGCACTCGAACTCCGACGTCTGAACCACATCCGGTCGGGCGAGACCAGCCCGATCTTCGAGGAACTCGGGGAGGGTCGCAAGGGCGTGCCCCAGACCATCGGAAGCTGCGGTCTCGAACAGTGCATCGACATCGGAGCCGAACGGATCGGGTGGTCTACCAAGCGTGGAGCGCGACTGCGAGAGGGTCCATGGGTACATGGAGTCGGCATGTCTATCCACATGCAGGGTTCCGGGATTCCTGCGATCGACATGGCAGCGGCCACGATCAAGATGAACGACGACGGATCGTTCAATCTGTTGATCGGGGCAACCGACCTTGGCACCGGTTCGGACACAGTCCTCGCACAGATGGCTGCCGAGGTCCTCGGTGTCACCTTGGACGACATCATCGTGCTCTCATCTGACACCGATGTGACCCCATTCGATGTCGGTGCGTACGCCTCGTCGACGACCTACGTGTCGGGGTCCGCGGTGGTGCGGGCCGCGAGTGACGTCAAGTCACAGATCGCCGACGTTGCAGCAGCCATGCTCAGAGTCGACGCCGCCGACCTCGAACTCGGTGACGGCAGGGTCACTGCGAAGGATGGACGTACCGTCACCTTGGCTGATGTCGCGTTGCGGTCGCTGTACGGGGCTGATCAGTTCCAGATCGGATCGACGGCATCGTTCGTCGGGGACGTCTCTCCCCCACCGTTCCTCGCATCGTTCGCAGAAATCGCGATCGACACGGAGACCGGGGAACTTCGGATCATCGATTATGTGGCAGCGGTCGACTGCGGAACAGCGATCAACCCGCGCCTTGCAGAAGGCCAGGCGGAAGGTGCCCTCGCGAATGGGATCGGGTACGCCCTGATGGAGGAGATGCGGTTCGACAAGTACGGCAGGATGCGCAATCCGGATCTCGGGCGCTACAAGATCCCCGCGGCGACCGACATGCCTCCTCTGGAAGTGATCCTCGTCGACACCTACGAGGAGACCGGGCCGATGGGCGCCAAGTCGATCGCGGAGATCGGCATCAACGCGCCCATCCCGACCCTCGCGAACGCTATCTACGACGCGATCGGTGTTCGGCTGACGCGGCCCCCGTTCACATCGGAGAAGATCTGGCGCGCGATGCAGTGAGTGTCATTGGCCCATCAGCCTGCGCACCATCCCGATCTTCATGTCCCACAGGTTGTCGGTGAGCGACACGTGGTAGACGTGCGGATTGATCAGGCGGCGGACCCCGGGATCGAGACGTTCCAAGTCGGCGCTCCTGCGGCGACGCAACTCGTCGATCGTTGGTGACTGCTCCAGACGTCTTCCGTTTGCCATCACGGGAACGGGAAGAACCTCCACTTCTGAGACGGCCCCTTCGGGGAGCCTGCGCATCGAGGTGGGAATCACCGGATGGTGGAGGGTGATCGGCCGACCAGTCTCGATCGTCTCGTCCGCCCTGCCAAGCACATCCGCCGTTGCCGTGCCTCGAGCGTCGTAGAGACGCCACACCTGCTTCCGACCGGGATTCGGGATCTTCGCCTGTGACTCCGAGACCTTGATTGCCGGACGCCACCCCGACGGCTCCTCGATCGCAACGAGCTTGTAGACACCATCCAGGGATGCGTCACCTTGAGAGGTGATCAGCCTGGTTCCCACCCCGTAGCTCAGCCGCCCGATCAGATGATCTGGATCCACACGGTAGCTAGGTGCCTCTGACCTGATCTGGGAGACGATCTGCCAGATCGCCAGCTCATCGAGGTTCGAGGAGAGCACAATGGAGGTGTCGGCAAACCCCGCATCGTTCAGCATGCGAGCCGCCTGAATTGCCAGGTAGGCGAGGTCACCCGAGTCGAGTCGGATGCCGACCGGTTCGTGACCGGAGCGGCGCAGTTCCTCGAATACGGTGATCGCGTTGGGGATGCCGCTTTCGATCGTGTCGATGGTGTCCACGAGCAGCAGACAGTCATCGGGAAACACGTCTGCGTACGCGCGAAACGCGTCCAGTTCGCTCTCTCCCTTGGCGAGGAAGAGTTGGATGAGTGAATGGGCATGCGTCCCTTTGGCAGGGACACCGGTGGCGAACGACGTGCCAACATTGGAACTGAAGTCGGCGCCACCGATCAAGGCCGCCCGGGTTCCGGCGTTGCTTCCTCGCTCGGGGCCTCTGCGCATGCCGAACTCCAACACCGGTCTCCCGGAACCGGCCTCGTGGACTCTCGATGCCTTCGTGGCGATCAGCGTCGGGTAGTTCAGATGGTTCAGCAGCGACGTCTCGAGGATTTGCGCGATAACGAGTGGGCCGACCACGACGGCGATCGGTACGTTCGGGTGTACGACGCGTCCTTCGGGGATGGCCGCGATGCCGATTCCGGAGAAGTCCCCGTTCTGGCGGAGCCACGCGAGGAAGTCACCGGCGAACAGCGGATCACCCGATGCGCTCCTCAGCGTCGCGAGGTGTTCGATGTCCACGTCGGTGACGTGGGTGGTTTCGATCCAGTCGAGTAGCCACTCGAGGCCGGCGTTGACCGCGTAGCCTGCCTGGTGCTTGCCGTAGTCGGGGTAGGAGCGGAAGTAGTAGTCGAACTCCGCCAGTTGTTCGTGAACCCCGAGCCGGTAGTACACCTGGGCCATCGTCAACTGATACAGGTCGGTGAAAAGGAACCCTTCGGCGAGTGATGCCTCGTACATGGACTCGATGGTAACGGCAGGGCTCGCTGAGCTCGCCGTACCTCGTATCTCGTGCCTCGTATCGCGCCTACGGTGGACAGGTGCAGCGTCCGGTACGCTGCACGGCATGGTTGCGTGTGACACGATCATCGTCTTCACCTCGAGGATGACCGAGCTCGCAGAGTTCTACCGGAACGGACTCGACCTCCCTGAACCGACGGCGCACGGCCCTTTGC
>CAZWHZ010000033.1:0-17243 GCA_964633745.1 uncultured Acidimicrobiia bacterium
GAAACGTCGCAGGGTTCCATTGAGCCTTGTCACCGCTTGCGAACGTAGCACACTCGTCGCATCGCGGGTTCGAGTCTCTCCGGGCGTGCCACTCGAGAACCTTGGGTTGAGTCGTTCAGTCCACAGGCTCGCTCGCGGGGCTCAACCCGTCAGTGGTTGATCAGGTCGACACCTTGGTCTGGCTGAATGAAGCGGTCTCCCCGGCCTCGCGAGCTGCCGGGTAGGCTGAGTGTGCAGGGTGACCATGAGACGGGAGAAGCGGGCATGGCCAGTTCGAAGAAGAAGTGGTTCGGTTTGGCGGCGCTCGGGGCAGCCATAGCCGGGATCGTTGCCCGGATGCGAAGGCGGGGAGCGAGCGAGGACACCCAACCGCCAACAGCAACTCCCCCGGTTGACACCCCCTAGTGCAACCCAACCCCGTGCTCTCGAACCGGCCTTCGGTCCGAGGATGGACTAGAAGGAGTGCAAGATGAACGAGTCCGAGATGAACGAGTTCGAGATGAACGACGTCGACGCAGAGGCCGGGTCACCCGACGCCGTGCCGGAGCCGGAGAAGAGAACCGCTGCGCCTGTGGAGAAGGAGCGGGTCTTCATCGGGACCGGGCTCTTTTGGGGGCTGGTCTTCGGGGTACTGTTGGCGGTCGTCATGATCATCCTGGCCGCCCAGAACACCGGCAACACGACGATCAAGTTTCTGAGCTGGGACTTCTCGACGCCGTTGATCTCGGTGATCCTGGCCGTGCTGCTCGTGGGCGTGGTCCTCGACGAACTGGTCGGACTGATCTACAGGGCCCGACGGCGGCGGATATTGACGGACCGCAAGGAACTCGAGCGACTGCAGGCCAACTCAGAATGACCTGGCGCGGATCGAGGTTCTGGGAGGCTCAGGAGGAGATCCGCGGGGCATTGTGTCGTCGCGATGACCTCGTGGAGGGCCGGAGCTGCGAACGCAGCATCGCCGCGCGAGCAACTCGTGCTCCCTCGACACCTCGGAGTTCGTCGAGAGATGCAGCACCGTGTCGAGGACGGTATCTCGTCATCACGGATCCTCAACTTGACGGAATAGAAACCCCACTGGAAGGGGCTCGCCGAATTGTCTTCTTTCGGTCGGCAGTTTCGGGCGTACGATGAGTTGGTGACAGAGAAGGTCATGACGACTTCACGCGGCGCCGGAGAGTGGATCGGTGCCGGTGACGGGCGGCTGAAGTGGACACGCGATGGCGACGATCTCGTTGCAGGACCGTATCGGATTCGTCTGGCGATGCCTGGCCTGTGGGAGACGACATATCGAGGACGGACGCTGCGCGTCGATGCGCGTCTCTCAATGGCGTTCGCCGGCTCCGCGCATCACCACCATGAGGTGCAGCGCATTCAGCAGATCTTCCGATGGGCGTCGGTGGCCGGAGCCGCTTTCCTGTTGGGAACGGCGTCGAGTCGATGGCTCACCAGCGTGTTTGGCTTTGCCGTCTTCGCGGTTGCCGTCTGGGTGTTTCTCGCTGCCGGCGTGAGGTGCTTCGCTGCGTTCAATCGGAGTCTCCTCGATCCGTACCGCACGCGGGAGACGTGGGAACCTGCCGACTGGTGGAACCACTAGAGCTGGGACCGGTTGCCGCGACCTAGAAGATCAGCTCGTACGCGACACCGACGAGTATGCCGGTGATCAAACCCATGCCGATGATCGGCGCCCATGTCCTGGTGATGATCGACGTTCCGAGACTCGTCCCGACGCCGAGCAGGGCCCCGATGGCAATGGCGTTCGCACCGAGACCGGCAGCGACCGGTCCAACCATGAAGCCGAGGAAGAAGCGCTCGATGAACGCGGCGACCATCGCCTGGCGTTTGGCGTCGATGGTCGGAAACTCGAGAGGGATCATGACCCCGGTGTCGACGATCGCGGCTGCAACACCGGCGACGAGGCTGAAGATCCACACCGTCATCCTTCCCGGGAGTGGGGCTGGTTCGCTCACCCCGGCGCCATCCTATCGGGCAGATCCCGTTCTCTCCCTCGCCGGGAATTCGCGGTGCCGTTGGCGGGTAAGAACGGTGTTTGGTCAAACGTCGATGTCGTTGGAGCGAGCCCGAACCCACAGAGGGAGCGCGGCTACCGTGGAACCGCCAATGCCCTCCCGCAAGATCGCCTTTATCGGATCGCACTCCGTGCGCAAGACCAATGCGGTCCACTCGTTCGCAGGAGCTGTCGGTCGCAGCGGACGAAGCGTCGAGGTTGGGCGGGAGGTCGTCCGGTACAGCCCCCTCGGATTGAACGAAGGAGCAACGCCCGAGGCGCAGCTCTGGGTCCTGATGGCCCAGATCCAGCAGGAGCTAGAGCTTCGCAACAGGGCAGAAGTCCTCGTCACCGATCGCGCGGTGATCGACAACTTCGCCTATTTCCTACGGACCACCAATGGGGAGGACCCATTCGACGTCAAACCACTCGTGCGGCGTTGGTCCTCGACCTACGACCTCTACGTTCGGCTGCGGCCGGACATTCCCCTCCGCACCGACGGGGTTCGAAGCACCAACGTGCGCTTCCGGCAGGAGATCGAAAGAATCCTCGACATGATCATTCCGCAGTTCGTCGGCGAAGAACGACTCATTGAGCTGGGGGCTTCTGAGATCAATGAGGCCTTCGACTGGGGGGCGCTGATCGAGCGCCTGTTCGGACCGCCAACAGATGCGCCACCCCAACCCGTGAGCTACGCGCCCACCCTGTGGGACTAGGCGGCCTGCGGCCGCCGTCTTCGGTTGTCGGTGATCGGTCATCGGTAGGAACTCGCCCTGCGGTCCTGTGGTGTGCCAGGTCGCTCTCTGGCTGCTAGCTGTCAACTGTCGGCCGTCGGCTCCGAGCGTGGCGAGCTCAGCCGACGATTGGAGCGACCGTCTCTCCCAGCAGTTCGACCCGTCCGGGTATGTGGCCGTTGGCAGGCAGGTTGATGGTGAACCCGTCGACACCCAAGGTCATGGACTCGGCCATCTGCTCGCCGACCGTGTCGGGGTCGCCGTAGATCATCCGGCTCCTTATACGGGCGAGCGTGTCCTCGTCGAGGGCAGAGACGTCGATCCCGCGTCGTCCGAGATAGCCGTCGAGTTCTTCCTCGGCCTGTTCCATCGTTGGGGCGATGCACACCGACCGTTGCCACGACACGGTGATCTCCGACCGGTCCCGACCGAGGTTCTCGCAGTGGCGGTCGAGCGCCTCCAGTTTGCGAGGCACGTCCTCTGGAGCGCAGATGATGTTCGACTCGTCCGCGTACTGGGCGACCATCCGCAGCGTCTTCTTCTCACCTGATCCGCCGATCATCACCGGGATGCGACCCACCGGTGGCGGTTGGTTGATGGCGTCCTTCACCTGGTAGTGGTCACCGTTGAGGGTCGGCCGCTCGTCCCGAAGCATCGGCAGGATGATCTGCAACGCCTCTTCCAGCTTCTCGAAGCGATCGGTGAACGTGCCGAACGGGATGCCGAACGCGTCGTGCTCGAGTTCGTACCAACCCGCGCCGATCCCGAGTTGCGCCCGGCCACCGGAAACAACATCGAGCGCGGTGACTGTCTTGGCGAGAACGGCCGGGTAGCGGTAGGTGTTGCCGGTAACCAGCGACCCGAGTCGAACGTTCGATGTCTCGCGGGCCAGGGCGGCGAGAAGTGTGTAGCACTCGATCATGTACTGATCGGGATCTCCGAGGCCGGGTAGTTGGTAGAAGTGGTCCATCAGCAGAACGGTGTCGAACCCGGACGACTCCGCCTCCTTCGCTTGACGGGCGATGGTGTCGAACAGCGTGTGGGGTCCGACCCCTGGATAGGTGAAGTTGGGAATCTGATATCCGAGCTTTGTCATGCGGGGCCCCTTTCTGAGATTCCGACCCTACCTACGGCGAAAGGATCTCGCTTTGGTTTCGGCTTCTACGACGTGCCGGCCGCGCGACCCGAGCACTGCCCGTCAGGTCTTGCCGGATCTCCGATCTCGTAGCCGTTCGAGCGCATCGAGGATGAGGTCGAGCCCGAACTGGAACTCCTCGGCCTGGTCGTACCCTTGCGCCATCGCGTTGGCGGTGACCTGGGTGAGGTGCGGGAACGACTCGGACATCTGTCGGAGGAGATCCGCTCCGACTTCCTGAAGGCCGGCATCGTCATCGAAAGAGAGGTTCAACTCCTGGAGGATGAACCCGAAGATGTAGGCGTCCAGGATGGAGAAGGCGCGCATCGCGAGCCGGTCATCGAAGCCTGCGTTGCGGAGGACTCCAAGGATCGCGTCGTGGTAGCCAAGCCTCTGCGGGCTCGTGCTCTGCGAGTGTGTCTCGACGAGGCCCATCGCCCAGGGATGACGGCGGAAAACGTCCCGCGCCGAGGTGGCGCGGCGGCGCATGCCGTCCTTCCAATCATCGTCTGAAGACGGAACCTCGATCTTCCCGAGCACGATCTCGGCGAGCCCGTCGAGGATCTCGTCCTTGTTGGCGACATGGTTGTACAGCGACATCGCCTCGACACCGAGCCGCTGGCCGATTCTGCGCATGCTGATCGTGTTCACGCCGCCTTCGTCGGCGAGGTCGAGCGCTGTGGCGAAGATGCGGTCCCGGGAGAGCGGTTCACGCTGCTGGTAGGTGGTCATGCAGACTCCATTTGACGAGCTTACGTCGTAAGTGTAATACTTACGGCGTAAGCATACACTGTAAGTCACGGGAGTCATCAATGACCACATCTACCAACCCACGACGTCTCGCACGAATCATCGGCATTCTGTACCTGCTGGTGGCGATCCTCGGTCCCATCGCCTTCCTCGTTGGCAAGGCCGACCTGACTGTCGCCGGCGATGCGACGGCGACTGCCGTCAACATCGCCGGCAGTGAGTCGATGTTCAGGACTGGCATGGCAGTCGCGGGCACCATCTTCATGATCGAGATCGTCATCTCGGCGATGCTCTACGTGCTGTTCAGGCCGGTGAGCCACCATTGGTCGATGGCGGCGATGTTGTCGCGTGTCGGTCTCGCGGTGGTCCAGAGCGTCAACCTCGCATGGAGCGCTCTCGCGCTCACCCTTCTGTCCGGGGCCACCTACCTCGCGGCCTTCCAGACAGATCAGCTCAATGCCCTGGTGCAGCTGTTCACCGACGTTGATGCGTTCATGGTCCACGTATGGGGCCTGTTCTTTGCTTTGCACCTCGCCATCCTCGGCTGGTTGGTGTACCGCTCGGGGTTCATGCCCAAGTTCCTGGGACGGCTGCTGGTGATTGCCTCGATCGGGTATGTGTTCGAGTCGTTTGGAGCGATCGTGGCGCCCGCCGCCGCGGGCTTCCTGTCCGCGCTCGTGATCGTGCTCTCGGTCCCCGGTGAGTTGGCGTTCGCTATCTGGCTGGTTGCCAAGGGAGTGAACGAAGAGAAGTGGGCTACGTTGGCGGGGATGGTCCAGAGTTGATCATCAATCGGCGCGACAGTTCTCGGAGCCGGCTCCCTCGCGATGCAAGGTGCCGCGGCCCGGCTAGTGGATGAGCATCTCGGCCCAGGCTCTGACCGCGTCCCAATCGCGAAGGTCGCGATGTCCTCGCTTCTTCGGTGGATCGACTCCTCCAAACACGGTGACGGCCACCGGGTGAAGCCAAGGCTGCTTGTTGAGCGCACGCTCTAGTTGTGCTCTCGAGGTCTCCCAGGACTCTTGCACGTCCTTTCGCGGACCCATGCCATAGACAGCCACAGCAGGAGTCGTCAGCTCGCGCCGGTGGCGTCTCAGGAACCGTTGAGCACCGCGGTGCCACCTTCCCGAGTAGATCGCGCCACCCAGCACGATCAAGTCGTAGTCCTTCACCCGCTCGCGCACATGGGCGGCTTCGGCGACAGTGACCGACCAGCCGCGACTGCGGAGAACGTCAGCGATCGCCACCGCGACCTCCCGCGTGGAGCCACCTTTCGTGGCATAGGCGACGAGCGCTACTTCCATCGGGCCTCCTGTTCCGAGCGTAGCGGAGTAGCGATCTGAGCGGTCCCAGGTCGAATGGGCCCGTTCGGGCAGATCCCAGCTAGGTGGGCTTGAAGGCCACCATCGGGAGCGATGCCAGCAGATCGACCGGGTCGGTGAACTCGCCCTTCTTCGCACCGCCCATGGCGACGAACACGGGGATCGCCGCGCGCGCCTCGAGACGGTGCTTCCGGCAGAACTCCGCTGCTGCTGCACGCGCCTCATCCGGTCCGAGGAAGCGTTGGTGTGGAACGTACTCCGTGCGTCCAACCTGAACGAGGTGAGCCGGTTTCGCCTGAATGTTGAGGTACCAGTCGGCTTTGAGGCCGAAGGCCGACGCGACGATCATCTCCCGGGTGTCCGGGTGGTAGACGGCCACCTCGAGGACGGTTTTGCGTTCGATTCCGGACTTGCGACCGACATGTGAGAGTGCGATGAACCGTTTCCCCATCAGCCAGCCGAGCCCGTGAGCATAGAACCATCGGGGTGCGTTGAAGAATGCCTTGAGCGCCGGCGAGGGTCGATCGGAGCCTTTCATGGGTTCGACACTAGTGCTTGTCGCCGGGCGCGAAGCGCCGTGGGTCACCGAGGTGGTGGACACCACAGTCCACGATCGGGATGGGGCGATTCCGGGGGCCACCACATCTCAGGCGGAGGTGATCTTCGGAGGAGGGGCGAGTGGCCGTTGCGCCGACAGCCGATGGATCGGTGAACTCGCGGTGATCACGACCGAGGCCGTTGCTCGATCGGTCAGCGGGCCTTCTGCTGGTGCTCTGGACGTGGTCGGATCTAGCACGATCATCGGGTTGAGGGCGGTGCTGTGTCAGCGAACGCGATCGCGATTTCCCGTTGTCCGTGGTACCCAGCGCCGGGGAACCATTTGGTGAGTCTCGTGCGTCTATGTGGTGTGAGGGGAGACGGACAGCGTTCGAGGTATCGCACTCGAGCATTTGCGTTTCCGCGTTCCCATGTTATGGGCGCCGGAGTAGGTTGGTAGAGGACGATCGAAGGGGTTCGATGGTCAAGAGTCTGCAGTTTCTGTTCCATCTCGTAGTTGTCGTCGCTGTCGCCGTGATCGGGCTGCAGGCCCTGCGCGGGATCATGCCGGCGATCCGGCAGACGAATCCCGCCCTGGCCACCCATGGACTCGACTCCCTCGTGCTGACCGATCGCCAGCGTGGTCTCGCCGAGTGTGTCGCCACCCAACTGGAGGCGGATCCAAGGTGGGGTCAGGATTTCATCATCAGCCGTGTCGGCGGCGACTCGCTCTCGCTGGATCTCCGCTGGTGGAAGAGGGCAACGGCCACCGTTTCAAACGGCGTGTTGGAGGTTGCCGATGCCAGGCACGACCTGTACTTCCAGCGGACCGACTGTGGGAAGTCCGGCTAGTCCGTCCCAAGTGCCTCCGACCCGATCCCATGAACGCGTGGGTTGGGCCGTGTGATCGAACCGAAGGAGGTTCAGGACTGACCGGCGGCCGGTCGGTCCGACTCAGCTCTCACCGATTGGACAGAATGCGCTTGTGGCTGCCGTTGAGGCTGTCGTCCACATCTGGCGAAGAGTGGAGTCTGCTCCCGTCTGCTGGTCAACGAAGTCGCTGAGTTCCGAAGTCGTTGTGATACCTGCGCCGCAGACCGACCGGGCGAAGTCCAGCCACTGATCGTTGGTTGCGTCGTAGCCGGCAAGGGTGGCAGCTTGTCGGGTGACAGTCAGGAATGTGTCTCTGATCACCTGCGGCGCGCCGTCGACGCCGAAGGTCGTTGGAGGAGACGAGGTTGTCGAACATGCCCCTATGAGCAACGCCAGGAGCAAGGCGGCACTTCTCCGTTTCATACTGAGTCATCGGCCAGTTCCTGGTGCTCATTGAGTTGTCGGTTCAGTGCACGCGGGATTGGGGGGACGTTGCTAGTTTCCGACGGCATGTTCAGCATCTACTCCACAACCTGTGGAGCCCTCAGGCAGGGTCCGCGGAGCGCCCGGCTAGCCTGACCGGATGGCTGATACCCAACGGCCCCTCGTCGTCGCTGAAGGTCTCGGTCGTGACTTTGGGGATGTGACAGCGCTGGAATCGCTGGACCTCGAGATGAATGGTGGCGAGGCTGTCGCCCTGATCGGTCACAACGGGTCCGGCAAGACCACTGCACTGTCCATGTTCGCCGGTCGGCTCGAACCATCGAGAGGGACCGTGCACATCGCGGACGTCGATGTTCATCGCCGGGGCGGTTCGGCCACACTGCGGGCTCTCGTCTCGTTCGTTCCTGATGCACCGGCCCTCTACCCGGATCTCACCGTGGCCGATCATCTGGACCTCGTCGGGATGGCACACGGTGTGGACCACATGGACGATCGAACCGGGATGCTGCTCGATCTGTTCGGGCTCGAAGAACGGCGGCACCTCCTTCCGCGTGAGCTGTCACGCGGTCTGCGACAGAAGACGCAGCTCGCCTGTGGTCTCTTGCGCCCATACGAAGTGTTGATCCTGGATGAACCCGTCTCGGGTCTTGACCCTCCGTCGCGACAAGCCCTGCACACATTGCTCAACCGAGTCAAGGACGAGGGTGCGTTGGTCGTCTTCAGCACACACGATCTCGGTTTCGCGGAGGGGCTCGCCGACCGCATCGTGGTGGTCAGTGACGGACGGGTGGCAGTCGCCGGCACACGAGAAGAGGTCGTGGCGAGCGGTTGGGCACGGGAACTGGGTCTCGGGTGACCACGGAGCATCAGGTCCGGAGCTTCGTACGACGACGCCGTCGGGAGCACGACCGGCGCAGACTCTCAGATCGACTGATCGACATCTACACGTGGCTCCTGGCGACGGTTATCGCCGGCATCGTCATTGCCCCTCTCGTCAAGGGCGATCTCGTGCCGCACCCGGATGCGTTCCTCGACACCCTCGGCTGGTTGCCCGTTGTCCTGTTCGTTGCGACGTGGGGAGTGCTCCGTTTCGGGACGTGGCAGGGCCCTGTGTTGTTCACGACTCCGGAGCTTCAATGGGAGTTGTCCTCCCCGCTCGACAGGCGACAACTTGTGCTCCTGAAACTGCGAAGAGCCTCGGTCGTTGCCATCGGGGTCGGCGTAGTGAGTGGGGCCGTTGTCGGGATCGCAGCGGCGGCCCTTCTTCATCGGGGTGTGCTTGGTTTGTCGCTCGCAGCGGTTGGCGCGTTTGTGGCGCTCGCCTTGATGACGATGGCGCTTTCGTGGCATGTTGAGCGCTCACCCTCGCTGGGGAGAGCCGTCGACCTCGCCACTCCGGCCGTCGCTGCCCTCACCGGACTGCTTGTCGTCGCCGTGGTGAGAGGACTGGAGACGGCGACTCTGTGGTCAGGTCCGTGGGGGTGGGCAACCGGTCCGGTACTCGCGCAAGGAGGACGGCCGGTAGCGGGATGGATCATCCAGGCAATCCTTCTCGCGCTCGCCGCGGTGGCAGCCGTGATCTCGACCGTCTCCACAGCAGATCAAGTCTCGGACGACGAGTTGTGGCGCAGATCTGAGGCACGCTCTTCAGCTTCGGCTGCGCTGTTCTTCGGGAACGTTCGGGCCGCGAGGAACATCGCCCGGCGGGGGAGGGCGAGGGGGCGTGTCCGGGGACGGCAACTTCGAATGGTTCGTCTCTCTCAACCACTTGCGCTCATCGCTCGCGACACTCTCACGCTGCGAAGGAACCTCGGGCTGATCGGCACCGCTGCCGCCTATGTGGCAGTTGCGATTGTCTCGGGCATCGCTGCCACTGGTCGTCCCCTCCTCGTGGTGGGGGTGTTCGGTGGCCTGTACATGGCAGCGTCGCGACTTCTGGAGACGATTCGACTCGAGAGCGACCAGGCCGGTGCTCACCGTATGCTTCCGTGGCCGTGGGGGACCGTGATGATCATGCACTGTGTGGTGCCGGTGGTCGTGCTGACCGTGCTGGTGTGGATCGGCATCTTGGCAGCAGGCGTTGGAGGGTTCATCGGCGCTGCAGCCGTCGAGGCATTGGCGGTGGTGGCACCGTTCGTCGCCGGCGCGCTCGTGCTGCCTTCCGCCATTTCGGCGTCCAGGCGGTCGTTCCCTGTGGAAATGCTCATCAGCGGTGCAGAGCTTGGCGCCCTCTCTCTTGTTACGTGGCTGATCACAGGTCCGGTCTTGGCACTGATCGCGCTCGCCATTTCCTCCAGGTGGATCCTTTCGGGCATCGATCAGGGCATCACGATGGACACGTTCACTGCGATCGCGTTTCTTGCGACCGCGACCTTCGCTTTCGGGGCATGGCTGAAGTCGCGTCCGGCGAGAGACGAGTGAGTGCTGGCAGGGCTGGACGCGGGTGGCGTTGCGGTGGAAAACGGAATCCCCGTACCCATCCGGCCTTCGCGCGTTGCGCAGACCACGCCCCGAAGAGCCGTCTTGCGTAGCGGATCGCCGGCGAGCCGCTCGTCTCGGACGGTAGCGGGTCTCGGCTGATCGGATCCTTGGTAGAGAGGCCCGGACTCAGGCTCGGTCAGATCGGCCGTGGAATACGGGCGACACTTTTCGGACGAGAATGTATTGAGACATCGGCCGATGGGCCGTAGGGATGTCGAATCCGGGGGACCACGGATGGAAACACCACAGGCTTCCGAGTCGCTCGACGATCTCTTCGCTCGTCTTCACACAAGTAGCGAAGGACTGACTGGGCAAGGGGCGGACAGGCGACTCGCCGAGTACGGCCCCAACGCGATCTCTGAACACCGACCGAACCCACTCCTCCAGTTCCTCGGCTACTTCTGGGGACCTATCCCTTGGATGATCGAGGTCGCAGCCTTGCTGTCCGCCATCGTTCGGCACTGGCCCGATCTCGTGATCATCCTTGTGCTCCTCGTGTTCAACGCGCTGGTCGGCTTCTGGCAGGAGCACCAAGCAGCCAATGCCGTAGAGGCCCTCAAGCAGCAACTCGCACTCGTGTCGCACGTTCGGAGGGACGGCACGTGGCAGACCATCGACGCGAAGAATCTCGTTCCAGGAGACATCATCCGGATCCGGCTCGGGGACATCATCCCCGCCGACGTGCGCCTGATCGACGGTGACTATCTGAGTGTGGACCAGTCGGCCCTGACCGGAGAATCCTTGCCGGTATCCAAGGCAACCGGCGATGGCGCCTATTCCGGTTCGATCGCCCGGGAGGGCGAGATGGTGGCGGTCGTCACGGAAACCGGTTCAGCCACCTTCTTCGGCCGGACCGCCGCCCTCGTCGCCACGGCCAAGCCCGCCTCGCACTTCCAAGAGGCCGTGCTGCGAATCGGCGACTACCTGATCTACCTCAGCATCGGGTTGGCGATCCTGCTCCTCATCGTTCAGCTGCTCCGGGGATCGTCGATCCTGTCGCTCGTCCAGTTCACCCTCATCCTTGTCGTTGCGGCGATCCCGGTTGCCATGCCGGCCGTTCTATCCGTGACTATGGCCGTCGGTGCAAGATCCCTCGCCAAGATGAAGGCGATCGTCTCCAGGCTCGAATCCATCGAAGAGATGGCCGGAATGGACATCCTGTGCTCCGACAAGACCGGCACACTCACCCAGAACCGGCTCACCGTCGGCGAGCCGGTGCCGTTCGGTGCCGTGCAGGCGGGCGAGTTGGTGCTTGCCGCGGCGCTCGCCTCGAATGCAGACAACGCCGACGATCCGATCGATCAGGCGGTCCTGGCCGGTGTTGAAGGCCAGGCGTCGCTCGGAGGGTATCGGCGTCGCCGGTTCGTGCCGTTCGATCCGGTCGGCAAACGAACGGAAGCGACTGTCGAAGGAGAGGACGGTGCATCGTTCAGGGTCACGAAAGGCGCACCCCAGGTGATCCAGCAGCTCTGCTCACTGGCGGGTGCGGAAGCCGAAGCGGCGCTGCGAACCGTTGACGAACTCGCTTCCAAGGGCTACCGGACGCTCGGGGTCGCGCGATCCGGCGACGGTGAAACATGGCGGTTTCTCGGCCTGCTGTCGCTCTACGACCCACCCCGTGAGGATTCTGCCGACACGATCTCAAGAGCGATCGCCCACGGCATCGACGTCAAGATGGTCACCGGCGACAACGTAGCGATCGCTGCCGAGATCTCTCGGGCGCTCGGGCTCGGAAGCGAAATCAAACGAGTAGGTGATGTGTTCACCGGCGATGAGCCTTCCGGAGACGACGCCGAGGCGATCGAACAGGCCGATGGTTTCGCCGAAGTGTTTCCACAGCACAAGTTTGGAATAGTCAAGGCCCTTCAGGCCAGGGGCCATATCGTCGGGATGACCGGGGACGGCGTCAACGACGCCCCAGCGCTCAGACAGGCCGACACAGGTGTAGCTGTCAGTGGCGCAACGGACGCGGCGCGGGCCGCTTCCGATCTCGTCCTGACTGCACCAGGTCTGTCGACGATCATCAGCGCCGTCGAAGAAGCCCGGCGCATCTTCGAGCGCATGAATGCCTACGCGATCTATCGGATCACTGAAACGATCCGAATCATGGTGTTCGTCGTGCTGGCGATGATTGCTTTCGATTTCTACCCGATCACGGCGATCATGATCATCCTGCTCGCGTTCCTCAACGACGTGCCGATCATGGCCATCGCATACGATCGGACATGGCTGGACCCGGCGCCGGTTCGCTGGGACATGCGTCGAGTCCTCACAGTTTCGACAGTGCTCGGGCTGTTTGGAGTCATCCAGACGTTCGGCATCCTCATCATCGGCAAACTGTGGCTGAAGCTCGACGACTCCCAGATCCAGACACTCATCTTCCTGAAGCTTGCTGTTGCCGGACATCTGACGTTGTTTGTGACGAGAACCCGCCGTCCGGTCCTTGCGGACCCTCACCCGGCGCCCATCATGTTGTGGTCGGCGATCGTCACGAAGATCGTGGCAACGATCTTCGTAGCTGTGGGCTTCCTGGTTGCGCCAATCTCGTGGGGTGCGATCTGGATCATCTGGGCGTACTGCCTGGTGTGGGCGTTCGTCGCCGATCAGGTCAAGCTCGCCACCTACCACCATCTCGACCTGACAGGTTCACATCACCGCCGCTTCCTCGAGAGGGTCACCGGTTCGATCCACCCTCTCGGGCGTCTCTACGGCAGCCGGTCGAGAACGGACCGGGCCGAGACTGGCTCCTAGCGAAGAACGCCGTCCGGAACGAGTGGAAGTGATCTCAACTGCCGACCCGTAGCGTCGAAGATGGCGTTGCCGATCGCCGGGGCGACCGTGATGAGCGGCGTTTCGCCGGCACCCGCCGAGGGGAGATCGGGGCGATCGATGAGTACCACGTGGACATCCGGTGCGTCGGTGAAACGAGGAACCCGATAGGCGGCGAGCGCCGGGTCTGCGATGTGGCCGTGGTCGAGCGTGAGTTGCTCGAACAACGCCCCGCCGAGCGCCATGATCGCAGCACCCTCCACCTGATTGCGCACGGTGTCGGGGTTGACGATCGTTCCACACTCGTAGACGGTGACGAGACGGGTCACTTCGACGGACTCGTTCTCACCGACCCGGACTTCCGCGCAGGTCGCGACACGGCCGCCCTTCTCCAAACCTGCCGCGATCCCGAACCCGCGCCGGGTGTCCTGTTCGTCTCGACGGCGATCGCAGTGTTCGGCGGCGATCCGCAGCACAGTGGCGAGGCGCTCGTCGTCGAGGTGCCGGAGACGGAAACTGAGGGGATCGAGGCCTGCCGCGTGAGCGAGCTGATCGATGTGCGACTCGCGGGCGAAGTGATTGGCCGTTGCAGCCAACGCCCGATAGGAACCTTGTGCGAGCGGCGACTCGGCGGCCTGGTAGCGAAGCCGCCGGTTGGCTGTTGCGTAGGGGAAGCCGATTCCTGCTGAGCCGGCGTTGATGTCGAGGAAGTCCCAGGCGACGATGTTCCCGTCGTCGTCCATGCCCGCCCGGATGTCGATGACGGCCATCGGGCGGACGTACCCCCACAGAAACTCCTCCGCTCTGCTCCAATGCACCTTCACGGGTGTGCCAACGGCTCGCGCGAGTCGGGCTGCCTCAGTGGCGACCTGACCGGCGTGTTTTCCACCGAAGCCGCTTCCTGTCGGAGGGACGATCACCCGGATGTTCGAGCGGTCGATCCCGAGCGCGTCGGCCAGCCGCTCCCGCACTCCGAAGGGGACCTGCGTGCCTACCCACACGGTCAGGCGGTCGCCTGTCCACTCGGCAACCGCTGCCCTGGTCTCGAGCGGGACGTGGGCGATATAGGCGGTCGTGTAGGTGGCCGCGATCTTGTTGGTGGCGCCGGCGAGAGCGGCTTCGGTGTCACCGGTAGCGTCGTCGAAACCGGCGTCCCACCCCTCGCCGTCCACAGGGTTCGACCGGAGATGTGCGACCACATCGGTCGGGCCCGGAGCCGGTTCGTTCCATTCGGCCCGGAGCCCTGCGACGTTGAGCCGGGCGGCGATGACGCCATCCGCCACAACACCGACGAAGTCGCCGTCTCGCACCGGGACCACACCCTCCGGGAGACCAGCCGTGTCGACGTCTCGCAGGGTCGCTCCCCGTACGGGTGGTCGAAGGATCGCCCCGTAGCGCATCCCCGGTCGATGCAGATCCGATACGAACATGCGCGAACCGGTCACGGCGTCCACACGAGAGGGAGCATGCCCCCGCCCGACCAGGCGCCGGCGTTCCGCGGGCAGAAGCAAAGGTTCCGCGTCCAGCACCTCGACCAGTCGGAGCCCTTGGACGAGTTCCCCGTGGGTGACGCGGGCGCCATCCAGTCCCGGGAGCACCCCGGGCTCGGCTCCTCGCAACAGGTCGCTCACATCGATCTGCCATCGTTTCGCGGCGAGCACCCGAAGCATCTGTCTCGCACCGGCGGCAGCTTTGCGCAATGCCTGGCCGGCGTCGGGCATCGACCGGCTCCCGAAGGTCCCGACGTCGAATGGGCACAGATCCGTATCGCCCAGCACGACCTGTACATCGTCGAGCCGTGCAACCAGTTCTTCCGCGACCAGCATGCGGAAGGCGGTGGCGTTGTCTTGACCGACGTCGACCTTGCCGCTGAACGCGGTCACCATCCCCGACGGCGCGAGGTGCAGCCACGCGCCGCCGCTCATCGACCACCCGGACGCCTGTGGAGGCCAGACGACGACCAGACCGTCGCCGAGAAGGTCGAACCAGTCTCGCTCATCGGGCTCGCACAGGTCCCACGGTCTTCGGGGCGCAGGCAATAACGACTGGCGGGGCAAGGGGCCGGCGACCGGTTCGGCTCCGGTTCGCAGCAGTTCAGCGGCCCGGTGCACGGCCCGGGTCAGTCGCGGGTACGCGCCGCACCGGCACACACTGGGCGACATCGCTTCGGCGATGGCTCGATCATCTGGAGCGGGGTCGTTCGCGAGCAGGGCGGTTGCGCGTAGCACCATCCCGGGAGTGCAGTACCCACATTGCGAGGCGCCCTCCTCGATGAACGCCTGCTGAACCGGATGGAGGCCGCTCGCGTCAAGCCCTTCGATCGTGCTGACCGACCGGCCCTCGACCTCGTCGAGCCTGGTCTGGCATGACAACACGGGATCGCCGTCAACGAGGACCGTGCATGCCCCACACTCGCCCTCACCGCATCCGGGCTTCGCCCCGGTCAATCCAAGTGGTCCTCGGAGGAAGCCGAGCAGACTGATGCCGGGCGGCCCGGTGCGCTGTTCTCCGTTTACGACGACGGTGGTCACGAGTGCCTCCGGCAGATGACCCGCTCATGATAGGAAGCCCCCGCGGGCAGGACCCCGGGGTAGCTTCGGCTCACCCGCGGCTAGGTCCGTGAACGGCGGACAGGCGTTGTTCGAGTCAAGGCTCGACCGCCGGGAGCAGGTACTGCCAGACAACGCGAGCGAGTCGAATCGATCGGCGGCGGGAATGTCCGTGTCCGAGGTGGTGACGACGACCATGTCGAGTACGCGTCCGACATCGCTGATGGGCTCGCAACCTGGGCCTCGACGACAGACGGAAGGGCATGGCACTTGCCAGTGGCCGAACCGCTCACCACCCGGGCGCTCGTCGAACGGATCTGCGAAGGCTGGGAAGCGGCTCGCTCCGTCGGTCATGTCCAGATCGATGATCTCCGTGGTCGGGATGTTCAACCCGACGGTCGACTCGAGGAGATGCTCTACGAGTTCGAAGAAGTGTTCGTTGTGGATTCGAGTGGGTTCGAAACGACGTTCGGCGTGCACGCAACCCCGCTGGAACAAGGGATCTTGCACGCTATCGAGTGGTATCGCCAGGGTAGGTGAGGGAGTTCGGCGTCTGAGGACGCTTCTGCGCCGTGTTTCAAAGGAATTCCGGGGTTTCGGTTGCGGATGCCCCGCGGGAGTACTTAGGATGCAATCCGCTGATATGAAGGTAGAAGGTCTACTTTCTCTGCCTGGAAGCGAGGCCGAAGACGAGCGATCGGGACTCAGACGGAGGATGGCCGAGTGGCCACCCGATTCTCGACACCTTCTGGCCACACACACCCCTTTGCCCCCACTACCAGCTTCCTTCGAACGTCGACCTGGCGCGCTCGTTTCCATAGCGACCGGAACCGTCCTCACGGCTGCCCAGTACACGGGCGGTCGACGAACCGATACCAATGAGGGAGGTTTACATGATCGACAATGGAACAGTGAAGCTGAGCGATCTGACCGCCAATCCGGCGCCGCTCGGCCTCCTCGGATTCGGGACCACCACGGTCTTGCTCAATCTGCACAACGCCGGGCTTTTCGGCTTCTCGAGCGTCATCCTCGCGATGGGGATCTTCTACGGCGGGTTTGCGCAGATCTTTGCCGGATGGATGGAATGGAAGAAGGGAAACACCTTCGGGATGGTTGCCTTCACATCCTATGGCCTGTTCTGGCAGACACTCGTTCTTCTGGTGCTGATACCGGCGTGGGGTTGGATGGATGGCCCTTCGACAGGCGGGATGGCTGCATACCTATGGGTCTGGGGAGTGTTCACGTTCTTCATGTGGATCGCGACCTGGAAACACAACAAGGCATTGCAGTTCGTGTTTCTGACGCTGTGGATCCTCTTCTTGCTGCTGGGCATCGGCGAGCTGGCAAGTGGTTCCACGATTACGCACATCGCCGGTTGGGAAGGAATCATCTGCGGCGGATCCGCTGTGTATCTGGCGGCTGCCCAGGTGCTCAATGAGACCTTCGAGCGCACCGTACTCCCAATCGGCTAGAAGCTGTGAGGTTCCCGTGTCCAGGCACGGGAACCTGTCTGACAGGAAGGAGAAAGTATGGCGGAAGATGACACTGGAGGCAGCGTCAGCGAAGCGGAGATCGCCGTTCACTGGAAAGAAGAAGAGGTCTACGACCCGCCGGTGAGCTTCATCGCCCAAGCCAACATGGCCG
>CAZWHZ010000034.1:0-15976 GCA_964633745.1 uncultured Acidimicrobiia bacterium
GTTGGGGTTCGTCGTCGGTTGTGACATCGGTACGCAGGCGACCAAGGGTGTCCTGATAGCCGACGACGGCCACGTACACGCGACTGCTTCAGCGTCTCACGGCGTCAACTTCCCTGCTCCGGGCTGGGCCGAACAGGACCCAGCAGACTGGCTGCGTGCGCTCACTGAAGTGCTTTCCGCGTTGTCTCGAGAGGCGAGGGGACCGATTGGGCACATTGGCATCGCGGCTCAAGTCGACGGAGTCGTGGCTGTCAATCGAGAGATGTCGCCGCTTCACCCGGGACTGATCTGGCTGGATCGGCGGGCCGTTGCTCAGGCCGAGTTCATCCAGAAGCGATTGGGGAACGAGTGGATCTTCAGTACCACCGGACTCAACTGTGACGCCTCGCATGGCGCTCCGAAGATGATGTGGCTTGCAGACGTGCTCGGTGAGAGCCCTGCCTACTTCCTTCCTCCGGTGGCCTTTGCCACCAGCTGGCTGACCGGTGAGGTAGCGCAGGATCACGCCAATGCGTCTTCATCGATGCTGTTCGATGTGACTCGCAGGGAGTGGTCAGAGGAGCTGCTCGAGGTGTGCACGATCGATGTCGGCACGCTGCCCCCCCTCCGTCAGTCAACGGAGGTGCTTGGAGGCATTCTTCCTCGTCGAGCCGCTGAGATCGGTGTCTCTTCAGCCCTTGTGATTGTCGGGACAGGGGATGATCACGCGGCAGCGCTCGCCGCTGGAGCCGTCGAACCGGGCATCGTGGCCGACATCACGGGAACAGCCGAACCTGTTGGCGCTGCCTCGAACCAGCCGGTGTTTGATCAGCGGTGTCTTCTCGAGACCCATGCTCATGCGATCCCACAAATGTGGTTCATCGAAAACCCGGGTTTCGTTTCAGGAGGAAGCGTCATGTGGGCAGCACAGCTCTTGGACACGGGCCAGTTGGCCGTCTTGCAGCTTGCTGCCGAAGCAGACCCAGGCAGCGGGGGATTGGTGTTCGTGCCGGCTCTCTCTGGAGCTGTCGCTCCCCGTTGGAATGACAGCGCGCGCGGGTCGTTCACTGGGATCTCGATGGATCACGGTCGGGCGGAATGGTCTCGGGCGATCCTCGAGGGCTGCGCCTTTGCGCTTCGCGACAATGTCGATCGATTGAGTGAACTGGGGTTTCCTACTGAGCAGATCAACGTCACGGGTGGTGGTGCCCGCAGTGAGCTGTGGCTCCGGATCAAGGCGGACGTGACACACCGTCCCGTGAAGGCCGTTCAAGGTGAGGGTGCTGCACTCGGTGCGGCTTGCCTTGCGGCAGTCGCCGCCGGCTGGTTCGCTGATGCGGGGGAAGCTACTCGAGCTCTCGTCACGACGAGCGACGTGACCTATGAACCTGATGCTGCCGTGGAAGACATGTACGAGGATGCCTATGGCAGGTATCTGGCGACCTTCGATGCTCTCGAGCCCACGTACTCATGGCCTCTGTGACCGACCTCGCAGTGGGACTGCGCTCGACGCTTCAGGCATCTCAGGAGCCGCTTCAGCCGATGGGTCTCCAAAGCATTCTCCTTGGAGAGGATGCTCTCAGTTGTCTGGCCGAAGAGGTGGCCTCTGTGGCCCGATTTGGACGTATCGTCGTCTTGGAGGACGCCACGCCTATGACCAGGGGTGGAGAAGACCTCAAGGACCTGGTTGCAGAGCTTCTTGCAACGGTCGGGGTCGTAGAGCGGGTCGTGATCGGACCTCCGGATGGCCACGCTCGTGCTGACAGCCACACCTTGGAGGTTGCACGTACCGCTGCTGGCGATGCCGGCTGCGTCGTGTCCGTCGGATCGGGAACGCTCACAGATGTCGGCAAGGATGCATCCTGCGCGAATGGGGGCCTCCCCCTTGTGGCTGTACAAACGGCCGCCTCTGTGAACGGGTTCGCCGACAACCTGGGAGTGATCCTGAAGGACGGAGTGAAACGAACCGTGCCGATGGTGTGGCCCTCCGCGCTCATCGTCGACACCCAAGTCCTACGTGACGCCCCGGTTCGCCTGACGCGGTCAGGATTCGGTGAGATGATGGCAATGTTCACTGCTCCTGGAGATTGGCGCTTGTCCTCGCTTGTGGGCCTCGACCCCAGCTACTCGAGGACGGCCATTGGCTTGTTCAAGGCACTCGGCGAAGACCTACTGGAGCTGGCACCAGAGGTGGCGGCAGGCACGAACAGGGGGCTCGATCTTCTCGCGACTCTGCTCACAGTCTCTGGAGTCGCGATGGGGGTGGCCGGCCGCACAGCCATTCTGTCTGGCGCCGAGCATCTGATCAGTCACCTTCTCGACATGTCGGCAACGGCGAGCGGGTCGCCGATCGGTCTTCACGGAGCCCAGGTCGGTGTTGGGGCTCTCGTGGCTGCGTGCATATGGGAACGTCTACTAGACGAGCTTGATGCCGACGAACTCAGAAGCGATCTTGCATTCCCTGACCCGGTAGACATTCACCCGCAAGTGATCTCCGCCTTCAGATGGCTGGATGCGGACGGAGCCGCCGCCGAAGAGTGCTGGACAGGATATCGTCGGAAGCTGAGGCTGTGGCATCAGAACCAGCCTCAAGTGGATCTGCTCGCCGACAGGTGGGAGCAAGTCACCACCGAACTGCGTAGTCACGTTGGCGACCCCGAAGAGATGGCGACGGCTCTTGCTGCATCTGGCGCGCCAACAACGTTTCGCGGATTGGGCACCGGGGTGGACGCAGACCGAGCCCGGTGGGCTGTCAAGAGCAGCCATCTCATGCGCGATCGCTTCACTGTTGTGGACCTCGCGCACTTCACTGGTCATTGGTCCGACGACGACATCGATGCAGTGCTCGCTCGAGCAGCCGAAATCGGCGGTGGATTGTGAGTTTGATCGACTGCTATGAGGGGTTCATCTTTGATCTCGACGGGACCGTATACCTGGGTGAAGAGCTGTTACCAGGAGCAGTCGAAGTGGTCGAAGCCATCCGACGTGCGAGTCGACAGATCATCTACCTCACGAACAAGCCACTGGAACCCTCCGCAGCGTACGCCGCCAAGCTCACCAGGCTTGGGCTCCCCACTCCCGAAGGGGACGTAGTGTCGTCACTGGACTCTTTGGTCCAGTACATGACCCGGATGCATCCATCGGCTCCAACGCTCTGCGTATCTGAGCCGTTGGTTGCCGAAACGCTCGAGAAGTCGGGATTCCCAGTCGTCTCCGTCGACAACCCCGAGGAGGCGGCAGTAGTCGTTGTCTCATTCGATCGGACCTTCGACTACCGCAAACTCCATGCTGCTTTCAGAGCCGTAAGAGCCGGCGCGGTGATTGTCGCAACCAATCCAGATCCGTACTGCCCAACGCCCGATGGTGGCCTGCCCGACTGCGCAGCGATGCTGGCGGCCGTGGAGGCTTGTACAGGGGAGATCTCTGAAGCCATTGTGGGCAAGCCCTCTGATCACATGGCTGCCGCATTGCTCACGCGTCTAGGTCTCTCGCCGGAACGAGTCCTTTTGGTGGGGGATCGGGCTCAGACTGATGTAGCCATGGCGCATAGCGCGGGTATGGATTCGTGCCTGGTCCTGACGGGTGCGACGGGGCGAGAAGCAGCACTTCTCGCGAATCCACCGCCCACATATCTGGCGAACGAAATTGGCAGTCTGCTCTCGATGACACCCAGCACGAGGCGACAATCAACGAGGTGATTATGGAATTCATATTCATGCTTACGCACAACGATCGAACTGTTGAGGATGCCCTCGACATCTACAAGGAGATCAGAGGAACGCCGCTTCGCTTTGTTGGGTTCAAAGACGTCGGCGCGACGCGCGAGACCCTTCTGAGCTTGACCGACACGATGCATGAAGATGGACGGTCTGTGTTTCTGGAAGTTGTCTCAACAGACAAGGATGAGGAGCTGGCGTCCATCGAGGCCGCTCTAGAGGTAGGCGTCGACTACATCCTCGGAGGAACACACCCAAGAGAAGCTCTTGCATTGATCGGATCGAAACCTGTGCGGTACTGCCCCTTTCCGGGAGTAGTGGTTGGACATCCGTCCGAGCTGAAAGGATCAATCGAAGAGATTGCATCCCATGCCAAGGAGCTCACCAGTACCGACGGTGTGTTCGGGTTGGATCTATTGGCCTACCGCCACCGTACTGTTGACCCAGCAGCGCTCACTCGCGCCGTCACCACAGCTGCCACGGGTCCCGTGATCGCCGCAGGGAGCGTCGATAGCGCAGAGCGGATCCGAGCGCTTCGCGCTGCAGGCGCATGGGCTTTCACAATAGGAGGCGCGGTCTTCGCCGGTCAGCTTCCAGGCGCTCCGTCGCTGTCTGCCCAGATTGAGTGGACCCTCGAGGTCGCGTCCGAGCAATGAAATCACTTCTCGACGCTCGAGCTGATCGCCTTCATGAGGCTTCGTCGACTTCATCAGATCTGCTGGTGGTCGGGGGAGGTATCAATGGGGTCGGCATAGCCCTGGACGCCGCATCTCGAGGTCTGAGCACCGTGCTTGTCGAGAAGGAAGACCTCTCGGTGGGGACCTCGAGTCGGTCATCCAAACTCATCCACGGGGGCTTGCGCTACCTGGAGCACTACCAGTTTGGCCTGGTGAGAGAGGCACTCGCGGAACGCCACTTGCTTGCTACCTCCATCGCTCCTCACCTCGTACACTTTGAGCGCTTCCTGTTCCCGATCTACGGTCGTCCTTGGGAGGTCCCGTACGTGGGAGCCGGCCTCACCGTCTACGACGGTCTGGGCAGCTACCGAGCAGGTCGGTTCCGCTTCGTGCGGTCGGCCGAAACTCAAAAGACCGCGTCCGCCCTGTCTACACACGGTCTGCGTGCTGCGTTTGAGTATCGGGACGGGGTCGTAGACGATGCGCGGTATGTTGTTGCGGTGGCGCGCACGGCTGCCCGTCTTGGGGCAAGCCTGCTCACACGTTGCGAGGCCGTCGAATGGATCCGAACGGAGGGTCGCGTTGTCGGGGCCGTCATCAGAGACAGCATCACGGGAGAAACGGTTCGACTTCACGCACGTGCAGTGGTTGACGCCACTGGCGCGTTCGAGGCCGACTCTTGGACCGACACAACCACTGAGACTCATCTTCTGAGACCTTCGAGGGGAATCCACCTCGTCGTACCCAGATCACGGATCACCTCTGAGGTTGGGCTCACAGTCCGAGTGCCGGGCAGGGTCGTCTTCATCATTCCGCACAGTACGCACTGGTTGATCGGCACAACCGATGTGGTGCATGAAGGTCCCATAGACCGTCCCGTCGCTACTTCCGAGGAAGTCGAATACCTCCTCGACTCCGCTTCGCGTGTGCTCAACACGAAACTGGAGCCGGATGACATCGTTGCGACGTACGCAGGCATTCGCCCTCTGGTGGGAACATCAGCGAAAACCGAGGCGATCAGCAGAGAGGAACTCATCGACGAGCGAGAGCCAGGCTTGTTCACGGTTCGGGGCGGCAAGTACACGACCTACCGGCGAGTGGCAGCCAGGGCAGTTGACCTCGCCAGCCAGAGTCTTGGCCGATTTACTCCTTCACCCACCGCAAGGATCCCACTGATAGGTGCACTGCCGCCGCATGCCCTCGACCGACTGGCCGACCGGGTTGCAGGGGAGACGGGTATTGCCCTCGTGTCGGCGCGACATCTCGTAGGGAGGTACGGGACCGAAGCCCTCGAGGTAGCGTCGCTAGCTGTTGCCAACGGGTTGGACACCCCGCTCGTTGCTGGCCTGCCCTACCTGGTGATCGAAGCCTGGTGGGCCGTACACCGCGAACACGCCCTCAGCGTGGACGACGTGCTGGCGCGCCGCACTCGAGTGGCAATCGAGGATCCGGATCACGGCGCATCGGCCGCTGAGACGGTTGCTCAGATTCTGGGCGAGGCGCTGGCTTGGACCAGTTCGAAGCGCAGCTTGGAGGTCGGGGAGTATGTGCGGTCAGCTACGTCCGAGTACGGGGTTCCAAGCCTCATGGACGGCCGGGAGGTTATGGCGTGAACACCGATAGGCGAGGAGTTGTCGAGGTGAGGGACGTGTCGAAGCGGTTCAGCAGCGTCCTGGCAACAGACGGCGTTTCATTCTCGCTCGATCCGGGTACGTTCTTCGCTCTGCTGGGCCCATCCGGGTGTGGGAAGACCACCTTGTTGCGGATGATTGCAGGATTCGAACAGCCCGACTCGGGATCGATTCTGATCGGAGAGGAGCCTATGAACGGGGTTCCGCCATATCGGAGACCTGCCAACACTGTCTTCCAGCAGTACGCGCTCTTTCCACACATGGATGTGGCAGCCAATGTGGGGTACGCGTTGAGTCAACAGCGGCCACGACTACCTGCTGATGAGATCAGAAGTCGCGTGGACGAAGCTATCGAACTCGTGAGACTGGCCGGCTATCGAGATCGTCGCATCTGGGAGCTGTCTGGAGGTCAGCAGCAGAGAGTGGCACTCGCCCGGGCACTCGTGTCTCGACCTCAGGTGCTCCTTCTCGACGAACCCCTCTCGGCCCTCGACGCCAAGCTGCGCGCAGAGATGAGGACTGAGCTCAAGGTGCTACAGCGCGAGGTTGGCATCACGTTCGTGTTCGTCACGCATGACCAGGTTGAGGCAATGTCGATGGCCGATCGAGTGGCAGTCATGCGGGATGGAAGGATCCTTCAGGATGCCGACCCGGAAGCGATCTACGACTCGCCAGTCGACACATTCGTGGCCGACTTCGTCGGGAACATGAACCTGTTCCGAGGTCGTCTAGGGGCAGGCACCGGGAGAACCGTTGCGGTTGAGTGCGAAGACGGGCTCCGTCTGGTTGGGCCTGCTCCGCGATCGTCGCTGGAGTCGGGATCCCAGGTTGCCCTGGCGGTTCGTCCAGAACGCCTCGGTATGCGAGGACGTCGAGAGGATGAGTTCGGATCAGTATCTGGAGCCGAGGGTACGCGACTGTCCGGAAAGGTCGTGCACCGCACATTCCTCGGGGACCACTTGCTGTACAGGGTGATGATTGATGGAGCCGGAACTGTAGACGTGGTCACGACGAGAGCAGTTCCTACCGCAAACGAGACTTTCGCCGTCGGCGACCAGGTGTCGATCGAGTGGCCCACTGAGGCAGCTCGCGTGATATCGGACGTCGGACGGGCGACGAATGGAACCGATGGGGGCTTTGCCCCACGAAAGGGAGGAACGGACAAATGAGATCACAACCAGCCTGGGCCCGAGGGGCCGTGTGGGTTGCGCTGTTGCTTGTGGTGTTGACCCTGGCCGCTTGTGCGCCAGAGTCGGCCACTACAACGGTTGCAGGAAGTCCCACAACGGCTGCGGGCGGAGCGAACCTTGGCGACACGCTCAATATCGCCACTTGGCCGAACTATCACGATCCAGACACGATCGCGAAGTTCACTGCCGAGACGGGCGTGAACGTCAACGTCAGCGTCTTCGGATCGACTGAGGAAATGGAGGCTCTCCTCCGAGCCGGCAACTCAGGAATCGACATAGTGGTTCCGACGCACTATGCCGTGCCGGCTTGGATAGAGGACGGCCTCATCGAGCAACTTGACTACGCCGCAATGGGGAATCCAGATCTTTCTAACTGGAATCCGCTCTTCATCGATCAACCGTTCGATCCCGGCAACGTCTACTCAATCCCCAAGAACTGGGGAACGACTGGCATCATCTACTCGCCCAAAGTGGGAACGCCGGTGACCAGCTGGAAGGACTTCTTTGCCAGGGCAGCGGACGACCTAAGCGGGCGATCTGTGATTGTCGATCACCAGATCTCCACGATCGGTTCGGCGGCTGTGGCCATGGGTTACGATCTCAACACCGTCGATCCCGCTGAGCTCGCCGACATCGAAGCCATGTTGATTGCCCTCAAGCCACATCTTTGGGCGATCTCTTCTGACGTGCAGCCCCCGCTGCGCAACGGGGATTCGTGGCTCTCGATGGCATGGACCGGAGATGGTGTGCAGGTCGTGAGAGACAATCCGGACTTCGCCTATGTCATCCCAGATGATGGCGGCGAGTTGTGGGTCGACAACTGGACCGTTGCTGCGGATGCGCCGCACCGAGATGCTGCATATGCTTTCCTCAAGTTCATTCTCCAGCCAGAGAATTCAGCTGCGGATACCGCATACATCCTGTTCCCGCATGCCAACCCGGCGGTTCTGGGCTTGCTGCCTCCTGAAGTCGCCAACAACCCTGTCATCTACCCGGACCAGGCCGACATCGCACGAATGACACTGTCATCCGCCGAGGCCTATAACAGCCAGGCCCGTGCCGAGATGTGGGCACGCGTGAAGAGTTCCTCCTAGAACAATGGTCACGAAGACTGAGGGAGAAGAAGCCGGTTCCACGAAGGTGGCCGGTAGCTCGGGGAAGGTTTCCGCTGAGCGCGGGCTGCACCGTCTCTTCCTGGCGCTCATGGCGCCTGGATTGGTGTGGTACGCCGTGTTCCTCGCTGCTCCAATGGTGGTGCTGGCGATCTTCTCTCTCGGTCGACGTGCTCCAAATGGTGGATACCAAGCTGCCCTTACTCTTGAGCAGTACGCCGCCCTTCCGACGCGTTGGGTTCCTTTTGTGAACACCGTTCGGTTGGGATTGATCGGCACGCTGTTGTGTCTCCTGGTTGCCTATCCACTGTCCTACTACATGGCAACTCGCGGTGGGAAACGCAAGACGCAGCTTCTCGCAATGGTGGTGATACCGTTCTGGACGAGTTTCCTGATCCGCACCTATGCGTGGGTGTTCCTCTTGGGAAACCACGGAGTCCCGGAAGTGTTGCGGCTCCTCGGGTTTGGGGATGTTCGGCTTCTGAACAACTCCTTCGCAGTGTTGGTGGGCATCGTCTACAACTATCTCCCTCTCATGGTGTTACCGATATACGTGTCCCTGGAGAGAGTGGACCCGGCGCTTCGGCAAGCCTCCAAAGACCTCGGCGCGGGCCCATGGCGAACGTTCCGTCAGATCACGCTGCCTCTCTCGGCTCCGGGGATTGTCTCAGGAGGACTGTTGGTCTTTGTTCCGGTGCTCGGTGAGTACCTGATCCCAGTACTCCTTGGTGGTGGCCAGACCTACTTCCTCGGCAATGCTCTGGCTGATCTGTTCTTCCAGTCGCGCAACTGGCCTTTTGGCGCGGCTGTGGCCGTGACGTTCATTCTCCTGATCATGGTCCTGATCGTTGCCTACATGAGATTCGCGAACAAGCTGATAGCCGAAGGCAGAGAGGTGCCGTTGCTATGAGGCGTACCGACATTTCACGCTGGATCGACCCCGGGCTTCGTTGGGCGAGCATCCTCACGTATGTCTTCCTGTTTCTGCCGATTGTTGTTGTAGTGGTGTTCTCCTTCAACGCGGGACGCCATGTCACGGAGTTGACTGGGTTCTCGTTCCGCTGGTACGTCACGGCGTGGACGGATCCCTTTGTTCTGAGAGCTTTCAGGACCTCTCTCGAAATAGCAGTCATGTCTGGCCTCATTTCTACTGTCCTGGGCACAGGCACGGCGATCGCGATACCGTCGGCTCCGCGTTGGGTCCGACGTGTCTTTCAGGTGCTTGTCAACGCAGCGATAGTTGTTCCGGGCATCGTGCTCGGGCTTTCCCTACTCATCTTCGTGGTGGCCGCGACAACTTGGCTGAACAACTGGATTGCCTATCTCGTGCCCGGCAGTGACGTTCACCTGGGTTTGGGTTTCTACTCAGTTGTGGCCGGGCATGCCGTGTTTGGCTCCGCTCTTGTCAATGTCCTTGTCCGCACCAGGTTGGCCTCGCTCGATCCGAGCCTGATGGAAGCATCGAGCGATCTGTATGCGCCGCCCATGCGCACGCTCTTTCGCGTGACGCTGCCACTACTAGCCCCAGCGATCCTTGCCGGCTTCCTCCTCGCGTTCACGTTCAGTTTCGATGATTTCATCGTGGCGTTCTTCACTCGAGGACAGTCCGTGACAGTTCCGATATACCTGTTCTCATCTATCCGGCGAGGGGTTTCTCCGGTGATCAATGCTCTTGCCTCCACCCTCTTGGCAATCACTATTTCACTCCTGGGCGTTGTATCGCTGGTCTATCGACGCTGGTCATCTCGCAAGACGGAGGAAGCGGCATGACGCTCGACGGACACAGGCCCAACAGGCAGCTGCTTTCGGACCGTATTCGGGACGAACTTCTCGCTGCAATACACGAAGAACACATGGCTGCCGGGACAAAGCTTCCTGGTGAATCGGATCTGAGTGAGAGGTTTCAAGTCTCCCGAGCGACGATACGCGAGGCGGTGGGATCTCTCGTGGAGGCAGGCTATCTGTCTCGAGTGCACGGATCAGGAACGTTCGTAGCGTTTCGTCCCCGGCTTCGACACACTTTGGAACGCAACCTCAGCTACAGCGAGCTGATCGCACAGGCTGGTCTTCGCCCCAGCAGAACATTCCTTGGGATGGAGAGGAGCGAGGCCAACGACACCGAGTCTGAGCTGTTGCTGCTGCCGATCGACGAGCCCGTCGTACGTATCGAGCGTGTGAGGTCGGCGGATGGTCAACCGGTGATCTACTCCGTCGACAGCATTCCTGAGAGGTATGTCAAGGGCCGTCCAGATAGGGATCTGAAGGGGTCGCTCTACGAACTCTTCAAACGCATAGGCTGCACAATCGCCCACGGCGAGGCGACTCTCGCGCCCGTGTTGGCGGATGCCAAGCTGGCCGAATGCCTGCAAGTCGATGTGGGATCACCACTTCTTCGGATCTTCCAAGTGGACTACACGACGGCGGGAGAGGCAGTGATGTTCAGCCGAGAGTGGCACGTACCGGGTGTCTTTGAGCTGTCGCTGCTTCGTCGCTCTCCCTAGGGCCATCTCGGCCGTCCGACAAGTCAGCTTTGGGTGCTTGCCTATCGTCGTTCACTGCAAAGACCGAAGGCTGTGAGGGTGGCGCTTCCCGATCGTGTGATCGCGACCCATCCGCTGCCTACTCAGAGGTACTGCCGTTTGGCCAGACGAGGATGACCGGGACTCCTCGACTTCTGGCGTATCGCACTGTTGATGACAGAGCTTTCTGCACGGATCCGGGCCACGCGGGCGTCGCGATCAGCACGGCCGACGAATCCACGATGCTGCGCCGAGCTTCGGCCGGTGACACCGGAGGTACCGTCGGTTCACCGACGTTTGCCGCGAAACGCCGTGTCGAGTGGTGCACAACCGCCTCACGACCCTGATCCAGCGCGATCTCGTGCATCTGCGCGTCCGCGCCGACACGTCCGCCGTGATGCACGGTCACCCACTCCGGATTCTCCTCGAAGAGGCGTCGGGTCGTGTCGAGTTGTGACTGAGTCATTCCGTGTCGGGTACCGGTGAAGCCGATCTCTTTGGGGGAGCCTGTGTCGTTCATTACCTCCACTGTAGGGGAAACGACAATCACGGACGTACGTCGAGTCACGAACGGCGGGACGAACGGCGACACGGTCCCGTCGAACCGGCTCGGCTCCAACACCGCGGGGCGGCAGTTGTCGAGGCAACGCACTCCTTCTGCTGGAGCCACCGGGCTTTGGACCACACCAGAGGCGATAGAACAACCTCTGCCGGCGGTCACGACCCCGGAGTCCGTGTCGGTGGCTACGGTGAGGCCGATGTCCTCCGTGGATCCGGATCGCGCAGCGCTGGTGGCCGCCCTCGACGGTCGAGGCGAGTATGAGCTGTTCCCGTGCGATCCGGCGCTGGCCGATACGGCGGCCTTCTGTGATGCCTACGGGTTTGCGCTCGAGGACTCTGCGAACACGATCATCGTCGTTGGGAAGACGAAGCCGCCTGTGTACGCCGCGTGTGTTCTCTTGGCCAGCCACAGGCTCGATGTCAATCACACGGTCAAGACACGGTTCCAGAAGAAGTCTTCGTTCGCGTCGGCAGAGGAAACAAGAATGCTGACCGGACACGAGATCGGCGGCGTCACCGTGTTCGGGCTGCCGGATGAGTTGCCAATCTGGGTCGACGAGGCGGTCATGGAACGGGAGATGATCGTGCTGGGCGGCGGAAGTCGCCGTTGGAAGGTGATCGCTCCGCCGTCGATTCTGCTCTCTCTGTCGCACGTTGAGACGGTGGCTGGTCTCGCCCGGTGGATGCCGCCGACCTGACTCCTGGTTGGAACTCGAGCGATCGAGGCAAGATCAGACCGATCGGTGGACCTTGCATACCTCAACGGGATCGTGCAGTCCCTGCACCGAAGCATGCTGCGGTGCGTCGAACACGATGTATGGAAGTCGCCCGGCGGCGTCTCGTAGCCGGGATGTAACCAACGACTGGCCGCCTTCAGCCAGGTCGGCGACTCTCGATGCGACGTTGACCACGTGCCCAAGCAGGTCGGCACCGGTGGGGATCACCGGCCCGAAGTGGCCGCCAACCCTGAGCGGGAGCGGACTCTCGTTCATCTCAACGAGATCGACGCAGGCCATTACCGACGCGGCTGGTTCTTCGAATCGGATCATGTGGCCGTCTCCGATTGTCTTCAGGACGCGCCCGCCTCGCGATCGGACGATCGCATTGACGGCCTCGTAGTGGTCGGTGAGCATTGATTTTGCCGACGCGTCGCCGCGATCCCGTGTGAACGAGGTGAATCCTTCGAGATCCGAGAACACGACCGCGAGGTCGACCGCAGCATCGGCGGAATCGAGATCGGCGTCGGCAGGAAGCATGTCGAAGGGTCTGACCTCGAGCCGTCCGAGTATCGAAGGAGCATCGGCCACCACCTCGGCGATTTGGTCACGAAAGCGACGGATGGCCTCTTGGTAGGAGACGTCGTCGGGGAGGTCCTTCAGTACGGTCGCATCGATGATGCCGAGTTCGGCCAGACGCTGCAGCTTCTCCGGCTCGAAGTTGCCTGCCACGCGGGCCGTGATCACCTCTCGCAACCCATCCTTGAGTGAGCGAAGTGCGTCCCTGAGGCGATCCTGATCCACCATCGAACACTACATCCTGCCGACGGTTCTATAGCGCCTGGAGGATCCACAGCGCGCCCATGCCGGCGACGATCGTGAAGAAGACGCTACGCGTCTTCCACGCAACGAGGGCGGCGACGACGCCGGCTGCAGTTCGAGGACCGATGTCCACATGACCGTTCGACGTCGCAACAGCTGGGAGTACGAGTGCGCTCAACACTGCAGGGGGGATGAACCGCAGACCACGTTCAATGCTGTCGGGCGCGGTGCCAAGCTTGCCCCACAGTGCGATCACCGAGAAGCGCAGCAGGAACGTTCCGGCGGCGATGACCAGAAAGAGAAGCCATACCTTCACGATGGAATCCGTTCGACGATGATTCCAGCGACGATTCCCGTGGTCGCGGCCAAGGGAAGTCCGAGGTTGTACGGCAAGCCGACAAGAAGCACGGCAAGAACTGCTGCGATCCCGGCAGCAACCCCATCCGCACGGTCTCGAATGGCGGGGACCAAGAGGGCGATGAACACGAGGGGAATGGCGAAGTCGAGTGACCAGGCGTCAGGGATGGATGTTCCGACGAACGCGCCGACCGCCGTGGAGATCTGCCAGGTCACCCACAAGGTGATCGCTGCTCCGAGGTAGTAGGAGAGCCGCGCCAGGACCGTCTCGTCCCGTTCCGCGTAGCGGCGGATCGAAAACGCGTACGCCTGGTCGGTGAGAAGGTACGCGAGGAGCGCTTTGCGCCCGGTGGAGGCTCCGTCGAAGTGCGGAGCGAGCGAGGCAGAGTACATCACGAACCTCGCGTTGATGATCAGTGCCGTCGCTGCAACGACGAGAAACGGTGCGTCTCGTCCGATGAGTTGGAGTGCTGCGAGCTGGGACGCACCGGCGAACACCAGGATCGACATGCCGACACCGTGGAGCGGGGAGAGCCCGACGGAGACGGCCGAGATTCCCGCGATCAGCCCAAATGGCACGATCCCGAGCAGGATCGGTGCCATGTCTCGTGATCCGGTGGCGAGGGCGGTGCGATCGATTGGACGATCGTACCGGTTGCAGCGAGGCCCTGCCGACACATCAATAGCTCGAGGCGGGTACATCCCGTCAGGACGATGTGTCGCGCATGAAGACTCGCCGCCGGCCATGCATCTTGGATGATTCTTCTGTGCTGGGACAAGCCGAGGACTCATCTGTCGGAATCTGTCGGCGGGTATTGTGCCGGCAGCATACGATGAGGGGCGTCGTGTTGAGACTCTCTGCCGTTGCCGCCGCCTGTGCCGTAGTGATGGGAGCCTGTTCGGCTGGTCCACCGCTTCAGGTGAGTGACGCTCGAATCCCGTTGCCGAGCGGTCCCAACGCGGCTGTCTACTTCCAGCTCCAGAACAACGGTGATCACGAAGTCGAACTAGTGGGAGCGAAGAGCGGGATCGCCGTGGCACAGATCCATCGGACGACGATGAGTGGCGGCATGATGCAGATGACACCCGTGGACCAGATCACGGTCGCTCCGGGTCAGATCGTCGAGTTCGCCCCTGGCGGGTTCCATGTCATGCTCACGAACGTACCGGCCCTCGAACTCGGTCAGAAGGTGAACGTGACGCTCATGTTCGGGGACGGTCAGGAAGTGGCATTCGACGCCGAGGTGAGTCCGATCGAGACGCCCTGAGCCAGGAACCGGCAGCTCTCGATGTGGCATAGGGGGGAGGCCTCCCTAGGGTTGCGGTCCGCACCGCTTCGATCCTCCGAAGTAGGCCGCACTCTGGAGTCACCCTTATGCAACACATACGTCTGTTCGTTCGTTTCGCGACGGTCGCCGTGCTCATGGTTGCGATTTCCCTTGTGCCCGTGACGCCGGTGCGTGCCGCGGAGGGCGACGCCACCCAGATTCAAGAGGCACTCCGGCAACTCGGGCTCTACCGAGGTCCGATCAATGGTGAATACGACGAGGCGACGGGAGACGCCATCCTCGCATTGCACAAAGCAGCCGGCGTCGAACGCACCCGCGACTGGATCGACGAGGATTGGATCAACATCCAGGCGTTGACGTCGCTTGGCTTCGAGATTCCCGAGCGTCCCGATGAACCAAACCGCGTCGAGATCGACCTGTATCGGCAGCTCCTCTTCCTCGTGGAGGACGGCAAGACCGTCGCAGTGTTCCCGATCGTGTCCGGAAGGGGTGACACGTACCAGACGCTCGGTCATGCGAGTGGCGGCTTCCACACTCCAGTTGGTGACTTCACGATCCTGCGCCATGTCGACGGGTGGCGGCACGCGGCACTAGGTCGCATCTACCGGCCCTGGTACTTCGTCGGTGGCTATGCCATTCACGGTGGGCGAGTGGCGCATCCTGAACCGGCTTCCCATGGCTGCGTGAGGGTTCCGATGGCAGGGATGGATTGGCTCGAAGGCCGCCTCGGACTAGGGATGCCCGTGCATGTATGGGTGGGTGAGGATCCGACGGACGTCGGTGCGTACCGCCTCGAACACGCTGTAGCCGGAGAGAGCTACGCCCTCAGGTAATCGCTCCTGTTGAGCCGAACGACCGGTCGAGTGCCGCGTCGACCGACTTCGGTGAAACCGGCGGCAAGGAACATCGACAACGTGCCGACGTAGAGTGCCGCGGCACCCGGCCCGTGATCTTCGGCGTCTATCGGATGCCCAGCCACGTAGGTGGCATCGGCGTCGAACGCGAACTCCACCGCCGCCTTCAGCAGCCCGCCGGCGATGCCGCGTCCCCTGTTGTCTCGGGGAACGAAGAAGCAGTTGACGACCCATCCGGGATCGTCGAGATCGAGGGGGCCATTGATTGGTGCTCGAGTGGACATCATGCGGGCGTATCTCTGCCTTGGACCCACGGCCACCCATCCGACCGGCGTCGAGTCTTCGTAGGCGAGGATGCCCGGCACTGCACCCTCCAAAGTCAGCCGGTGGAGAACGTCTCGTCGTTCTTCGGGTTCGGCGGCTCCCCACGTTCGGTAGGGCAGGACCCACCAGGTACACCAGCAGTTGGAGTACGCGCCGTTCGGTCCGAACAACTCGAGGAGATCGTCCCACCGCTCCGGCGTTGCCGGTCGGTATGTCACATGCGTCGGCA
>CAZWHZ010000035.1:0-15654 GCA_964633745.1 uncultured Acidimicrobiia bacterium
CGGCCTTCGGCCTCGGCCACCTCCCCCAACACTCGCTTCGCTCGCGAGGGGAGGACACGTGTCCTACCGAGAACCGAGAACCGAGAACCGACAACCGAGAACCGAAGACGAAAGCCGCCCGCTCAGCGGGCTGCACTCGGTACTACTCGACCGTCCAGGTTCCCATCGACCGCACCAGGGTGTTGATGTCGCCGACGCCCTTCTTCTTCTGCGCCGTCTCGATCTGCTCCTCCAGCACGTCCTCGTATACGAGGCGCTCCACATTGCGGAACACACCGATGGGCGTCGGTCCGTGAGGGCCTAGGGACAGCCTGCTCAACGAGAATGCAACACTCGGGTTCACGGCGAATTCGTCGTGAACAAGGATCTGCGACGGATCGACCGATGCCGTCGGCACCACCTTCGCTGCTCCGTTCTCGATGATCACTGCGCTTTCGTCGTCCGGTCCGAACACGATCGGCTTGCCATGCTCGAGATTGATGCGGTTCTCGTCCCGCGCCTCTTTGCTCGTCAGCTCCAGGAATGCGTGGTTGTTGAACACGTTGCAGTTCTGGTAGATCTCGATGAACGCCGCTCCGCGATGCTCGTAGGCCTCGCGGAGGACCCGCTCGGTGAGCGCTCGGTCCATGTCGATCGAACGTGCCACGTAGGACGCCTCCGCGCCGAGCGCCAGGCTCACCGGGTTGAACGGGTGATCGATCGATCCCCACGGGCTCGACTTGGTGATCTTGCCCGCTTCGCTCGTCGGAGAGTACTGACCCTTCGTGAGGCCGTAGATCTGGTTGTTGAAGAGAACGACCTTGATGTTCACGTTGCGCCGCATCGCATGAATGATGTGGTTGCCACCGATCGAGAGGGCGTCGCCATCGCCGGTCATGATCCACACAGAGAGATCCGGTCGGGTGATCGCGATACCGGACGCGATCGACGGGGCACGTCCGTGAATGCCGTGCACGCCGTAAGTGTCCATGTAGTACGGGAATCGGGAGGAACACCCGATACCCGACACGACGACGAACTTCTCTCTCGGGAGTCCCGCTTCGGCGAAGAAGTTCTGGACGGAGGCGAGAATGGTGAAGTCACCGCAACCCGGGCACCACTTCACCTCCTGATCGGATTGGAAGTCTTTGCGCGTGTAGGTGGGCGCGGTCATGCCAGCACCTCCCGGATCTTTCGTTCGACGGCGGACACCTTGAAGGGGAATCCTGTCACCTGGTTGAGTCCAATCGCCGGTACCAGATACTCGGATCTGAGGAGATGGCGCAGCTGGCCGGAGTTGACCTCCGGCACGAGGATTGTCTTGTACCTCGTGAGCACTTCCCCGAAGTTGGCGGGAAACGGGTTCAGATAGCGCATGTGCGCCTGCGCCACCTTGATGCCGTCATTGCGAACGCGCTTGACGGCGCCTCTGATCGGGCCGAATGTCGAACCCCACCCGAGGACGAGCAGATCGGCGTCCTCGTCGCCGTATACCTCCACAGGCGGGACGTCGTTGGCGATGTTGCGGATCTTCCACGCCCTGATGTCCGTCATGAGCTGGTGGTTTCCCGGGTCGTATGACACGTTGCCCAGCACAGCCGACTTCTCGAGACCACCGATGCGATGCTCGAGACCTGGCGTGCCCGGCGTCGCCCAAGGTCGTGCCAGCGTCTCATCATTGCGCAGGTACGGCAGGTAGTGCCCTTCTGCGTTCGGTTCGGTCGCGAACGGCACGCTGATGTCCGGCAACTCGTCCATGTCGGAGATACGCCACGGTTCCGAACCGTTGGCGATGTAGTTGTCCGACAGGAGGATCACCGGCGTCATGTACTTGAGTGCGATGCGCGCCGCTTCGATCGCCACCTTGTAGGCATCGGCGGGGGAGCGGGCCGCCAGGACGGGCAGCGGCGCCTCTCCGTGACGACCGTACATGGCGAACAGCAAATCCGTCTGTTCCACCTTGGTGGGCAGACCCGTCGACGGCCCGGCGCGCTGGACATCGACAATGATCATCGGCAGCTCTGTGCTGACGGCGAGCGAGATCGTTTCGCTCTTGAGGGCAAGTCCGGGACCACTCGTACCGGTCACGGCGAGATTGCCGGCGAACGCGGCGCCGACGGTGGCTCCGGCGGCAGCGATCTCGTCCTCTGCCTGAAACGTCATGACGCCGAACTCCCGGCGCTTCGCAAGCTCGTGCAGGATGTCGGATGCCGGCGTGATCGGGTAGGAGCCGTAGAAGAGTCTCAGATTGGCGGCCTTCGCGGCGGCGATCAGCCCCCACGACAGTGCTGTGCTGCCGGTCACGTTCGTGTACTCACCCGGTTTGAGTGCTGCCTTGTGCACCACGATCGTGTGCTTGAACGCGGCAGTGTTCTCCCCGTAGTTGTAGCCGCCCTTCAGCGACGCGATGTTGGCGGCCATCACGTCAGGCTTGGACGCGAACTTCTTCTCGAGCCACTCGATCGTCGGATCGATCGACCTCGTGAATACCCAGGCGAGCAGGCCGAGCGCGAACAGGTTCTTGGACCGCAGGACGTCTCTGCCGCTGACACCGGTACCTTCGGCGGCGTCCTTGGTGAGGCGTTCCATCGGGACGGCGAACACCCGAAAACCGTCGAGCGAACCGTCCTCGAGCGGGTTGGTCTCGTAGCCCGCCTTCTTCAAGTTGCGGGGCTCGAACGCATCGGCGTTTGCGACGATCATGCCGCCTGGTTTCACATCCTTGCCGTGAGCCTTGAGCGCCGCCGGGTTCATTGCGACGAGCACGTCGGCTTCGTCGCCGGGCGTCAGGATGTCGAAGTCGGCGATCTGTACCTGGAACGAGGACACCCCCGCGACGGTGCCGGCAGGGGCCCGGATCTCGGCGGGGAAGTTCGGGAACGTGGCGAGGTCATTGCCGAACAGGGCGGCGTCGCTCGTGAAACGGGTTCCGGCGAGCTGCATGCCGTCGCCGGAGTCTCCAGCGAATCTGACGATGACCTTGTCGAGTTCCTCGGTCTCGTGATCGATGGGTTCGAGTGTTTCTGTGTCGTTGGACACGGTGATCCTTTCACGCGCAAAGCGCCTGTGCGCCCGGGCGCAAGTCTACCGGCGTTACGGGTTAGGCCAAGCAAACCCGGTTTAGCCCGCCGGCGGCTGAGGAGTCTCGAATAGTCCGATTCCTTCGAGCGTTTCTCCGAGCGCGAGGAGGCGTCGCTCAGACCACCACGGGCCGATCAATTGCAGGGACGGGGGAGGGGCTCCCGGAGCCCGCAGCGGAGCGGTCAGGGCCGGCACACCGAGATGATTGATGAGTGACGTGAACCACGACAGCACCGTGATGTAGTGGACTCCATCGATCAGCGGCTCGCCGATGCGTTTCCGGGTCGCTGCAACCGTTGGCGTAGCGAGGATGTCGACCTCCCGAAACAGCACTGCTGCACGATTGCGCAGGTGTGCGATCCACCGCTGCGCATCGAGGTACTGGTCGATCGTCACGGCGGACGCCGCTGCAAGACGTTCCGCTACCTCCGGACCGTACGGTTCGTGACCGAACCAGGGACGGTGCACCTGCGCGGCCTGGGCGCTCACGGCATCGGAGGTGTGCGGTTGAGGAGTCAGCCAGCCTGCCGCGATGTCGGTGACGACCGCACCAGATCTCGAGAGCATCGCGAGCGCATCGTCGAACGCCGCAGCAACGTGCGAATCCATCGGTGCGCTGTCGATCCACTCACGAGGAACTCCCACACGCAGGCCTGTCAGGGATCCATCTGCCACACCATCGGGGTGCGGCACCGACCACGGGTCGGCAGCGTCGTACCCTGCAATCTGACCGTAGACCAGGGCAACGTCGGGCACTGATCTGGCCAGCGGGCCGACCGTGTCGTGCGACGCAGCAAGGGGGAACACACCCGTCAACGGGACACGGCCGTGGGTCACCTTGAGTCCGACGACGGCGCACATCGCTGCCGGAACTCGAACGGATCCTCCCGTGTCGGTCCCGATCGCGACGGGGGCCAGGCCGGCGGCAACGGCGGCGGCGGAGCCCCCGGACGACCCTCCGGGTGACGTGCCGGGATCCCAGGGATTGCGAACCGGCCCGAACCAGTGGTTCTCGCTGGAGAACCCGTAGGCGAACTCGTGAAGGCCGGTTCGTCCGATGATCACCGCACCCGCCTTCTCGAGCCTGTCGACGACGGTGGCCGATCGGTCCGGCACGTTCCGGTAGAAACCGGAACCGCACGTTGTCGGAAGCCCTGCCTGATCGATGAGATCCTTGAGGGCGACGGGTACGCCGGCGAGGGGCCCGGGATCTTCGCCTGCGGCGACCTGCGCGTCGATGGTCGAAGCCCGGGCGATTACTCCGTCGCGATCGATCAGGGTGTAGGCGTTCAGGTCGGCGCGCCGTTCGCTCCGGTCGAGGTACGCATCGACGACATCCACGGCCGATCGTCGACCGGCCCGGACGTCGTCGGCGATGATCACCGATCGATCTCGAGGCTGTTCGGGTAGATCGAAACCCACAACTTCCCTGGGGGCACGGTCAATGCAGACCCATCAGGGCGAGTGAGGGTGAACGGTTCGTCCTCCGAGTTGCGAGACCAGGTGCCCTCTGCGTACTCGCCGCCGGCGAAGACGAGTGCTTTGCCGGACCCGACAACGTCCATGGCGGGCACTGCTTTGCCATCCGACGGCTTGGGTGGATTCGCCGTGTAGCGCCGTGCCAGGATCACGACCAGGGTGTCGACTGCGATCTGGCCACGGGTTCCGTCCTCGGCGACCCACTCGTGAGGGACACCGTCAGAGGTGCGGGTGTAGTGCTCACCATCCCACGTCCACACCGTTCGCGGCGCCCAGTACAGCGTGAGTTCATTGGATGTGCCGTCGGGCTGGAGGGGTCCCCACTCGAACAGATTCGGAGGCGGCGTGTCGGGAATGCCGAGATCGTCAGCGTAGGCACGGATACCGGTGGTGTCTCCGTACAGATTGTGCGGTGCGGTGCGAGAGTCGATGCGGAACATCCCGCCCGTGTTGTGAGCCGTGCTGGTGTTGGTGATGAGGTGTGCGCCGTGCGCCCTGACGTAGCGGAGGATCCAGAAGGAGCCACCGGAGACCACCAGGTTGCCGCCGAGTGGTTTCGACAAGGCGATGTCGGTCGGCCGCACCGACCGGATTGGTCCCAGGTAGGTCGAGTCGTTGGCGTTGAACAGGGCCATGAAGCGAGTGACGCCCTCGACGGGGAGTTCGATGACGGCGTCTGCTTCTTGTATACCCGACTGAGGCCTGGCAGCCGGATGGTTGTCGATCTTCACGGCCAACGTCCGGCGCTCGACGGGCGCATCGACCGGCATGCCGTTGAGTGGTGAGACAGGGCCGGCATAGGCGGTCGTGGTGGTCGATGTGCCGGCGGTCGTGGTGGGCGCGGTCGTGGCGGTCGACGTGCCGGTTGTCGACATGGCGGACAAAGACGTCGTCGACGTGGTGGTTGGCTCCGCTGCCTTGGAGCAGGAAGCGGTGACGAGCAGAAGCGCGAGCAGAACGAAGATTCGTTTCATGTGGTTGGGGAGTGTACCGCTGGGGCCAACCTAGAGAAGTGGCATGACCTCGGCGGCGATCTGCTCGAGCACCTCGACCTGGCGCTGGTGGCTCATCGCCGGGAAGACGGATCTAGCCACGAAGTGGACCGGTGCTCCGACGCGCTCTCGCAGGTGGTGAAGCTGCTCGACGATGCGTTCACCAGGTCCGATCAGCACCGATGCCCTCAGGCGCTCCTCCAGGGCCGGGCTCATCGGCGGGGGACCGGGGATCGGACCCTGCCGGGTTGCCGATGCCTCCATGTCCTGGTATTTCCATCGCATCATGTACACGTGGTCCCGGATCTCCTGCCAGCCCCGATCGGGGTCGTCGCACGGGTAGATGATGTCGTAGTGCGACCACGAGAAGGTATTCGGGTCGCGTCCATTCGCCTCCATCTCGCCTCGCGCGATGCGCACGTGCTCGGCGAACGCGTCCGGTGGAGCGTTCGAGAAGAGGCCGTCGGCGAGCCGCGCGGCGCGCCGGATGGCGGCGGGGGCGCCGCCACCGATCCAGACGGGGATCGGGCGCGAAGGGGTCGGGCGGACGGCGAGCTCAGGTAGGTCATAGATGTCGCCCTGGTGATGAAACGGGAGGCCCATCCAGGCCTGTGGAAGGATCTCCAGGATCTCTTCCATTGCTTGCCCTCGCGTGTGGACGTCGGCTCCGAGTCCCTGAAACTCAATCTGCGACCAGCCGAGCCCAAGACCGAGGATGAGCCTTCCTCTCGCGATCAGATCCACGACCGCTGCATCCTCCGCGAGTCGCAGAGGATGGTGCAGCGGTGCGAGCACGACGCCGGTGCCTATGCGGATGTCTGTGCTGACGGCCGCCATCGCCGCCGACATCGCCAGGAGCGATGGCATGTACCCATCGTCGACGAAGTGGTGCTCGGTTGTCCAGATCGACGCGTAGCCAAGACGTTCCGCGTCGGTAGTGAGCTGGAGTGCCTCTTGATAGATGTCTTCCCAGCTGCGGGAGTCACCGGGCGTTCGCTGACAAGAGACCAATCCGATTCCGAGTTCATTCGCCACAGCCTTGACCTCCATTGATCGATACGATCGCCCCGTCGGGGGCGTCGAGGAAACCCCACAGCGCACCGGGGGCGGGAACCGTGATCGTGTAGTAGTCACCAAACTCATCGGAGATGAACTGGACTCCGTCGCCGTAGGCGTTTCGCAGGTCGTCTGCCGTTGCCCCGAGCCCGATGCCCTCTGCCGTTCTCAGCCCAAGGTGGTCGGTGTCGTAGGTGAAGTAGCTGTAGTGGAAGAAGTGCCTCGTTCCTTTCGGTCCCCACTCCGTGGCTCCGTTGGTGAACAGGGCGGTCAGATTCGGCCAGTCGACGATACGGATTTCGGTTCCGGGGCAAGGTCCGAAGATCTGCGAGCCCGTGTCGTCGACGGGTGGAACCCACCCGCTGTCCGATGAAGGTGCACCGAGCACGTCCTGGAGTGTTGCGATGGCGGCTTCGCCGTCGGTACCGAACAAGATCCCGTCGATGCTCTCTGAGCCGAGGATGAGGATATCTGCCGGTGGGAGCGTGGTTGTCGTCGTCGTGCTGGTCGTTGTCGCGTTTGTGGTCGTTGAGGCATCGGTGGTGGTGGTGGTCGTTGTGCTGGTCGTTGGCCCGGTTGGCGCGGGGAGCGTCGTCGTTGACGTGGTTGATGTGGCCGCGATCGGCGGCAGCGTGGTGGTCGTTGTGTCAGATGCCCGGTTCGTCAGAGCGAGGATGCCGACGGCGACGAATACGAGCGCGACCACTCCAGCCAGTCCGGCGATGATCCTGCGCTGAGCGTCTGTCACGTGATCGCCTTTGGATCGGGCCAGTACCGGGCGAACACCACACGGTGGAGCCTGTCGATGTGCAGCGGCCCGATCTGACGGCTATCTCCTGCTGACAGCGTGCGGGCATCCCCCAGGATGATCGCTTCGCCCGGGCCGAGATTCCACGAGGCGTCGGGCCCGGTCGGATCTGTCGTCCACGGCTCGTCCAAGGAGGTTCCGTTGACGAGCACCCGACCGTCGGTGATCTCGACGTGCTCGCCAGGGAGGCCGATGACTCGTTTCACCATCCAGAAGTCCGGCCGCTCCGGGTGTTCGAAAACAACGATGTCGCCTCGGACAGGTGGGCGTTCCCAGGTCAGGACGCGGTCCCCGGGTCGCAGGGTCGGAACCATGGACGCTTCGGACACCTCGAATCGAGCGAGTCCACGGTACGCGCGTTGTGCAGCAATACCGCCGACCAAGGCAGCGGCGAGCGGTACGAGGGTGCGGGGCCATCTCATGTTCGTTCAAGATGAGTGTATCGTCGGTTGCGACCACGCTGTCAGGAGGCCTCTATGGGTTTGTTCGCACCCATCCGTATCGCGCACGCACACTGTGACTTGTTCTGTGGCGTCTATGACCCCGCACAAGCCAAGATAGAAGCGGCGTCCGTGCTCGAGATCACCAACAAGTACCTCGCGTCGGAAGACCCCGTGTTCAAGGCTCGTGCGCTGTATCTGAGGGAGGAGCGGGCCGAGCTGGCCAAGCATCATCTGATGGTTCTGTGGGCCGATTTCTTCGCTCCGGAGCATGCCGAGCAGTTCCCGCAACTCCACGATCTGTTCTGGCGGGCCATCAAGCAGGCCGGGATCGCGAAGAAGACCGTCGATCCTGAGGATGGCCGCAAGCTCGTCGCGCTGATCGACGAGATCTCGGTCATCTTCTGGAAGACCGACAAGGCAAAGAAGATGGGCGTCTACCCGCCGGCCTGAAGCGGTTCCATAGAGGTGATGAGGGGCGGTCCCGGTGGGGGCCGTTCCTCGCGTTTCTCGATACCGTGTCCCCTGGTGCTACAACTCTTCGAGCTTCCTGAACAGCGGAGCGACCTCGCCAAGCGGGGCCCCGGCCGGCACGTTCGGTCGTTTCCAACCCACCCCGCCTGCTTCGTCTGGTATGCCGAGGATCTCGTGGAGACGCGCCGCTGTGAACGGCATGTAGGGCGAGAACGCGACACCGAGTCCGGCGATCGCGGAGAGCGCAACGGACAGGATTGTTCCCGCACGGAGCGGGTTCTCCTTCAGGACCTTCCACGGTTCTTGCGCATTGAGGTAGCCGTTGACGGCCTGAGCCCCTTGCATCGCGGCGCGTAGGCCGGCGCGCAGCTCAACACGCTCGATCAGCTCCGCCTCTTCTTCGAGGAGCCTGTCGATCCCATCGAGCAGCTCCTGGTCGTCGGCGGAAAGCGCGCCTTGCGTCGGGACGACACCACCGAAGTTGCGGGCCGTCAGGGTGAGCACACGGTTGACGAGATTGCCCCAGGTAGCCACCAGCTCTTCGTTGATTCTCCGGACGATCTCGTCGTCGGAGAGATCCGTGTCGTTCTGTTCGGGAAGGGAAGCTGCAAGCGCATAGCGGAGCGCGTCCGGTTCGAGGCGCTCGGTGTACCACGAGATCGACCTGCCTATTCCCCGGCTCGCCGAGCCTTTCTCACCCTTGAACGTGATGAATTGGTTGGCGGGAACGTTGGTGGGGAGGTTGAGGCCCTCGTAGCCCATGAGCTGACATGGCCAGATCACGGCGTGGAACACGATGTTGTCCTTGCCGATGAAGTAGTAGGACTCGGCGTCGGGATCCTCCCACCATGCCTTCCACGCGTCGGGTGTGCCTTGGATCTGCGCCCACTCCTTCGCGGCGGATAGGTAACCGATCACCGCTTCGAACCACACGTAGATTCGTTTGCCTTCTCCCAGATCGGAGAACTCGGGAGGCAACGGGATGCCCCAGGTGAGGTCACGGGTGATTGCCCTGTCGAGGAGTCCGTCCTTCGTGAATCCGATCGCCATATTCTGCACGTGCCGGCGCCACCCCTCTCGAGACTCGAGCCACTCGAGGAGGCGTTCATCGAACGCGGAGAGACGAAGGAAGTAGTGCTCGGTATCGCGCATGACCGGTTTCGTGCCCGAAATGCGGCTCTTCGGATCGATCAAGTCTTCGGGATCGAGCTGGCGCCCGCAGTTGTCGCACTGGTCGCCCCGCGCACTCGCATAGTCGCAGAACGGGCAGGTGCCCTCGACGTAGCGGTCCGGCAGGAAGCGGTCGGACTCCTCGTCATAGAACTGGCTCGATGGCTTGGTGACGATGTAACCGTGCTCATGGAGCCTTCGGAACACATCCCAGGTGACCTCGCGGTGATTGTCGGTACCCGTGGTCGTGTACAGGTCCCACGAGATGCCGAGCGACTCCCAGTTGGCGAGGAACTCGGCGTGGTACCGACCGACGATCACCTGGGGTTCGACATCCTCCTGGTCGGCTCTGACCGTGATAGGGGTTCCGTGGACGTCGCTGCCGGACACCATCAGCACGTCGTTGCCCGCGAGGCGGTGGTAGCGGGCGAAGATGTCGGCGGGCAGATAGGCGCCAGAGAGGTGCCCGAGGTGGCGAGAGCCGCTGGCGTAGGGCCACGCGACGGCGACGAGGATGTGGCGTTTCATCGGCGCGGAGGGTACCAGGCGGTGTTGGCAGGTTCCGACGGATACCCGCCGTCGCGATTGTCATCGTGGCAGACCGGTCGGCGGCGTGGAGGGAGGTGAACGTGGCAAAGGTTGTGACGGTCGGTGCCGGCTTCGCCGGCCACACCGCATCGCTGTATCTGGAAGATGCCCCCTGGGCAAAGACTCTGAAGACTGACGACTGACGACTGACGACTGATGACTGATGACTGTGAGCGCAGCTCGGCCCGATGTCGGTTCTCGGTTTTCGGTCTTCGGTAAGACCGTTGCGCCGGGCGCGGTGTTGGGCAGCCGTCTGCTGGTCACCCTCTGCTGGCCACCGTCAGACTGATGACTGATGACTGATGACTGAAGACTGAAGACTGAAGACCTACACCCCGTGTGGTTCCACAGGTCTCGTGGGCTCGGCCCGGTCGACGATGACCACTCCCATGAGGATCAACAGCGCCGCCATCGCGATCACACCGTTGATCTGCTCGGCGAGCAGCAGGGCACCCGTCGCCAGACTCACCATCGGTACGAGGTACCCGACGAGCGATGCCCGAGTAGCGGTGGTGTGACGGACGACCCACAAGAACCCGAGGTACGGCAGCACGGTGCCAAGTGTGGCCATGTAGGCGAGCAAGCCCCATGACGCAAGGTTGATCGACTCGAGGGGGGTGCTGCCGAGCAACGGCCAGATGATGAGCACGCCCACCGCGCAGGCGACGAACTGGGGTCCCGCCAGTTCCATCACCGAGTAGCGCTGCGTGTACACCCTGCTGAGCACACCGCCCAACGACGCAAGCAGGATGCCGCCCGCCGACCATGCGACGCCTGCGACGATGCTTCCCCCGGTGAACCCGGCTTCACCCGTTGCGATCAGCACGGCGACGCCGCTGAAAGCCAATCCCGAGCCGGCAAGTTTGCGCAGCGTGAAGCGTTCGTCCATCAGGATGAAGTGGGCCCAGACGGTGGTCACGATGGGGACGAGCGCGATCAACAATCCACCGAGACCGGCCGAGATGTGTTCGAGTGAGACAGTGAAGAAGACCGTCGGCGCCGACATATTGGCGGTTCCGAGGACAAGGCCGGCGAGCCATGCGCCCCGGTCCATCGTCAGGCGGCGACGCCACCAGAGCCATCCGACCAAGATGGCCGCTGCTCCGACGAAGCGGATCGGCATGAGGGTGAAGGGGTCGACGCCGTGCAGCAGCAGGCTGCGGGTCGCCACGCTTCCCGTACCCCACCCAAAGGCGGCGAGGAGTAGCACCGTCCAGAGTCTTCTCTCACCCATCGATGTGAGGCTATCCGACTCCGCTCGCCGAACTCGGTTCCGTGTTTTCGGATCTCGGTGAGATGTCATCCGCTGTCTCCGGGAGTCCAAGTCCGCGTTCTATCCGACGACTGACAACTGATGACCGACGACTGCGGGCGTCTACCGCCCGCGGGCTCCCCAGCGGCGGACCAGGTAGAGCCAGAACGGCCCGGGATCACGTTGCTCGATCGGGGGCTCCGGTTCGGGTTCGGGCACCATCACCGGCTCGGGCGGCTCCTCTGCAGTCTCGAGTCGGGTGCGCAGCTCACGCACCCGCTCCTTCAGGAACTGCGCCTCGGTCTCGGCCTTCGCGGCCCGTTCACGCGCGTCTGCGAGCTGCTGGCCGGCCTCGTGCAAGTTCCCCAACTGGTTGAGGAGACGGCGCCACTCGTCGATGGGTACGAGCATCGAGCCTTCGGGGACCGGTGGCGTTGGAGGCTGTGCAGCGGATGCTCCATCTTCACGGGGAGTTGGTGGTCCTTCGCTCGGGTGCGAAATCGGGGCGGGCGGTCTTTCAGCCGGTTGTTTCTTCGGTTTCTGTTTCGAAGATTCGGCCGATCGTTTCTTCTGTTTCTGTTTCTGCTTGGATGCTTCGGCTGCGGCACGGGTACGGGCCCGCTCCACGACCTCGGACCTGAGCACCACACGCTCGTCGTCCAGGAGTCTCGAAGCGATCTTCTGTTTGCGAGCCCAGTTGCGGATGGTCTTGGCCGGGAGGCCGGTGATCTCGGCCGCGATGTCGAGCGGCACCCAGCTCCGAGGGGGCGGGGGAGCGGACTGGCTCTGCCAGACGAAGGCCGGATCCATGAAAGGGAGGATAGTGAGGGCTTGCTTCATGGGCCGTCTTCGGTTCTGGGTTCTCGGTTCTCGGTAAGAGGTCGCTCACCGGTCTCCGGGAATCGTGAGTGAGCCTCTTACCGACAACTCGGAACCGATGACTGATGACAGTTCCCCCGGTTCCCCGTGCCCTAGGATGCCGATATGCCCTCAGAGTCGGAGGTTCGGGAACTCGTGCGCGCTGCCGTCGAGGCGCTCCAGCCTCTGCCTGCCGGTGAGTCCCAACCCGATGCGTCGCCGGCCACGATCGCCGTGGGCGCCGATCACGGTGGCTACCCGCTGAAAGAGAAGATCGCCTTCCATCTGAAAGAGCGCGGTTTCAACGTGCGGGACTGTGGTACCGGCAGCGGCGAGGCGGTCGACTACCCCGAGTTCGCCCACGCCGTCGCCAGTCTCGTGGCAGACGGGACGTGTCGTTGGGGGATCATCGTCGACGGGGCCGGAATCGGTTCCTGCATGGTCGCAAACAAGGTGCCAGGGGTGCGGGCAGCCCTCTGCTACGACCTGTCCTCCGCCCGCAACAGCCGTGAGCACAACCACGCTAATGTCCTCACCCTGGGCGCCGGGATGATCGGAACGAACCTCGCGCTGCAGATCGTCGACGAGTGGCTCGCCACCGACTGGGCCGGCGGACGGCACGAGCGACGGGTCGGGATGATCGACGACATCGATCGCAGGTATCGAACATGACCAACGAGCAACTGATCGACATCATCACCAGACAGGTCCTCCAACAGCTCGCGACCCACGAGGACGACTGTGACGGTGCCTGTGCGTATCACAGCCCGGACCAGGTGCGCGAGGTCGTTGCCAACGGGGCCAACCGTGTCACCTATCGGGGCTCCGGTGCAGATGTTCCCCGGGACCTCGCCCGCTACATCGATCACACGCTCCTCAAACCGGATGCCACGTCCGACGATATCGATCGGCTGTGCGCCGAAGCGGCCGAGTGCGGGTTCGCCGCAGTGTGCGTCAACCCCTACTGGGTCAAGCGCTGCGCGAGGAACCTTCGTGGCACACCGGTCAAGGTCGCTTCCGTGATCGGCTTCCCTCTCGGCGCTACCCCGTCGGAGATCAAGGCGTTCGAGGCTCGCAGAGTCATCCGGGACGGCGCGACGGAGATCGACATGGTGATCAACATCGGAGCGCTCCGCTCGGGTGACTATGACCTCGTTCGCGATGACATCGCCAAGGTGTCGGACGCGTGCCACGAGTCGGGTGCGCTCAACAAGGTGATCATCGAAGCTGCGCTGCTGACCGACGAGGAGAAGGTCATCGCCTCGGCACTGGCCAAGGAAGCCAAAGCCGATTACGTGAAGACCTCTACCGGGTTCGCCTCGAGCGGTGCGACGGTCCACGACGTACTGCTGATGAGGGAGACCGTGGGACCGAAGATGGGAGTGAAGGCGGCGGGCGGCATCCACACCGCCGAGGAAGTCCGCGACATGGTGGCGGCCGGCGCGACGAGAATCGGCGCATCGGCCGGTGTGAAGATCGTGACGGGAGGTTGATTCGTGAGTGACGTCGAACTGAGGACATATGCCTTCCTCGACAGCCTCCAACCCCAATACGCCGCGTTTCTCGGGACTGTCGCACAGGGTTTCCTTCCGCTCGCCGGTGATGCATCGTTGTATATCGAGATCTCACCGGGTATCGAGATCAACCGACTCACCGACATCGCGCTGAAGTCGACGAAGGTCAAACCCGGCATGCAGGTTGTCGAGCGCTACTACGGCGTGCTCGAGATCCACTCTTCTGAGCAGGCGGAGACGAGGGCGGCCGGCGCGGCAATCCTCGACGAGCTGGATCTTGCCGAGACAGACAGGATGAAGCCCAAGATTCTGTCGAGTCAGATCATCCGAAGGATCGACGATCATCAAGCGCAGCTGATCAACAGAACTCGTCACGGGCAAATGCTCATCCCGGGCCAGACCCTGTATGTGATGGAGGTCGAGCCGGCGGCGTACGCGCCGCTCGCAGCCAACGAAGCCGAGAAGGCGGCCGACATCAACGTGCTCGAGGTGCGAGCGTTCGGTTCCATGGGTCGCATCTACCTCGGCGGCGAGGAACGGGACATCGACGTCGGGTGGCGTGCGGCAGTCGCCGCCATCGAAGGTGTCGAGGGACGAGAAGCGAAGTAGAAGAGAGGAGACAGTCCGATGGCTGAAGCGTTGGGGATGATCGAGGCACGTGGCTTCGCGGCGATGGTCGAAGCGGCCGACGCGATGGTGAAGGCGGCCAAGGTCGAACTGGTGAGCTACGAAAAGACCGGTGGCGGCTACGTCACGGCAGTCGTTCGCGGCGATGTGGCGGCCGTCAAGGCAGCGGTCGAAGCGGGTGTACGGAACGCGGAGAAGGTCGGCGAGGTCATTGCGACCCACGTCATCGCTCGTCCGCACACGAACATCGACCTGGTGCTGCCTCTCGGTCGCGCCGAGGAGGCGCAGGCCGAGACCTCCTGAGAGGAGACGACATGCTCCTAGCGCGAGTCGCCGGGACGCTCGTCGCCACCAGAAAGGAGCCCAGCATGTCCGGGCTCAAGTTCCTGGTGCTGCGACAGCTCGATGTCGACGATGCCGACACGGGCGGCTACGTCGTTGCCGCCGACGCCGTTGGCGCGGGTGTCGGCGAGGTCGTGCTGTACGCAACGGGCAGCTCGGCTCGCCAAACGGAACTCACCAACAACCGTCCATGTGACGCGGTCGTGATGGCGATCGTGGACACGTGGGAGGTCGGTGGGGAAGAGAAGTACCACAAGTGATCGATCAGTCCGAGATACAGGAGATCATCGAACGAGTCCGCAGGAAACTCGGCGAGGCCGGCGAGCCGGTTGGTTCGGGACTACGCGGCACCACAGCTCTGGAGGCGATTGCCCCGAGCGAGCTCGGTGAAGGCATCTATCCGACTGTGGATGAGGCCGTCGCCGCTGCCAAGAAGGCGTTCGAAGCGTTCCGATCGGTTGGTCTCGATGGTCGGAAAACGATCATTGCCGCCGTGCGCGCCTCGATGCTGCGCCACGGCGAGCGGCTGGCCGAGATGGCACACGCCGAGACGGGGCTCGGCCGGGTCGAGGACAAGATCGTCAAGAATCGGATCGTCACGACCAAAGCTCCCGGTCCCGAGGACCTCGAGCTGGAGGCCGGCACGGGTGATCTCGGCATGGTCGTCACCGAATTCGCGCCCTACGGGGTGATCGGCTCCATCACTCCGACGACGAACCCGACCTCCACCGTCATCAACAACACGATCTCGATCATCTCGGCCGGCAACGCGCTGGTCTTCAACGTGCACCCCGGCGCGAAACGCGTCTCTGCGGAGAATGTTCGCCTGATCAACAGAGCGATCGTCGCGGCAGGTGGCCCACCCGACTTGGTCACCGCCATCCCCAACCCGACGATCGCCTCGGCGAAAGAGGTGATGGTGCACCCGGACGTGCCGGTTCTGCTTGTGACCGGAGGCGGGGGAGTGGTGAAGGAGGCGATGAGGACCGACAAG
>CAZWHZ010000036.1:0-15471 GCA_964633745.1 uncultured Acidimicrobiia bacterium
CCCAGAGACGGCTGCGTTTGGACTTCTGCCCAGCACCCTCGAACGCTGTCGGATCCGCAGAAATACTGGACCTGCCCAACCCCTTCTAACTCCGACGGGGGCTTCCTGTTCTGGGTACGTGAGATGAACAGCGCCGTCTACGAGTACGGGCCCCTCTCCGAGGCCTATCAGACGATCTTCATCAACGACCCGACGCCGAGACGGTTCTCGGTACTCAACGACAGTTCGACTCATCCCATCATCCAGAACGCCATGAGCCATCTCGGGGTTTCGGGAATCCGTTTCGATCGACCGACCGGCGCCGGCGCCGAGTTCGGGCGGATCTTCAATTCCAACGCGACTTCAATCCTGCGGTTCTCCATACCGGCGGGTACAGGGTCGGCCGAGGGCGTGGACACGTCTCAGTACGACGGGTATACCGCGGCACAGGCGACACGATTCGGGAAAGGTCGGATCGTGTTCTTCGATTTCGATCTTCTCGACTTCCTCCCGGAACTCAATGCGGCCAACGCAGCACAGACATACCAGGGGGTCACGCAGGGAGCGATCGCGCGAGAGATCCTGATTCAGTCGATCAACTGGGCGGCAGCGACCGACGGCTCGACCGCGCCGATCGACCGCAGGGCACGAACGTGGGCAGAAGTAGACGTGTACAACTCGGGCATCTACATGCGCCATTACGTGAAGGCAATCGGCAACGTAGGCATCGTGGGCGATCTGCACGCCCGGATCTTCGACCCGTCCGGCAAACTGGTCTACGAAAACACGAAGAGCAAGATCGGCGTCTATCCGGGCGGACCCGATCTGCGGTACAGCCTTCCCTCCTATACACCTGCGGGCGGCCTTTCGGCTTCCGGTTCCTACAGGATCGAGGTCTACTACATCTACTCCTATCCAGGGATGGACAACCTCTATCTGGAGAGTGTCGAGGTCGTCAAGAATCAAGGAAAAGGGATTGTGACGTCCCCGGCTCCTCTGGGTGACCTTCCCGACCGGATAGCCGGTCCCGATCGGTACTCGACCGCAGCAGCGATCTCGGCGGCGACCTTCGATCCCGGTGTGCGGGTTGCGTACGTCGCAACGGGCGTGAACTTTCCGGACGCGCTGGCGGGGACAGCTGCGGCACAGGGCGAGGGCCCCGTCCTGCTGGTCACGCCCACAGGTATTCCGTCCGCGACCGCCTCGGAACTGAAGAGGTTGAGGCCCGGCCGTATCGTGATCCTTGGCGGCACGGGAGCAGTCTCGTCCGGAGTTGCCTCCTCCTTGCGCGGCTACACGTCGGGCAGCGTGACTCGTCTTTCCGGGCCGGATCGCTACTCGACGGCAGCAGCGATCTCGGCGGCTACCTTCGATCCCGGTGTTCCAGTTGCGTATGTCGCCACCGGTTCCAACTTCCCGGACGCACTCGCCGCAGGTCCTGTCGCGGCGCTCAACGGCGGGCCGATCCTGCTGGTGGGGACCGACGTTCCCTCAGCGACCGCCAGCGAACTGAAGCGTCTCAGGCCGGCTCAGATCGTTGTGCTGGGTGGCACAGGCGTCGTGTCGAGTGCTGTGGAGGGGAACCTGAGGGCCCTGGCAGTCGGGACTGTGAAGAGAATCGCCGGATCTGACCGCTACAGCACGGGTTCGGCCATCTCGGCATCGTTCTTCGCGCCCGGAGTTCCGGTTGTGTACGTCGCCACCGGAACGTCGTTCCCAGATGCACTCTCCGGGGGCGCGGCTGCCGCGTTCAGCAACGCGCCCGTCCTGCTTGTACTGCCCAACTCGGTGCCGTCCGCGACCGCAACCGAGATCACACGTCTGAAACCTGCACGCATCGTGGTCCTTGGAGGAGTCGGGGCGGTGTCGGATGGGGTCAGGGTCGATCTGTCCCTGTTGATGGGGGGTTGACCCGGGCGGTCGGTACACTTCCATCATCGAAACCCCTTCCGGAGAGGAACTCCGTGAAAGTCGTCTCTGTCGTCGGGGCCAGGCCCCAGTTCATCAAGGCTGCGCCGGTGAGTCGAGCACTCGCGGCATTGGATGTCGAACAGGTACTGCTCCACACCGGTCAGCACTACGACGACGCCATGTCGAAGGTGTTCTTCGATGAGCTCGATCTGCCGGCCCCGGACATCAACCTCGAGGTGGGCTCGGGGTCACACGGGGCCCAGACGGCTCGAATGCTCGAGGGCATCGAGCGTGTGATCAGTGAGGCTCGCCCCGATTGGGTAATCGTGTACGGCGACACGAACTCGACCCTTGCGGGGGCACTCGTCGCAGCGAAGATGGGCGTACCGCTGGGTCATGTCGAGGCGGGGTTGCGCTCGTTTCGCCGGGGTATGCCTGAGGAGATCAATCGGGTCGTTGCAGATCACGTCTCCGATCTGCTCTTCTGTCCGACCAGGACGGCCGTCGAGCACCTCGCTCGTGAGGGGGTCACGAGAGGGGTGGAGCACGTGGGTGACGTGATGGTCGATTCACTCGAGTGGATTCGTCCCCACCTCCGTTCCGATGGCCTGACGCGCCTCGGAGTGTCTGGCCCCTACTACGTGGCCACACTCCACAGGGCTGAGAATGTCGATGATCCTGATCGGATCGTCCGCGCGATGGATGCGCTCGGTGCCGCTCCCGGACCTGTCTTTCTGCCACTTCACCCGCGTACGGCCGCCTCGGTCGATCGGTTCCGGATCGCCATCCCGTCCAATGTGCGAACCATCCAACCCCTTGGGTACGTCGACATGCTCTCGTTGGTTGTTCGTGCCGACGCGGTCCTCACCGACTCGGGAGGGCTCCAGAAAGAGGCCGTTCTGCTGGCCACCCGCTGTCTGACCCTCCGAGAAGAGACGGAGTGGCCGGAGACACTCGAGGGGGGATGGAACACGGTCGTTGGTCTCGATGGTGCGCTCGTTGCATCGACGCTTGCAGGACCTCCTCCGCGAGGAGCGGTGACTGGCTTCGGGGATGGGCATGCCAGCGATCGGATTGCGCGACTCCTCCTCGCATGAAGATCCTTCTGATCTCCAACATGTGGCCCGGTCCCCGAAAGCCCCACTTCGGAATCTTCGTCAGAGACCGGGTGGATGCGTATCGCAGGAACGGGGCCATCGTGGAGGTGGTGGCAACCAGGGATCCCCGCAAGGGTCCCTGGTCGATCTTGAAGTATGCCGGCTTGCTGGCTCGCTCGGTGTGGATGGGGGCAAGGCACCGCCCTGACGTCATTGAAGGCCACTACTTGATACCGACAGCAGTCATTGCCGGATTTGTCGCCTCTGTGACCCGACGACCATATGTGCTCTATGCACACGGAAGCGACGTGGATGGCCGGCTGATCGGGCTCGATCGTGCGGTGAATCGAGCTGCGCTTCTTTTCACCAACTCAGAGAACACTGCACAGCGAATCGAGCGACGGTTCGGACCCGGCCTCGAGATCGTTGTGATTCCACCCGGTGTGAACACGGAACCCTCCGCAGATGCAATTCGTCGAACAGATATGCCAACCGTTGGGTTTCTCGGCGATCTCGTTCCACATAAGGGGGCCGATGTGCTCCTCGACGCTGTCGCGCGTATGAGCACCCGACCCGCGCTGCTCGTCGCCGGAGACGGTCCCGAATTGAAGAGCCTGCGTTCCCGGGCCGATGAGCTGGACGTCGATGTCGAGTGGGTCGGAGCCGTGCACCCTGACGAGCTTCCGACCTTCTTTTCCCGAATCGACGTACTCGCCGTCCCATCCCGACGAGACGCCCTCGGCATGGTCGCAGTGCAGGCGCTTGCAGCCGGAGTCCCGGTGGTTGTCTCCCGGGTTGGCGGGCTCGGAAGCGTGCCGACGGAGGATTGCGGACAGGTTGTACCTCACGACGAACCTGATGCCCTCGCGGAGGCACTTGCCTCGTGGATCGGTCGTCGCGAAGACCCGTCGGTGAGTGTCGCCGCTCGTCGACGAGCGGCGGACTTCGATGCGGACCGGCTCGCCAGGGCCGCCCTGGCGGCACTCCGACGGGTGTCGTCATGAACGGTGGCAAGATAGGCGACGTGGTGAATCACACCGAGGTCATGTCTCGTTCCGTGGCCGTTGCTCGAGCCGCCGCGGCCACTCTTGGCGTGTGGGCGCTCGCAGTGGTGTTTGGTCTCTGGTCGCATGTCGCAGGGGCAGCAGCGGCCGTGGTCGGCGTATCGATCGCACTCGTGCTGCTCAAGAGATGGGGTGTGCTCGACAGAGCGTTCTCGTTCGTCTCTTTCAAGGATCCCGGCGTCTGGGCGGTTGTGCTGATCGCGGCTTCCCCTTTGGTGCCCGCCAGGCTGGGCTTCAGCTATGCGGGGATCTCGCCTGACGACATTTCGTTCCTGGCCGGCACGCTGGTTGCTCTGTGGAGCGTGACTCGCACAGAGGGATGGTCGAAACTCGTTCATCCGGTGTCGATACCGATGTGGCTGTTCGCCGCGTGGAACGGGCTGTCGGTCGTGCTTGCGGGTCATGCAGCGTTTGGAGAGGTGACGAGAGGGCTGGGGCGGTGGGGCCTCGTCGCTCTCGCGTTTTCGCTGCTTCTGAGAATCGCGGCCCGGCCGAACATGAAGCAGGTCGTGGTTGGTGCCATCCTCGCCGTTGGTCTCACCGAGGCCCTCTTCGGGTTGTGGGCATACCTGGTCGACTGGATGGTGCAGTCGACCGAAGTCGCTCGACTCATCGGTTTGGAGTTGTGGAGATCATACCAACCGCTCTTCGCGACCACACCGGGTCGAATCTCGGGATCGCTCGGCATCTCTTCGAACTTCTTTGGAGCACTCATGCTCATTCCGACGCTGCTGGCGGCTGCCGTCTTCTTGCGTGGCCGGGGCAGGTTCACGACCGTTGTGTGGGGGCTCGTGACGGGAGCATTGTTCTTTGCGTTGACCCTGTCATATACGAGAGCGTCCGTGCTCGCAGTGCTGGTGGGATTCATCGTGATGATCGTGCTGACAAGACGGTGGCGCTTGGTGGGGCTCGTTGCGGGACTTCTGGTCCTTGGCGTGATCCTGACACCGATCGCAAGCCGGTTCGTGGACGAGAGCAATGATCGGCTCGCGCTGACGCACCAGGCTCTGGACACCGCGAGGAAGCATCCGGTGACGGGGCTCGGATCCGGTGACTATGTGGCGGGTCAGTTCGACGCAAACGCCCCGGTACTGATCGCTACACCCCACAACTCATTCCTTCTTGCCGCGACCGAAACTGGGATTCCCGGTGGAGTGCTTCTGCTTGTGGCCGCCATGGTGCCGGGCGTCATCGCAGTGCTGGGCGTGGTGCGACGACGAGGAGGAGTACTGCTCATCGGGAGCGTTGCTGCAATGATCGCTTTCGGATCCCAGACGCTGTCGAACAGCCTGTTTCACATACCGAGCGTCGCTGCCTTCTACTGGCTCATCGCTGCTGCGGCAGTTGCGATGGCCAGGGATCTCAACGCCGAGCCACCAGGCGTCTGACGAGTCTCTCCTCCGGCAGCATGACCGCCGCGAGCGCGAACAGAGCGATTCCGTCCACAGCGAGACCTGGGGGAGCAAGTGTTGCCGCCACGGCCACACCGATACTCACGAAGGCCAGACGCAGCCATAGTGACCCCCACGCGAGCCCGTACCGTCGCGTTGACGTCAGAATCGGCGGTACGACCTGGATCACGCTGCCGATGCAGTAACCGAACGCAACGGCGACGGTCCCCAAGCCGGGGCCGAGCGTGAGCCAGATGATCGCAGCCGTCGCGAAGCCGGCGATGCTCGACCACATCGCGATGGTCGCGTCGCGCACCCTGACTGCGGCCAAGGACGTCACTGCCGGAGCGCCGATGACGCTCACAAAGAAGGCTGCAGAGAACCACGCGAGCGTGGTGCCTCCCACGATCTGATTCCCGAAGAGCAGCTGCAGGACTCGATCCCTCTCGAGCACGAACAGCATGCAGAACGGCGCAACAGCGAGTGCGGCGATGCCGGTCGAAACCTCGACCAGTCTCGACGGCTGGGAGTTCTTCGCACGCTCGAACGACAATCGGGGGAGAAGGGCCAGCCCGATGGCTCGGGGCGCCAGGTACATCGGTTCGAGGACCGCCAGGGCCGCCCCGATGAGCGCTGTACCCGGCTCACCTGCCAGAAACCCCGCAACGAGTGGCGTGGCACTGGTGAAACCGACTCCAGAGAGGGAGCCGACGGAACCGACGGCCCCGTACCCGAGTAGTGACCGCACCGGCAGCGAGTGCCAGTCTCCGACCGAGATGCGAAGACGGGAAAGGGATACCCAGGCGACCGGCACGTACGCGAGCGCCAGAGGGATCACAACTGCCCAGTCGGCCTTGGCTACGACGATGATCACCATGCCAATGACGAAGAGCCCTCCACCGAGCAGCTCTGCGCGAACGTACCGGGAGACCTGCTCTTCCCCATACAGGATCGACTTTCCTGCAAGGTAGAGCCCGAACACGAGCGTGAGAACACCCACCATCACGATCTGACCCCTGCCTGTGGCACCGAGCGTCGGGTCGAACGTCGAGTAGATGAGCCCCGCGACCGCGCCGGCCAACGTCAGTGCCAGAGCCACCCTTGCCACCAGCGCTGCAAGTTGTCGTGCGCGCCCTGTTCCCGAGCCCCGGAGTTGGCTGATGAGCTTGGTGATGCCGGCAGACAGCCCTGCTGATCCGATGACGGTCGCAAGCGCGGCAATCGAGATCGAGGCTGTTGCCCAGGCCAGTCCCTGTTCGCCGAAGAACGCTTTCGCTCCGATCTTCTCCGCTAGTCGGACCAGACCGATCGTGACGAGACCGACGACGCTGAGGGCAGCGTGTCGGGCGACCTGTCTGGAGCTGCCTTCAGTTGTCAATCTGGGCTCCCGACATGGACCCCACCCAGATCGCCACTACCCCGACAAGCGACAGATCTACGATGCCGGGACTTCCCAGGGATACGATCGCGAGCACTGCCACCAGGGCTATGGGAACGACCGACCGGGTCCGAAACGAGCGAACCAGGACTGAAGCGAGAAGTGCGGCTATTCCGAGAAGCCCGATGGTCCCCAGCTCGGCCAGTACCTGGAGCCAGCCAACATCGAGCTGGGCTATGCCCACGTCGATTGGTCGAAGGTCGCCGGCCGCACGGAGCTGTGCCTCGAACTCCGGCGATCTGACGTCGGGAAGACCGTACTGCTCATGGAGCTCCGAGTGAGTCCGCCAAGCAGTCGTGCTACCGAATCGCCCTGGTCCGGCCCCGAGAATCGGGTAGTCGGTCCACACGGCGAAGGTTGATTTCAAGTTGGCTACCCGGACGTCCGTCACCACTTCTCCGTCGCCGATCTGGGAAGAGATCGCGTCATTGCGGGCGGCAAGATCATGGCGCGCCGCAGGAACCGCCAGCTGCACCACCAGGAACGCTCCAACTGCGGCGAGCGCGCCGATCACCAGGAGTCTGGAATCGGTACGCCTTCGAAGGAGCCACGTCAGTCCGACGGCCAGGGCCGACAGGACGGCCAGTCGACTCCCACTTGCTCCGACCGCTGCTCCGGCCAAGACGACCCAAAGCACTCGGTTCGTGAGTGGGGCCAGCGCGATGGCGAGGGCGCCGACCTGGCCGAGGCGGCCCGGGTTGGCTACGAGGCCAGTCGCGCGTCCCCGGTTCCACCAGTCGGGATAGTCGATGGCCTGTCCGAACAGGCGGTAGACAGGCTTACCGCCGATGAGTTCGGCGACTGAGACGATCCCCATGAGCGCGCCGCTCCCGACGGCGATCGTTGCTCCCTGGCGGAGGTCGTGGAGTGGCGGGGAGAACGCGAGCGAACCCACGATCAGCAGTATGAAGCCGATGTAGGGGATTGAACCCCGGAGCATGACAGTGATTGGTGCTCCACTCGTTCCTGCAGATAGCACCACACCTGCGACAACTGCGAGGGCGATGGCCAGTTCGCGTCGGTACGAGATAAGTCTGCCTCGACGAACGCCGGCTACGAAGAGGACACCGATCATGACCAAGCCGTTGAACCACTGGCGCGTTGGAAGGCCCCAGCGCACTGCGAGCCACTGCGACACGATGAACGCGGGAACCACACCGAGCACGAGCAGTCGCTCGACGACCGATGCATACCGAGCCAGGCGAGGCGTGGTGGAAGGATGGCGAGGTTCCATCGAGGCAACGATAGTTGTCGTCTGAGCACACAGGCCCCTCAAGTGCCTGTGCAGCTCAAAGACTCCCAGGGGCTTCGGTGGACGATGTTCACCTTTGTCGCATCTAGACTTCTCGGTGCTACCTCATCCGTTCGCACACTTCCAGGAGATCTTCGTGGCCTACGTAGACGCCAGAGCGCACGTGTCGCCCGGCGCGCAGCTCGGTTCGGACACCTCCATTTGGGCCTTTGCACAGGTGCGCGAAGGGGCCGTCATCGGCGACAGGACCTCGATCGGGAGTCACACCTACATCGATGCCGAGGTGGTGATTGGTGCCGATTGCAAGATCCAATCGGGTGTCTTGCTGTTCAAGGGAGCGCAGCTGTCTGATGGTGTTTTCGTGGGACCAGGAGTGGTCGTGACCAATGACCGCGCCCCGAGGGCGGTGAACCCGGACGGCTCGCGGAAGTCGAACAATGACTGGATCGTTGACGAAACGGTCGTGGGCACCGGGGCCGCACTCGGCGCGGGTTCGATTCTGATTGCGGGCGTGTCGGTGGGGGCGTGGTCGATGGTTGCTGCGGGGGCCGTAGTCACCAGGGATGTCCCGCCACATGCCCTCGTGGCCGGTGTGCCGGCTCGACAGCTTGGGTGGGTCTGCTCATGTGGAGCGAGAGTAGAAATCGATAGCGGGCAAGGAGTGTGCCCTGAATGTCAGACAATTCTCAACCTTTCATCCCTATAGCCGCGCCGGACATCGGAGCGGAGGAGGAGGCGGCGGTACTCCGAGTCCTTCGGAGTGGTCGTCTCGCTCAGGGCCCCGAGGTAGCCGCTCTCGAGGAGGAGTTCGCACGGGCATCGGGCGTACCTCACGTCGTAGCCGTTACCAACGGAACCACTGCCCTCTATGCGGCGCTCCACGTTCTCGGTGTCGGTCAGGGCGATGAAGTGCTGGTTCCGGCCTTCACCTTCGCGGCCACTGCGAATGCCGTTATCGAGGTTGGAGCAGTGCCGGTGTTCGTCGATATCGGCGACGATTACCTGATCGACCTGGCGGATGCGCAGCGCAAGGTTTCTCCAAAGACAGCAGCGATCATGCCGGTACACCTATATGGGCTGATGGCGGACATGGAGGCTGTATCCGCATTCGCCGGACATCACGATCTCGTGATCGTCGAAGATGCCGCCCAGGCTCACCTCGCAACAAGGGGAGGCATTTCGCCAGGTGAACGCGGGGTGGCAACGTATTCGCTGTATGCGACCAAGAACATGATGAGTGGTGAGGGTGGACTCGTCGCAACGACCGATCCCCGACTGGCGGATCGCCTCCGCTTGTTTCGCAATCATGGGATGCCGGAGCGCTACCGGCACGAGGTGTGGGGACTCAACCTCCGCCTTTCCGATCTCCATGCATCGATAGGGCGTGCTCAGCTAGCCAAGCTGCCCGAGGCGAATGCCCGACGCATCGAGAACGCCCACTTCCTGACCGACGAGCTGCCCCCTTTCTTTGTCACCCCAGATGTGCCCAATGGTGCAACGCACGTATTTCACCAGTACACCGTTCGCGTTCCGGCCGCCCATCGGGACGAGATCGTTGAGCGTTTCCGTGGTGCCGGGGTCGGGGTGGACATCTACTACCCGATACCGCTCAATCGACAGGAAGCGTTTGCACGGTGGAAGAGCGCGTGTCCGGCATCTGAAGGCGCGGCCAACGAGGTGCTGAGCCTCCCCATCCATCCGAAGGTCGACGAGCCTGCAAGAGAGCGAATCATCGCGACTGCCGAGGCGATTGCGAGGGAGTTTTCGTGAAGGTCGCTGTGATTGCACTAGGCAAGATGGGGCTACCCGTTGCCGCATACTATGCCCACAGAGGAGCCACCGTCGTTGGCGTCGACACCGATTCGGCGAAGATCGACCAGATTCGTCGCGGGGTCAGTCCGATTGGACGCGAGCCTGGTGTTGACGAGCACCTGTCCCGGCTGATTGAGCAGGAGGTGCTGGTGGCGAGCGGCTCGTACGAAGTGATCGAAGATGCCGAAATCGTCATTGTCCTCGTGCCGTTGGTCACCGAGAAGGGAGTGCCCAACTTCACGCACCTCGACTCTGCTGTTGAGGAGATCTCGGTTCATGTCTCCGAAGGCGCGACGGTGATCTTCGAAACCACCGTACCGGTGGGGATCACGCGCAACCGCTATGCGCCCATCCTGCGCAAGGTGCACCCTTCGGTTGGGGTGGTCTTCAGCCCGGAGCGGGTCTCGTCCGGGCGCACATGGCGAGATCTCGACACCTACCCCAAGATCGTGGGCGGTGTTGATGCAGCGTCGGCAGAAGCAGCTCGTCGTTTCTACTCCACGTATCTGCCCGCAGAGGTGAAGGTCGTTGGTTCGTCCGAGGCGGCCGAGATGACAAAACTCGCGGAGACGACCTACCGGGACATCAACATCGCTTTTGCCAACGAACTGGCCCGCTTTTCCGACGAGTGGGACGTCGATGTCTTGGAAGTGATCGACGCTGCCAACTCCCAGCCCTACTCGCATGTGCATCAACCGGGAGTCGGTGTCGGCGGGCACTGCATCCCCCACTACCCGTACCTCCTCGAGGCATCCACGTCCGGCTCGCCCCTGATTCGCGCCGCGCGCATCGTCAACGAGGCCATGCCGCAAGTGGTCCTCGGAATCACGAAAGAACACGTTGGGGATCTCGAAGGAAAGGATGTCGTGCTCTTGGGTGCCGCGTACCGGCCGGGCGTCCCCGAGGTGACGAGTTCTCCCGTGTTCGCTCTCGATACCGGGTTGAGAACCTCGGGATCGAGGGTTTGGGTGGACGACCCGCTCTTCGACGACGTCGCGCTCGAAAGATTCGGCTTGCGGCCATGGCACGGCGAGGCCCCTGATGCCTTCATTCTGGTGACTGGTCACGAGATCTACCAAACCTTCGACTGGAGCCGATATCATCCAGCTGTGGTGATCGACGGAAGGAATTCGTTGGACCGCCACACGGTGGAGGCGGCTGGGCACCGCTATGTTGGTCTGGGCAGATGAGGAACTCGATGGAAGACGGTGTACACCCGGATCTATCACTCGACCCTCCGGTCAGGGTGGGTGTTGTCGGGTTGGGGAACATGGGGCGAAACCATGTTCGGGTTCTGTCTGAGCTTCCCCAAGTCGATCTTGTAGCGGTTGCCGACGTTTCTGACGCTGCTCGGGAGGTGATCCGCCGCTCCCGGAGGGTCAACACGTATGCCGACTACGCGGAGATGTTCAGCAAGGAATCACTCGAGGCGGTAGTGATCGCGGTGCCCACCTCGAGACACGAAGAGGTGTCACTGTCAGCGATCGAACGGGGCTTTCACTTCCTGGTCGAGAAGCCACTCGCTTCAACTCCCGAGGCGGCTCGGCGGGTCGTGCAGGCGGCATCTGAAAAGGATATCGTCGGGACGGTCGGGCATATCGAGCGCTACAACCCTGCGCTTGCGGCCCTCAGGCGCGGGGTGACCGCGGGGGAGATCGGCCAGGTCTTCCAGCTTCACGCCGTTCGAACCGGCCCCCTTCCCGATCGAATTCGAGATGTAGGGGTGATCGTGGACCTGGCAACTCACGAGTTGGACGTCATCAGGTATCTGGTTGGCAAACCGATCGAGCGATTGTTTGCCGAAACGGCGATGCGTATGCACTCCGATCACGAAGATCTCTCGGTCACCCTCATGAGGTTCAGTGATGGAACGATCGGGCTGCTCGACGTCAACTGGCTGACGCCGATAAAGGTGAGAGAGCTCACCGTCATCGGCGAAGGCGGCATGTACCGCCTCGACTATGTCGCTCAGGATCTGTACTTCTATGAAAACAGCCACATCGGCTACTGGGCCGAGTACGGAGGCCGGAGTGGCGTAAGTGAGGGCAACATGGTCAAGTACCGCATCGACCGTGCTGAACCACTTCGCGTCGAACTCGAGGCCTTTGTCAGGGCGGTACGAGGAGAACAGGGGGGAGTCGTGCCACTCGCGGACGGTCTTGCTGCCGTGAACCTGGCAGAGGCGGTGGGGGAGTCTGCCAGGATCCATCGAGCGGTGCACAACATCGATGTTTCCAATGCCGCGACCATCCGCGACTGACCATGACACGTAGACACTCCGGCCGGTGGTATCCGCCGGTCAAGCGTGTCATCGATCTTCTTGGATCGATCGTTTGCCTTGTCATCGCTTCGCCAGTCCTGCTGGTGATTGCCGCCGTCGTGAAGCTTGGCAGTCGGGGGCCCGTGCTGTTTCGCCAGACGAGGATCGGAAGGGGTGGCACGCCGTTTACGATGCTCAAGTTCAGGACCATGGTCCACGGCAACGACGATGCCATACACCGCGACTACTACCGGCGGCTCGTCGAAGGACGTGCCGAACCACGGATCACTGCCGAAGGAGAGGAAGTGTTTCTGCTCGACGATCCCCGCATCACACGTGTGGGTCGGTTTCTGCGGAGAACATCTCTGGACGAACTTCCCAATCTCGTGAACATTGTGCGCGGCGAGATGTCCTTGGTCGGTCCGCGGCCCCCGATCGACTACGAGGTCGACCACTACGATGCCAGGGCGCGTCGCAAGCTCGCCGTCAGACCGGGAATGACGGGCCTGGCACAAGTGAGCGGTCGGGGCTCGCTCACGTTTCAACAGGTAATCGACTACGACTTGGAGTACGTGGAGAGCCGATCACTCACTCTGGATCTTCAGATTCTGCTGCGGACCCTGCCGGCAGTCCTCCGCAAACGGGGCGTGTAGATCGATGAAGTCTTCGATTCTGGTCATCTCTCAGTCGCATCTCGCACGTGATCCGCGCGTGCGGAGAACCGTTCGGGCAATGCTCGACGAAGGCTGGCGCGTTGAAGGGCTGTTTCTCGACGGGCCCGTCCGTGAGGGCCGTCTTCGAACCTGGCGATTCCCCCTCGATAGGAACCGTGCTTCGGTCATGCGCTACGTCTTCGAGTACCTGTTCTTCTTCCTGTGGAGTCTGGGGTGGCTTACATGGCGCTGTCTGATGAGTCGGCCCGCCCTGGTCTACGTGAATTCGCCTCCGGACGCATTCGTATTCGCTGCGCTCGTTCCCCGGCTGCTTCGCGTACCGGTGGTCCTCGATGTGCACGATCCGATGCCGGAGCTGTTCGTCTCCAAGGGGCGATCGTCGAAACTCGTCCAGGGTCTGCTCCGGCTCCAAGAGCGGTGGTCCCTGCGATTCGCTGACCGAGTGATCACCGTTCATGAACCTCTACGAGAGCTGCTTCACTCGCGCTCACCGGGCATCCACATCGACGTCGTGATGAACGTTTCCGATGTGGAAGGGTGGGAACCGATCCAACGCCACCCCGAGAAGGGGGTTGTGGTGTTCACGGGAACGGTCGCTCTGCGATATGGGCTGGACGATGTGCTGCATGCTCTGGTGGAAGTGAAGGATGCTATACCCGAGATCTGCCTCCGCATCGTGGGCGAAGGCGAAGATGAGGAGCTGCTCCGGGGAATGGCCGATAGCCTCGGCATCGGAGACCGAGTCGAGTTCATGGGACGGGTGTCGCACAGGGAGATACCCGGGTTGCTCGCTGACGCGTGGGTGGGCGTCAATGTACCGAAGCCGGATGACCTCGGCGGCCTCTCGTTCTCGAACAAGATCGTCGAGTGGGTGCTGCTCGGAGTCCCAGTGATTGCCGGGCGAACATCGACGTTGCTCAGGTACTTTCCCGAGGACACGTTGCGCTACGTCGAAGCAGGTTCGGCGACCGAAATCGCCGACGCTCTACGGGACCTCGCGAGTCTCTCTCCATCGCGGCGGGATGCACAGCTGGCTGCAGCTCGTGAGGCGGTCGAGGCGATCTCCTGGCGGATTCAGCGCGCACGCCTGATCGAGATTCTGACCGGTGTCAGGGACGGGGCAAGGCTCCGACGTCGAACGTCAGGGCCCCGAGGGCCTGGTACGAACCCAGCTGCGATGCGACGCCGGCGCTGACTGCCCCCTCGCCACCAAGGACGGTCACGGACGTGGGCCGCAGGCGGTTCAGCTCGTTTGCGGTGGGGGTGGAGAGGTTCAGCGGATCCGTCAGCAGAAGCGGCGCGGAATGCATGGTCGCCAATACGCCTCCGGTGAGTCCGTCCGGATAGAGCAGGCCTGTTGCAACGTAGGCGGGCCCGCTGCTCCTTGTGAATACGCTGGCGGACACGGCAGCAGTCGTTGCGTACCGGTCCGAACCCGATATACGGGCCACCGGGGCGATCGACGCGAGTTGCTGTGCAACTGACGCTGAGACGCTCGCGGTCGATCCTACGATGACGATCTTCCCAGGCGAAAGACGGTTGAGCTCGTTCCTGACCGCCCCTGGTATCCCATACGGGAGCACGAGGAGTAGCGGGCCGCTCGACATACCCGCTGCGGGGCCGGCAGCGACCGCTTCGGGCCAGGTGGTGCCTGACGTGATGTAGACCGCGGGGACCCCTGGACTGAAGACTGCTCTGGACGCTTCCACCGCGGTCTCGTAGCGCGTCGGGCCGGCTCTCCTGGACGCACCGCCGGGGGCGAGGCCGTCGAGCTCCCGCAGAACGGCATCTGACACGGCACCGTAGCCACCGAGCACGACGATGCGTTGCGGCGCAAGCCTCAGGAGTTCGGCGCGTGTGGAAGCCGGCAAGGAGGCGGTTCGGGTCAGGAGTATGGGTGCGCCCTCGCGGGCCGCGGCGGGGACTGCCGCCAGCGAGTCCGGGTAGTTCTCTCCGGTAGCGACATAGGCGATTGAGGAGCCGCCGGGGAACGCTTTCGCGCTCACAGCAGCCGCAGTCTCGTAGCGGTCAGCTCCCCAAATGCGATCAGCGCTGGTAGTCGACCCGAGTCCGTAGCCGGTCTTGGTGCTCACCCATCTGAACTCCTGGCCGAAGTACGTGAGAAATCTGCCGGACGCCTTGCTGCTGTGAGGTTCCCGGCTCATCGTGGTTCGGTAGGGGGAGTCTTCGAGGGTGAGGAAGTCGAGCCTTCCGTTCTCGATGATGCCGGCGTGCCACGTGCCGTCGTATGCGTCCAACTGGATGATGTCGTCCGCCCCGTCGTCATTGGCGTCGAACGAGAGGGCAAGGCTGAAGTGGTCGTACGACTGCACAGTGGTAGATGGACCCGTGCTTCCATGGGAGCCGGTCGACAACAGGGTTTGCCAGGTTCCCGTGCCGGATCGGAAGGAGGCGAGGTCGTCTTTGCCGTCGCCGTTGAAGTCGCCGACGAGGTGGGTGTCCCAGCCGGTTGTTGGTGACAGCGATCCCCAGGTGGTCGAGGTGAATCGGTTGCCGTTGGAGAGTGAGACGGTCCAGGTGCCGGATCGGAAGGAGGCGAGGTCGTCTTTGCCGTCGCCGTTGAAGTCGCCGA
>CAZWHZ010000037.1:0-14858 GCA_964633745.1 uncultured Acidimicrobiia bacterium
TGGAACTTCCCGACGGCTGGCGAGAGCGCAAACTGGCCTCGTGGTTTCTCGGGTACCACCCTGATCTGCCGGTGATGCAGATTCTTGTCGACGAGAATCCAGTGGGGTGGCTGCTGGGTCAGCCGATCGCGCAGAACGGAGCGCTTGTGACGTCGGATCTTCGGGTCGACCCTGCCATCGATGCTGATGGATTCCGCCATCTCGTCGACGGGTTTGCAGGTCGATTCGTCGCGGTGTGGCTAGGGCAAGGTGGTCAGCGCGTACTTCTGGATGCTTCAGGCTCGATGGGAGTGGTGTACTGCGAAGAACAGAGGATCGTGGCGTCAACGCTGTTCCTGGTTCCCTACGAGGACCCGGATGATGATCGTTTCGCATTCGTGAGGGCGCCATCCAGCTTCGGAATCGATCCCAGCCTGTACTTCGGATTGACCATGCGGTATTCGGTCGACTGGCTGGCGCCGAACCACTACCTGGATCTTGAGTCATGGCGTCCGGTCAGGTACTGGCCGAGCGGGGAGTTCGAGACGACGAACGACATCAATGGAGTCCTCGACACGGTCCTCGCGAGAATCACCGGGTCCATCAGGGCGGTTGTGGAGTCCCGACCGGTGCAGATGTCACTAACCGGAGGCAACGACACCCGCGTACTGCTCGCTTGTTCGAAGGAGTTCCTCGACGAGATCGAGTTCGTGACGGTCGCCTTGCCCGACCGGACCGGGCGTACCGACGTGAGCCTTGCTCGACACATCGCCAAGACCCTGGGTCTGCGCCACCGGGTGATCGAGGGCGGTGCGTCTCCCATGGAGATCGACCGGTTGATATATCGAACCGGCGGTGTGGCCGCATTAGACGGGAGGTGCCAAGAGGCTGTCGCCATGATGGCGGCCATGGACTCCGAGCGACCCTATCTCCCGGCCTCTGTGGCGGAAGTTGCGCGGATGCCGTCGTTTGTGACATTCGGTCCTGATCCCGAACCCGTAACCGTTCACAAGATGCTGGAATGGCGAGAGACGCCCGAGTGGCCGGAACTCGTGGAGCGCGGTGCGCGCTGGCTCAGCGACCTGCCGATCGACAGCGCCGTCGGGGTCTTCGATATGCGAGCCATCGAGATGCGCTTCGGAGGTTGGAACGGATACCTCCCATACGCATATCCGGAAGGCTACGCGTACACGATGTACCCATTCGGAGACAGGGTCATCTTCGGGGCCATGATGAGCCTCCCGCTCGAGTACCGTCTCGCGAACGGGTTCACTCCGGATGCCATTGCAAGAATGTGGCCCGAGCTATCTCGCTTCCCGATCAATGAATCCACCGGCTGGTATGGCGCCTATCGTCGACTGCGGCGTTTCGCACGAAAAGCACTCAAGGGCTAATCGGCGGCTCGGGGCAGTGGTACCCACGCGGTGTGACGTTCGCTCAACGCCCCCTGGAGATGGCAGGGTGCATATGGTGTGGCTTCGGGTTGGCGATTGTGCGTCGTGGGAGATCCCCTCTTTTTAGATGACCTGGGACGCAGACGCCTTCGTCGGCGAAGCGAAGACTGTCCGAATAGGTAGATCAAGAGCCAGTCTGTGGTGGGAATCGTTTCAGAGATCACGCGCACCTGGATTGACGTTCCGACCGGTTCGCACCTACGAGTCGCCACTGTGGTGTGCCTCGCGGTCGCTCCCTCACCGGAACATCGCGCAGCGTGTTGCCAAAGCAAGAACGACCACGTAGAGTGATCAGCTGCACACACATCACTCCAGGGAGGCTGAGGATGGAGGCAAGGGCCCAGGGGTTGGGACGGTTCGGGCGTGGAGTCCGGGTCGTTGCCGCCGTCTTCGCGATAACAGTTGCGTCTGTTGCGATGCCAGTGCCTCAGATTGCCCGTGCGGCCGGAGCGCTGCCGCCGGCGACTCCGGTTGTGGAGCGAATCGGTGGAACCGATCGCTTCGACACTGCCGCGCTGATCTCTGAAGCAGCTTTTGGCGCCGGAGTGCCGGTCGCCTATGTCGCCACCGGCTTCAACTTCCCGGACGCGCTGGCCGGCTCGGCTGCTTCGGAGGGGGACGGGCCAATCCTCCTTGTCTCCACCGACTCGATTCCTCAATCGACCAAGGATGAGCTGAATCGTCTCGACCCTGCGCGGATCGTCATCCTGGGAGGAACTGCGGTTGTTTCGCCCGCCGTTCAGTCGGAGTTGGCCGGGTATACGAGCGGGACCGTCACTCGGCTCTCGGGAGCGGATCGGTATGCAACCGCAGCGGCGATCTCTGCGGCGACCTTCCCGGCCAATGTCCCCGTGGCGTACATTGCGACTGGTCTGAACTTCCCGGACGCACTGGCAGGTGGGCCGGTTGCCGCTCTCGCCGCGGGACCAATCTTGCTTGTTGGGAGCACGCTGCCTTCGGCCACCCGGGCGGAGCTCGAGCGCCTCTCCCCGGACGGGATCGTCATTCTCGGCGGCACTGGGGTCGTCTCCTCGGCCATCGAGTCGGAGCTGGCCGGATACACGAGTGGGACCGTCACTCGGCTCTCGGGAGCGGATCGGTATGCAACCGCTGCAGCAATCTCTGCCGGCTGGTTCTCAGCGGGCGTCCCGGTTGTCTACGTGGCCACCGGTCTGAACTACCCCGATGCGCTCGCCGGCGGGCCCGCGGCCGCGCACGAGGGCGGGCCGGTGCTTCTCGTCACGCAGGACGGCATTCCCAACGCGACGAGGGATGAGCTTCTCCGCCTCTCGACCCACCGGATCGTGGTGCTTGGCGGGACGGGTGCCGTCTCGGAATCTGTTCGGACTCAGCTCGAGGGGTACCTGGCCCCGCTCGCGGTAGATGACACGGCGACGACTGCGGAGGGAACCCTGGTCACCATCGACGTTGTAGCGAACGATGTCGATACGAACCTTGACCCGGCGTCGACAGCTAAGAAGTCGGGCCCCTCGCACGGCACACTGTTGAACAACCGAGATGGATCGTTCGACTACACGCCCACGGCGGGGTATGCCGGGAGCGACTCGTTCACCTACAAGGTCTGTGATGCCACCCACATGTGTGATACGGCGACGGTGACGATTGGTGTCTCGTCGGTGAATCATGCGCCGGTTGCGGTGGATGACAGTGGGTCGACGCCGCAGGATACGCAGTTGGTGGTGGCTGCGCCGGGTGTGTTGGGGAATGATTCGGATCCGGATGTTGGTGATGTGTTGACGGTGTCGGCGTCTGACCCGACGTCGGTGGAAGGTGGGTCGGTGTCGGTCGCTGCCGATGGTTCGTATACGTATGATCCGCCTGCCGGGTTTGTGGGGTCTGACTCGTTTGGGTATACGGTGTCGGATGGGTCGTTGACTGATACGGCGACGGTGACGATTGGTGTCTCGTCGGTGAATCATGCGCCGGTTGCGGTGGATGACAGTGGGTCGACGCCGCAGGATACGCAGTTGGTGGTGGCTGCGCCGGGTGTGTTGGGGAATGATTCGGATCCGGATGTTGGTGATGTGTTGACGGTGTCGGCGTCTGACCCGACGTCGGTGGAAGGTGGGTCGGTGTCGGTCGCTGCCGATGGTTCGTATACGTATGATCCGCCTGCCGGGTTTGTGGGGTCTGACTCGTTTGGGTATACGGTGTCGGATGGGTCGTTGACTGATACGGCGACGGTGACGATCGGTGTGCTGTCGACCGGCGCGTTCGTCTCGGACGACTTCTTCGCATCCTCGATCGACACGGGCCTCTGGACAGAAGTCGACCCTGATGGCGACTCGACCTTCAGCGTGTCTCGCTCTCAGAACCAGCTCGTTATCGACGTGCCGGCAGGCGCCCGGCACGATGCCTGGATCGATTCGGGGAATGGAATCACATTCAACGCCCCACGCTTGATGCAGCCCGCCGCCGATACGAACTTCGAGATCATCGTGAAGTTCCAGTCGCAGATGACCAACCCGGAGCAGGATCAGGGGATCATCGTCCAGCAGGACGCAGACACGTTCCTTCGGTTCTCCGAGTCCGCGTACAGTGGCGACTACTCGTCATCCGGGCAAGCTCTCGCGTACGCGGCGTTCATCGATGGTGGGCCCGACAACTCTCCCTTCAGCCACGTGGCGTCGCTCGATCACCAACCCGTGTGGCTGAAGGTGCTGCGGGTGGGCGACACGTGGACGTACTCGACGTCGAGCGACGGCAGTACTTGGACGGATCAGCTGACGTTCAGTCAGCCATTGACGGTCACTCAGGTGGGTGTGTACGCAGGCAACCCTGGCCCCAGCTGGGATCCACCCGTGCCGGCTCCACCGAACCATGTGGTCGTCGACTACTTCTTCAACGGCGCCGCACCGATCACGCCGGAGGATGGCGGAGGGACGATCTTCGATATCTGGTACGGCGATTCACAGAAGTTCGGCAATAAAAGCTATGCGCAGAAGTGGGTCGATGTCCTCGGCAATGTGGACGATCCGGACGGGGTTGCCTCACTGAGTTTCACGCTGAACGGAGGGACGAGCCAAAGCCTCAACATGGGGCCGGACTCGCGCCGGTTGCTCATGCCCGGCGACTTCGACGTCCAGATCCCGACGACGGACCTCGGGAGCGGCGCCAATACGGTGGTCATCCGAGCCGTCGACAATCTCAGCAATGTGACAACCAAGACGGTGACGGTGGACTGGACACCGGGAACCACCTTGGCTCTGCCGTACTCGATCGATTGGAGCACCGTCGGCAACATCCAGGACGTCGCACAGGTTGTGGACGGTCAATGGAGCGTGACTCCGACCGGTCTGCTCACGGTCGATGTCGGGTACGACCGCTTGATCGACATCGGTGATGTCACGTGGACCGACTATCAGGTGGAAGTGCCCATCACGATTCGGGGGCTCGACACCGTCAACGGATACGACTCGCCAAGCTATGGACCGGCGCTCGGAATCCTGATGGGCTGGGACGGGCACGAAGACTGCTCGGCGTTCGTCACATCGATATGCGATCCCTCGGCCCAGCCCGTGTGGGGCTGGTGGCCATCCGGGGACCTGGGTGAGCTCCGATGGACAAGCGTGTTCGAGGGGATCAGGCTCGTTGGCTTCAATCCCGACGTCCAGGCGGAGGATCCGCAGACGATTGCGATCGGCGCGACCTACCACTTCAAGATGAAGGTCGAGACGACGCCCGACGGACCGCTCTACAGCTTGAAGATCTGGAAGGACGGCGACTCTGAACCCGGGACGTGGATGACCGACCAACAAGGACAGGCCAACGATCCGACGGCCGGTTCGTTCTTGCTGCTCGCGCATCATGTCGATGTGGCGATTGGAAACGTCACCGTTACGGCACTGCCGTGAACGATAGGTTCGAGAGGAGCTGGGCAGATTGGTCGACGTAGTGAACGGGGAGGTCATGCACGTCGCGAGGCCCGGGAAGATGTCGGCTTGCCCGGTGTGCCGCTCCGAGGATCTCGCCGCAGTGACGGCGCCGTCTGAGTTGCCGGCGCTGAGTTGCACGCTCTGGCCGGACCGCAGAACGGCATTGAGCGCGCCGCGCGGGACGATGTCGCTCGCGCTCTGCAGGACGTGTGGGATCCTCGTGAATGTGGCGTTCGATCCTTCAATCCTCGACTACGACGCGGAGTACGAGAACTCGCTCCACTACTCGCCCCTGTTCCGCGAGTACGCGCAGCAGCTTGCCGTGGACCTTGTCGAACGGCACGATCTCCATCAGAAGGTGGTGCTCGAGATCGGGTGTGGCAAAGGAGACTTCCTTCGGATGTTGGTGGAGCTGGGCGACAATCAGGGCTTTGGGTTCGATCCCGCCTATGAACATGACCCAGGTCAGCCCCTCGACGAGCGGCTCCACTTCGTGAAGGAGTACTACTCGGGGCCTGCCCACGATGTCCGCCCCGATCTCATCATCGCCCGACAGTTCCTCGAGCACGTCGACGATCCGCTGCTGTTTCTTCGGAGTTTGCGCGAGGGAATCGGTGACGGTGCCAACACTGCCCTGGTGCTGGAGGTACCGAACGCGCTCGACATGCTGGAGCGGATGGATGTATGGGACGTCATCTATGAACATCCGATCTACTTCACGCCACAAGCCCTCGAGAACGTGCTTCGGTCCGCCGGTTTCGAAGTCGATGAGATCCGGCCGGTCTACGAGAACCTGTATCTGATCGCTGAAGCGACCCCGGGTGCAGCGGACTCCGAACACACATCGGTCGAGTCAGAGTTGGAGCAAGCGGCAACACGCTTCGCGGAGGGCTATCAGGAGCGGCTCGATCGGTGGCGATCGACACTCGCGGACATCCGCGGGGGAGACCTTCGGGCGGTGTTGTGGGGTGCCGGAGCCAGAGGGGACACCTTCCTCAACGCTGTTGGGGCTTCCGCAGACATCCCTCTTGCCATCGACATCAACCCTCGCAAGTGGGGCAAGCACATGGCCGGTACCGGTCAGCTCATCGCGCCACCTGACGCTCTCATGGACGATCCTCCCGACATCGTCGTGATCGCCAACGAGATCTACCGAGAAGAGATCGAGAAGCGACTGGCCGACATGGGGATCGTTACCGAGATTCTCGTCGCCTGATCAGACCGCCACGATCTCGGGGAACAGATTGCGACTCGCCAGATCGAGGGTGATCTCGTCCAGGTAGATCGGATTCATCACGATCACGAGATCCGGCGGTTCCGACGGGAGTGACTCGGGCGCAACGATCTCTTGCCCGGTTCCCGGCATGAACCTGCCTTGCTTGTACGGATTGATGTCGACGACGCTACCCACGGTTCGACCTGCCTCGAGAGCCGTCAGGAACCCCACACCTTTCGAGCTCGCCCCCCACGCCACAACCCGCCTGCCGGCGACTGCTGCGGCCTCCAGCTTCTTCTGCCATCGTGCTCGCGATCGGGAGGCGGCATCTGTGAACGCGTGCACATTGCGCTGGATGGCCTCGATGTCGGCAACAGGAGGCATGCCACCGGTTGTCTTCGCCGACGCCTCGGCGAGCAGGTACTGGTCGTTGTACCCGGTCTCGAGTGATCGAAGGCCGAACTTTTCCCGCTGGAGGAGACGTCCGAGCGACCCCAGCGTGAAGTAGGAGCAGTGCTCGTAGTACACATCCCAGAAGGCACCCTCCACCAGGATGCGCATGGTGTCGGGTACCTCGACGAAGAGCACGGAGCCCGTGCGCCCGCCTGCCGACTCCCTGAGCAGTCGAACGAAGTGGCCGACCGGCTGGATGTGTTCCAGCGTGTGGATGCACGCGATCAAGTCCCCGCTGAGGTGGGTGGTCGATTCCGAGAAGAACTCCTTGCGCACGGTGACGTCGGCGGCGGTGTCCAGTCGCCCTTCGGCGAAGGCCGGGTCGATGCCGAGCCCCCGGTTGTCGCCGAGCTCGCAGAGCATTCTCAGGAAGTCACCCTTCCCGCAGCCGACCTCGAGGATGTCCTTGCCGTGCAGGTCGTAGGTGTCGATGAGATGTTCCGCGAGTTCGGTAGCGAAGCGCGAGAAGGTCGAGGAGAAGGCCTGACTCTCCTCGTAGGGCTGGGTGTAGTCGACCAGGTTGGGATCAAAGAGATCATTCTGGATGAATCCACACTTCGGGCAGAACACGAGGCGGAGATCTCCGACCGGCCACTCGAGCGCCGCCTGCCTGGTTGGGAGAAGGACGCACGAGCTGGTCGGGATCGAGGGTGCCTCAAAGAACGAGATGAGCCCGCCGGCCCCGCAGCTCCAGCAGACGTCAGCCACGCAGTACCAGTTTGGATCCGTAGAAGGCCTCTGCGTAGGGGGATCTGCATTCAACGCCCCGGATCGTCATCAAGGACTTGAAGACGGTCTCGTCGAACCAGGGCTTGGACCGCTGTGAGGTGAACGCCTCATGGAGGTTCTCGACCTTTCGCGTCACGTGCTGCTCGTCGAGCGGCACGTAAACATTGGGGCTCCCCATGTCGCCGTCGTACTTGAGGATCTCGTACTCGAGAATCAGGTGATCGCGGAATGTCTGCGACGTCAGTTCGGCGATCAGACGGTGATCCTGGTGGGCGTCACTTCTCCTATGGGTGAAGATCAGATCGGGGTCCACGGCCAGGGAGCGGAATCGCTCCTTCACGTCTCCGAAGTGGCTGGGGAGAAAGCCATCTCGGAAGTCGTGGACCTCGAAGTGTGCAAGTCGATCGCCGGCGAACAACTCTGCGCCGCGGCGAGCCTCTTCTGCGCGCTCACCGGACCCGCTGAACACGACCCACCAGACCGACGCCGAGGGCAACGAGCCGAGGAGCTGGAGGACCGTGCCTCCACACCCGATCTCGATGTCGTCGCTGTGGGCTCCGAGGCAGAGGATCGTGGGGTTCGGCGTGCTCAGCGCGAGGTGTCTCATGGAGAACTCTTTGTCAGGACTCTTCGGTGTGATTCCATACCTGCCAGGGAGCGTTGCCCTTACGGTACAGATCGTCGAGGAGCTGCTTGTCCTTGAATGTGTCCATCGGCGCCCAGAAGCCGTGGTGGCGATGGGCCACCAGCAGGCGCCGCTCGATCAGCCGGGCAAACGGCTCAACGACGAGTTCATCGCCTTCGTGGAGGTAGTCGAAGATCTCGTGCCTGAGGATGAAGTATCCGCCGTTGATCCACGTGTCGGTCGATGCGATGGGCTTCGTGGCGTTCACCCATCCATCGTCGTCGATCTCGACGGCGTGATAGCTACCTGGTGGCCGGATGGCCACGAAACTTGCGACGGCACCCGTCTCCATGAACCCTTCGATGTAGGAGGGAAGATGGAGGTCCGTGACCCCGTCCGCGTAGTTCGCCAGGAAGACCTCTTCGGCATCGAGATAGTGGCGAACACGTCGGAGCCGCTCTCCGATGGTCGAGGCGGTGCCCGTATCGACGAATGTGATCGTCCAGTCGGCGATATCACTGTTCGCCAGTTCGATGTGTTTCCCACCGTCGGAGAGGACGAAGTCGTTGGAGACGGCCTCTTCATAGTGAAGGAAGAAGTCCTTGATGGCGTCGGCGCGATACCCGAGGGCGAGGACGAAGTCGTTGTGTCCGAAGTGCGCGTAGTACTTCATGACGTGCCAGAGAATCGGGCGGTACCCGACCGGAACCATCGGCTTGGGAATCGTCTCCGAGTAGTCCCGGAGTCGGGTTCCCTCACCTCCGCAGAACAACACGACCTTCATGGTCTCTCGATGGTCATAGCGTCTGAACCTTGGGGATCGGCACGACCAGTTTGGCACCCCACTCGCCCGTATAGGCGAGTTGCTTGGAGATCTCGTCCTTCAAGTTCCAGGGCAGAATCAAGATGTAGTCGGGTTTGGTCTCCGCGATCCTGTCCGGCGGGTAGATCGGGATGTGCGTGCCGGGAAGGTACATCCCGTGCTTGTACGGGTTCCGATCGACGGTGTACTCGAGAAAGTCGGTCCGGATGCCGCAGTAGTTCAGCAGCGTGTTGCCCTTTCCCGGAGCTCCGTATCCGGCGATCGTTGCCCCCTCGCGACGTCGCTCTATCAGGAAGGTGAGGAGGTCACGTTTCGTGGCTTCGACCTGCTCTCTGAAGAGACGGTAGGCGTCGAGACCGTTCAAACCCGCCGCTTCTTCCCTCTCCCGCAGAGCAATGGCAGCGGCGCTCACCGGCTTGGATGTGTCGCCGGCGTGCCTTCCGTAGATGCGCAGGGAACCACCGTGGGTTGGCAGCTCGTCGACGTCGAAGAGGGTCATCCCGTGTGCCGCGAAGATCCGCTCGGCCGTCGAGAAGGAGAAATAGGAGAAGTGCTCGTGGTAGATGGTGTCGAACTGGTTCTCTTCCATCAGTCGAAGGAGATGGGGGAACTCGATTGTGACCACCCCACCGGGTGCAAGCAGCAGGCGGATGCCCTCGACGAACGAGTTCAGATTCGGGACCTGGGCCAGGACGTTGTTGCCGATGATGAGATCGGCGGACCGGCCGGCACCGGCGAGGAGTTGACCGAGTTCGTCGTCGAAGAACTCCACGAGCGTTTCCACGTTCCGTTCGATGGCGGCGTGCGCCACGTTGGCGGCCGGCTCGATTCCGAGCGCTGGAATGCCCTTCTGCACGAAGTACTGGAGGAGGTACCCGTCGTTGCTGGCAAGTTCGACCACCTGCGACGATGTGTCGAGCCCGAGACGTTCCGTGATCATGTCGACGTATGCCTTGGCGTGGGAGAGCCAGCTGTCCGAGTACGCGGAGAAGTAGGCGTACTCGGCAAAGATGTCCTCGGGCGGCAAGTACTCCTCCAACTGAACGAGGTAGCACTGATCGCACACATACACATGGAGCGGAAAGAAGCCTTCCATCTGGTCGAGCTGATCCTCGCGAAGGAAACTCTCACAGAAGGGCGACATTCCGAGATCGACGAACGTGAACTCGAGTGAGGTGCCGCAGAACCGGCAGGTTGGTCCGGACGTCTCAGCCATTGTCTGCTCCATTGGCCCATCTCAGCGAAGGGGTCAGCCGTCCCTCTCCGAGCAGCTTCCGCAGGTGCCGGATACGTAGGAAGCGAGTCTGGAACTGCTCGAGCGTCAGTCCGTACCGCTGGTACGCCAGATACAGCTCCTCGATGCCTTCGCGGACGGTCCACTTCGGCTGTGCGTCGGGAAGTGTCGTTGCGAGTTTCGAGAAGTCGACACGGTAGCTCCGGGTGTCAGGCTCGCCTCCCGGTGCATAAACGACCTTGCTGTCAGGCACCACGTCCGCAACCATCTCGGCCACCGTCGAGATCTGGTAGTTCTCGTCGGTACGGCCGACGTTGAACGCCTGGTTGTGGATCAACTCTCTCGGTGCTTCGGCGGTCGCGAGGAACGCACGAGCGATGTCTTCGACGTGCACCAAAGGCCGCCATGGCGTTCCGTCGCTCTTGATCAGCACTTCGCCGGTAGTGAAGGCGTAAGCGACGAGATTGTTCACGACGATGTCGCCCCTGAGCTGAGGCGACCACCCGTAGGCTGTCGTGTTCCTGAGGTAGGTGGGGCTGAAGGTGTCGTCTGCGAGACCGGCGACTTCCTGCTCGACCTGGATCTTGGAGAGTCCGTAGGGAGTGATGGGAGCGAACGCCGCCGCTTCATCGACGAACTCGTCGGTATCGGGCGCTCCGTAGAGCGAGCACGATGACGAGAAGACGAAGCGAGGCACTCCCGCGGTCTTGGCCGCTTTGGCGAGGTCGACGGAGGCGCGCAGGTTGATGTCGAACGTGTAGTCGGGGTTCAGGTCGCCGAGAGGATCGTTGGAGAGGGCTGCGAGGTGCATGATGGCGTCGAACCCCTCGAGATCCGAGGGTGTGATGTCACGAAGATCCTTGTGCAAGGCGACCGGATCGACGGGAGCCGGCCCATGATGACACTCCGCGAACCAGTAGGAGTCCAGCCCTACGACGTCGTGGCCCGCTTCCTGGAGCATGGGCACGAGGATCGCGCCTATGTATCCGTTGTGTCCGGTGACGAGGATTCTCATGTGGCGTGTTCCCTTGTAGCGTGACTCTGTGGGCCGATGGCCACTCGGTGTGGTCGTGACACTAGACGGCCTGCGAGGGCTAGTAGGCGCCTTTGGCGAAGAGGACCGCGGGAATGGTCTTCACCAGGATCACGAAATCGAGCCAGGGTCTCCATGTGCGGATGTACTCGATATCGAGCGTCACCCACGTTTCGAAGTCGAGATCCGATCGGCCGCTCACCTGCCAGATGCACGTGATGCCCGGCTTGACGAGGAGGCGTTGCCGATGCCACTCGTCGTATGTGGCGACTTCGGCCGGAATTGGCGGTCGGGGACCGACCAGGCTCATCGTGCCTGTCAGTACATGAACGAGCTGGGGAAGTTCGTCGATGCTGTACTTGCGCATGAACCGCCCGACAGGGGTGATACGCGGGTCGTCCTTCATCTTGAACACAGGCCCGTCGACCTCGTTGAGGTGGCGGAGATCGTCGAGTTGTGTGTGCGCCCCGTCGAGCATGGACCGGAACTTCGCGAACCGGAAGACCTTGCCGCCCTTGCCAACGCGCTCCTGGATGTAGAAGAGGGGACCGGGGGACGTGAGCTTCACGGCGGCCGCAGCGAGTAGCAGGATCGGCGAGAAGACGATCAGGAAGAACACCGAGGTGGCGATGTCGACGAACCGCTTGATCTGCCGCTCCCACAGCGGAGCACCCAGAATCCCCTCGTCGGCCCGAAGGTAGCTACGGGCCGGACCCTCCTTGGGCTGTTCCATCGTCCGGAGATCGATGACCTCCCGGAGATCGACGACAGCCTCCCCCCTGATGTCGACGACCAGCGCGTCGGACGCGTGGTCGCGCAAATCTGGTTCGAGGTACTCCCTAGCTTGATCGACCATATGCGCATCGACCCTGGTGAGGGCCGCCTCCCGATTCTGTCCCTTGTCTTCTTAGGGTCCGCACGTCCACGAACTCCAGCCCCATCGCCACGCTTGGTGGCCATTGCACACAGATTAACGCTTGACCGTCGGCTTGGGCAATGGTTCGTCGAACCTATTTCAGGCCGGGCATCGGGACTAGTATGCGGGACTCCGAACGGCTCGACGGAGCGAAGAGGTCGGTCGACCCAGGATCTGACGTTGAGAAGCAGCCCGTCCCCGAGGTGGCTCGCGTACACATTGACGTGCCATCTCGGCCACCATGTAAAACGCATGTGGCGATGGGGCCTGGCCCCACGACCACGAGGTCGTACACCCGGCCCGATCGCTCCGGTCGCGACGAATGCGACGGTCCGGTCAGCCGTCCTGACGACGAGATGACCGCCGAGTGTCGGAGCCCCTCGTGGTTCGACGGTGGTCGATCCGACACGGCGCAGCGCTTCCAGGATGGTTGCTATTTCCAGGCTGCTCTGAGTGGTCGGATCGTGCCGGATGATGCGAAAGGGTGCGGGCGGTGGGACTCGAACCCACATCAGGCTTACGCCCACCAGATCCTAAGTCTGGCGCCTATGCCAATTCGGCTACGCCCGCGGGCTGCCATTGTGCCATCTCGTAGCCGTCCCGACGCCGATCGCCTGTGTATTCTGCCCCTGTGGTGAACCGAGGATTCGCAGGCACGGTGTCCGTCATCACCGGCGCCTCGATGGGCATCGGGAGAGCGACGGCACGAGAGGTAGTTCAGCGTGGCGGGTCGGCCGCACTCATAGCGCGAGGTCATGCTGCGCTCGCCGATACCGCCCAGGAGCTGTCCCAGCTGGTCGGCGGCGGGCAGCAGTTCGTCGAAACGATCGCCGCCGACACGACTGACAGCCACGCGCTGGCTCCGGCGCTTGACGATTTCCTCGATCGAAGAGGCGCTCCCGATCACTTGATCAACTGTGTGGGCGCAGCCCTTCCCGGTTATGTGCGGGATCTTCGACTCGAGGATTTCCGCAGTCAGCTGGAGATCAACTACCTGAGCCAGCTGATTCCTACGCTGACGCTCTTGCCGGGCATGGTCGAGCGCCATAGCGGACACATCTCCTTCATCTCGTCGATGATGGGGTACTTCGGGATGATCGGCTACGGCGCCTACGCTCCGGCGAAGTTCGCCATCGTCGGGTTGGCCGAGACACTTCGCCACGAGTTGAAACCCAGCGGGATCGGTGTGTCCGTGCTCTATCCACCGGATACAGACACCCCAGGTCTGGCAAATGAGAACAAGACGAAGCCGGCCGAGACGGCGATCATGTCCGAGGCGGCCGGGATGCTGTCACCTGAACGGGTGGCTCACACGTTCGTCGACGGGATTCTCGACGGGAAGTTCAGTATCCATCCGAAGGGGTCCGGTTGGATCTGGCGAGTCAATCGGTACGCTCCGGGACTGGTTCGGATGATCATGGACCACGACCTCAAGAAGGCGATGAGAAAGGCCGGGACAGGATGAACGCCGCTACGAAGCACGCAGACGTGTTCGACAAAGCCCTGGTCTACGAACGCGCTCGGCAAGCTCGCGAGGCCGGGTTCTACCCCTACTTCTTGCCCCTGCAAAGCAATGAAGGCTCCGAGGCCGTCTACCAAGGTCGCCGGATTCTCATGTTCGGATCGAACAACTACCTGGGTCTTACGACGCACCCCAAGGTGCGTCAGGCGGCCATGAAGGCCATCGAGGAGATGGGGACGAGCTGCACCGGATCCAGGTTCCTGAACGGAACGCTCGAGATGCATCTCGAATTGGAACGGCAGCTCGCCAGTTTCGTGGGCAAGGAAGCTGCACTCGTCTTCTCGACGGGGATGCAGACCAACCTCGGCACGATCTCCTCGCTTCTCGGCCGCAACGACACCGCGTTCCTCGACAAGGACGATCACGCGAGCATCGTCGACGCTGCGAGGCTCGGGTGGGGGAGGATCAAGCGGTTCCGTCACAACGATTTGGATGACCTCGAGCGCCAGCTGGCGATGACACCGGACGATCAGGGCAGGCTCGTGGTTGTCGACGGGCTGTACAGCATGGAGGGTGACCTCGCGCCTCTGCCCGAGCTGCTCGAGATCTGTCACCGTCATGGAGCGCGGGTCATGGTGGATGATGCCCACGGCATGGGGGTCATAGGTGGAGGCAAGGGGACTGCAGCCCACTTTGGTGTCACCGAAGAGACGGATCTGATCATGTCGACGTTCTCGAAGTCGTTCGCCTCCCTCGGAGGATTCATCGCCGGGGATGAACAGATCATCGACTACGTGCAGCATCATGCAAGGGCGATGATCTTCTCCGCGTCCATTCCACCGCCGAACGCCGCAGCTGCCCTCGCCGCACTGGAAATCATGCGGTCGGAACCCGAACGCGTCGAGCAACTGCAGCGCAACGGGGATCGATGGAGAACTGGTCTACAGGAGCTGGGGTTCGACACGGGCAATTCCGTATCTCCCATCGTGCCGGTCATCGTCGGCGACGACATGGTGACGTTCGGGATGTGGCGGATGC
>CAZWHZ010000038.1:0-14774 GCA_964633745.1 uncultured Acidimicrobiia bacterium
GCAACACCGGTTCGCACAGGGCAGCTACCGCCGCCCGCTGCTCCAACCGGTTCCCGTCCGCCCAAGACCTCATCTCGGAGGTGAGCCCATCCATATCGACTCGACCCCATCGCTGGAGCGCCATAGCGACCGCCTCGCGAGTCCGCCACCGCGCATCCGATGCGAAGACCCTCAACTCCGGGAGCAGATCCCGCTGTCCCTTCGCGAGCAGCGAGCCGAATCCGACGACGCCACACACCATCAGGAACTCCTCGGGAGTGTCGGCCGGCGCCCGATCGGCGGTCCACTCGACGAGACGGCGGAACAGCTGCTCGTCACCCTCCTCCGCGACGGCCGATGCCAGTTCGAGATTCCCGCGGGGACCAGGCAGGTTCGAGTGGTCCGCGATGAAGGCGACAGGATCTCCTGTGGAACGAAAAGCCGCCCTGAGATCGTCGACCTTGACCACAGCTAATTCGAGTGACCGACCGCCATCAACGGGGCCCAGCGGTTGATCGCCCTGCCGTAGTGGTCGCCGGCCGCCTTGAGGTCATCCATGTCGAGCGCCTCGAGTGAGGCGTGAATGTCGGCCGCCGTCTCGTCGAACACCAAGTCGGCACCGCTGAACAGCCCCGCCACTTCGCCATAGTCGAGTTCGACCATCGCCGTCGCAGGGAAATCCTCCAACCAGGAGCGAAGATCATCCAGTTCTTCCACCACGATGTCCTCCATTCCGACACCCCGCAGCGTGTCGAGTGCAGAGGCCACCCGATCCGTTGCCTGCACCAGCGACGTCCGGTAGCGGATCGAAGTTCTCCCGTCCCGTTCGATGATCTCTCGCTCTGACGGATCGAAGATCACAAACCATCGAATCGGAACATGCCACGGCGCTGTGAGGATGTGTGAACGTGCCGACGGCTGGAAACGGTGGAACTTCTCAAGCTCCTCCGCGGCCTGCAGGGCAACCCGTTCCGGGACGATCAAGTCGCCACCGATCTCGGCGTACGCGGAGTGGAATGCCAGGACACCTTCGAGAACACGCAGACGCGGAAACCTCGGGCACACGAAGCGGATGCCATTCCACTCGGCAACCAGCGCGTCATCTTCCATCGACTCGGCAAGCAGGCCATACGCGCCCTCTTGGAGACGAACCGTGGGTGCCTCTTTGGCGACCGCATGCCCGGGCAGCGTTCCAGCGGTGACATACACCCGTAGAGCAGAGGTCGGAATCATGGCGTGCATCATATCGCCCAGGCCAGGTTGTCGGCTCGCGCTGCCACTAGACTGGGTTCACCCCAAGATTGGAGCGGCGGCAAGTGGGTGTACCCATTTCCCAGAGAGGAGTCACTCTTCCTCTACTCCTCGTTACGAGCCGCTCCGCACGTCCCGGTCCCGCCCAAGGCGGGACCGAATCTATTTCTGAGGACCGCCCGTCGACCGACTGAAAGGAGCATCGTGGAAGTCGTTGCCGAACTGCAGGAGAGCCATCAAACACTAGGACTCAGCGACGAGCAGGTCCTGGACATGTACAGAAGCATTCTGCTCGCACGTCGGCTCGACGAACGCATCTGGGCCCTCAACCGTCAAGGAAGGGCGTCGTTCGTGGTGTCCGCATCGGGCCATGAAGGGTCACAGATACCACCCGTCATGGCACTCGACCCCGAGATCGACTGGGCGCTGCCGTACTACCGCGACCTCGGCACGGTCCTCGCCTGGGGCATGACCCCGACCCAGGTACTGCTCGGCGTGATGGCCAAAGCCGGAGATCCGTCGTCAGACGGTCGACAGATGCCATCCCACTGGTCGCTCAGGGAACGTCGCATGTTCACCCACTCGTCTCCGATCGCGACCCAGTTTCCACACGCCGCAGGCATCGCCAAGGCAATCCAACAGGACGGTAGCAACGCCGTCGTCTTCGTCTCCGGCGGTGAAGGCTCCACATCTGAAGGTGACTGGCACGAGGCGATGAACTTCGCCGGCATCCACCAGCTTCCGCTCATCGTGCTCATCGAGAACAACCAGTACGCGATCTCCGTACCCGAACGTGACGAAGTGGGCGGCCACATCGCAGCAAGAGCCGTCGGGTATGGGATACATGGCGTCGTCGTAGACGGCAACGATCCCCTCGCCGTCTACAAGGTCGCCAAGGATGCCGCGGATCGAGCGCGCTCCGGTAATGGCCCGACACTCATCGAAGCGAAGACCTACCGCTACTACGCGCACACTTCCGACGACGACGACACCCTGTACCGGACCAGGGAAGAGGTGGAGCGGTGGCGCCGACACGACCCGCTCAGTCAGCTCCGTGTCTATCTGATCGAGCAGCGTCTCCTCGACGAAGCGGACGACGAACGGCTCGAAGCCGAGGTGGCGGCGCTCGTCAAGACCGCCGTCGAGACCGCAGATGCGGCCCCGGACCCGGACGATCCGTTCAGCTACGTATACGTGAACCCCATCGTTCCGAGTGAAGCCGCAACCAGCCCCGAACCCACCCCCGTCGGAGAAGAAACCAATCTCATCACGGCGATCAACCGCACGTTGCATGAAGTGATGGGAGCGTACGACGACACCGTGGTGTTCGGTGAGGACGTCGCCGATCCCAAGGGCGGAGTGTTCAAAGCAACCAAAGGTCTCGAAGTCGCGTTCGGTGAGGACCGCAGCTTCAACACGCCGCTGGCGGAGTCGTTGATCATCGGCGTCGGCGTCGGGATGGCGGCAGCGGGCAAACGTCCCATCGCCGAGATCGAGTTCGCCGACTTCATCCACCCTGCCTTCGATCAGATCGTCAGCGAAGTCTCACGGATCCACTACCGGACGAAGGGAGAATGGCAGTGCCCGATGGTGATACGCACTCCCTACGGTGGCGGCATCCATGGTGCGCTGTACCACTCCCAGTCGATCGAGGCCTTCTACACCCACATTCCCGGCCTGAAGGTGGTCGTCCCATCGACCCCCGCTGACGTCAAAGGTCTGCTCTGGTCGGCGGTGGAAGACCCCGACCCCGTCATGTTCCTGGAACCGAAGAAGCTGTACCGGCTCGGCACCGGGCCGTTCCCCGAAGGCGAGCACCGAGTTCCACTCGGGAAGGCATCGATCAGGCGAGCGGGCACCGACATGACGATCATCGCGTACGGCACGATGGCTCACTTCTCGCTCGAGGCGGCCTCCGCACTTCTGGAGCAGGGAGTGGACGCCGAAGTCATCGATCTGCGGACACTGAAGCCACTCGACTGGCCGACGATCGAAGCATCGATCGCCAAGACGGCTCGGGTCCTCATCGTTCACGAGGACAACGAGTTCGCCGGCTATGGAGCCGAACTCGCGGCGCAGATCGCAGACAAGGCGTTCGAGTTACTCGACGCTCCCGTTCGCCGCTACGCAAGCCCGGACGTGCCGACGTTCCCGTACAACGCCAAACTCGAGGCGATGATCATGCCGAACACGCAGGGGATCATCGAGCACGCACTGGAACTCGCGAAGTACTGACAGGTCGACCCGGTTACCCTGAAGCGGATGTCTCTTCTCACGCGACTGTCCGACATCGTCGGTGACGCCTTCAGCACCATCGGCATCGATCGCGCCCACGGAGCCGTGGCGGTGTCACAGCGGCCAGACCTCGGGCAGTTCCAGTGCAACGGGGCACTCGCCGCCGCCCGTGATGCCGGAAAGAACCCGCGAGATATCGCTCAGACAGTCGTCGCGGTGCTCTGCGACAACGAGCTGTTCGAACACGTGACGATCGCCGGTCCCGGATTCATCAACCTCACCCTGTCCGACGGCGCAATCGCCCAGATGATGCAGCATATCGCCACGGATGAACGGTCTGGGTGTGAACCGGTCGCCAACCCCGTCAAGTATCTCGTCGACTACGGCGGACCAAATGTCGCAAAAGCCATGCATGTCGGTCACATACGCGCGACGATCATCGGCGACTCGATCCAGCGCCTTCTCCGCTTTCTCGGCCATGACGTGATCACCGATATCCACATGGGCGACTGGGGCACCCAGATGGGCATGCTGATCATCGAGGTGGAGCGACTCCACCCCGACCTGCCGTACTTCGACGAGTCGTTCGATGGCCCGTATCCGGTGGAGCCTCCGGTCACGCTCGACGATCTCCAGGAGATGTATCCGACCGTCGCCGCACGTGCTGCCGAGGATCCGGACGAGGCAGAACGAGCACGGCGCGCGACCACCGAACTCCAGAACGGACGCCCCGGCTACCGGGCGCTCTGGCAGCACTTCCACGACGTCACCGACGCCTCCCACAGGGCAGACTTCCACGCGCTCGGTGTGGAGTTTGATCTCTGGTTCGGGGAAAGCACCGTCCACGACCGAATAGAGACGCTCCTCAAGCGGATCGAGGCGTCAGGGAAGTCCCTGCTGAGCGATGGGGCGGTAGTGGTTCCCGTCGCCGAACCCGGCGACACGATGGAGATCCCCCCGCTACTTCTCACGAAGCGAGACGGTTCGTACCTGTACACGACCACCGACCTGGCGACGCTCGAACAGCGTGTCGACGACCTCCACCGCGAGGACATCGTGTACGTGGTCGATGCCCGCCAGTCCCTGCACTTCACTCAGGTGTTCAGAGCCGCTCGTCTCACCGGCATCGTTCAACCTGACGTGATCCTCGAGCACATCGGCTTTGGCACGATGAACGGCACCGATGGCAAACCGTTCAAGACCCGAGAAGGCGGCATCATCAGGCTCAAGGACCTCATCGACATGGTCACCGACGCAGCCATGCAGCGCTTGGACGAGGCCAAGATCGCCGAGACCTACCCGCCTGAAGAACGCGCGGCGATCGCGGAGGCCGTTGGGATCGCCGCGCTGAAGTTCGGTGACCTGAGCAACCACCGCTCCTCCAACTACATCTTCGACCTGAACCGGTTCGGTTCCTTCGAGGGGAGGACAGGTCCATATCTTCAGTACGGGGCGGTCCGCATCAGATCGATCCTCCGCAAGGCCGAGGAACAGGGACTCGAGCCAGGACCGATCGCTGCTCCGGCGTCAGAGATCGAGCGCGATCTGATGCTGTTCCTCGCTCGCCTCCCCGACGTGCTCGACCGGGCCGCCGACCTGCGAGCGCCCAATCACATCGCCGAGTACGCCTATGACCTCACGACGCGTTTCAACCGGTTCTATGAGCAGTGCCACATCCTCAACGAACCCGACAAGGCACGCCAGGCGTCGTGGCTGAGTCTCGTTGCCGCCACGCTGGGTCAGCTGACGCTCACGCTCGATCTGCTCGGCATCACCGTGCCGGAGCGCATGTAGGACCGTGAACATCCGTCCGGCCAACCCAGGCGACAAGGACGCCATCGCCGCGTTCACCGACCAGACCTTCTCGTGGGGCGACTACGTCTCCGATGCCTTCGACGATTGGCAGGCTGACGCAAGAGGAGTGACGCTCGTCGCGACCGACGACGAGGACAGGGCGATCGCCATCGCACGCTGGGCCCTCCTCTCCGATACGGAAGTGTGGGGACAAGGCGCACGGGTTCACCCGGACTTCCGACGGCAGGGAATCTCGAGCGCGCTCACGGAGGCGGGCACCCTATGGGCAGACGAACACGGCGCTCAAGTCCTCCGTCTGGTGACCGAGGTCTGGAACTCCGCCGCCCAGGGACAAGTAGCGAAGTCGGGGTTCCGTCTGGTCTCCCGATGGCACATGTGGATGCGTTCGATCGGTGACGCTGCACCCGGCATCGCCGGCAACGGGGGCACCCGGGTTCCTTCGCAGGAGCGACTCATGCCTGCGGGAGAGTCGGAGGCCGGGCCTGCGTTTCTCGCCTGGTCGGCGGGTCCCCTGGCATCCGCGAGTCATGGGCTCATCTCCAAACGGTGGACCTGGCGACGGTTCCGCCCAGAGGACCTCGTCGCCGCGGCTGCAAGGCGTTCGCTGTGGTCGTGCCCTGCAGGATGGCTCGTCGCAGAAATCGATGACGACGATCCGAACACGTTCTGGGTGTCGTGGGTGATGGCAGCAGAAGAAGACGCGTACCGCCTCCTCAGGGTCGCAATCGATCGGGCCTCCACCGACGGCGCCGAGCGGATCGTTGTCATGCTGCCGCAGACCGAGTGGCTCGACCGTGCCGCAAAACGAGCGGGGTTGGCGTCGCGGCACGATCTACTCGTGTACGAACGACCCATCTAGGTTGTCTGACGGCCGTGACCGGGCGCCAGACAACCGTACTCGGTACCGCGGCCGCACGTCGCCCTACGGCCGCATGGCGGTCGTACCCGGTTCCTGACTGGACGCGTCCCGCCCGCCACGGTACGAGATAGGAGGTACGGCCCGCGCAGCGGGCCTCTAGTCTGTTGGCGTGTTCGAAGGTCCACATGTTGCTCTCAGAGCCATAGAACGAAGCGACACGAGCGAACTGCTTCGGATGGTGAATCACCCCGAGCTGCGCGGACGCCGCTACCTCGACGACGAAGAGCGGCCGCTGTCGGCGACAGACGTCGAGCGACACGTCGAGAAGCTTCAAGAGGACAAGAACGCGCTCCACTTGAAGGTGGTCGCCAACGAGGAACTCGTCGGGTACGCGACCGTCGACTACAGCTGGGACACGCTTTTCCCGTTCGTCGGGCTGGTGATCGCACCCGACTATCAGCGCTCCGGATACGGATCGGAGGCGGCGCGGCTGCTGATCGACTGGGCTTTCACGAACCTGCCCGCGACGGCGATGCACAGTTGGATCGCCGACTGGAACGAGGCTGCGCTGCGATTCTCTGCATCGCTCGGGTTCGCCGAGGCAGGGCGGGTGAGGCGGGACGGCATCCATGACGGACGCTTCTCCGACTCGATCCCCGTCGAGATCCTTCGGAGTGAGTGGGAGGCGACCCGTGCCCATTGAAGGAACCCTCGTCACCCTCCGAGAGGAGCGAGACAGTGACGCCGAGCTGCTCGCTGCGCTCCGCAACGACCTCGACACCCAGGCATGGAGCAAGACGCTCCCACCCGACTACACGGTGCCGATGCTTCGCAAACGATACGAAGCTCGGGAGTTCAGCTACGACCCGCTCGAGGGTCGGTTTATCGTCGAAGAGCGATCGACGGGCACGGCCATCGGCTACGTCGGTTACAGCGGCTTGCAGCGTCGCCACTCTGCCGGCATTGGTGTCATGCTCTCAAAGAGCGCGTGGGGCAAGGGTTACGCGGAAGAGGCCAACGAACTGCTGGTCCGATTCCTCTTCGTCGAGCTGGGTGTCCAGGTGGTGCATCTCTGGACCCACAGCGGCAACCCGAGGGCAATCGGGCTCGCCGAAAAGGTGGGGTTCAAGGTCGCTGCGAGGATGCGCCATGCCGTCTACAAAAACGGCAGGCTCCTCGACAACGTGGTGATGGACCAGCTCCGCGAGGAGTTCTACGCACGCCATCCCGAGCTGGAAGATGAGCTGGGGAATCCTTTCGGGACGGACTAAAGCCGCCACGAGTTCCCGGTTTTCGGTTCTCAGTCTTCGGCAAGGCACTCGCCCCGCGGTCTTGCTGTTCCCCAACGTCGCGTTCTCACCGACAACCGACAACTGAAGACAGTTAGGCGGGCGCAGCCCGCCTAGCAACGATTTGCGCCTCGTGGTGGTCACCAAACCAGCCCTCGTCGTAGCGGATCACCGTGAGATCACCGACGAGACTCGGCAGTTCCTCCTCATCGAGGACGAACTCCCTCGGAGGGCGCGGGTGACGCTCCAGATTGCGAACCGTCGCGATGGCACACGCGAGCACTCCCCCTTCGGCCAGCGAACCGACCATCAGCGGGAACAGGTCTCTCTGGAGATAGTGGGAGCACAGGATCAGATCCCACGGCCCGGCCGGCAGCGAACCTGATCTGAGATCGGCGTGAAGGCAGGTCAGATCCACTCCCCGATCGGCGGCGCTGGACAAAGCGATACCGAGCGCCTCATCTGAGACGTCGACGACTGCCGTCTCGAGCCCGCGCTCGCCGAGCCACAGTGCGTTCCGTCCGTTGCCGCCTGCTACGTCCAGAGCCCGGCCAGAGGTGGGAAGAAGATCGGCGATCGAAAGCAGGAACGCCGTGGGCTCCCCGGACCATCCCTCGAGGTACCGCTGATTCCAGTACTCCTGAGGGTCGGGTCGTGCTTTCATATCCTGTGAGGAAACCATGATCACCCACTACGTACAAGCGGCCTGATGAGCACCGCCCACCGCCTTCAAGCATTCGGCCAGACGATCTTCACCGAAATGAGCCGGCTGGCCATCGAACACGACGCCGTCAATCTCGGCCAAGGGTTCCCCAACTTCGACGGCCCCGACTTCATCAAGGATGCTGCAGTTGACGCGATGCGAGCCGGCAAGAACCAGTACGCCCCCCTTTCCGGAGTGTCGAGCCTCCGCAGGGCGATCGCCGAACGTTTCACCTCTCGCACCGGCATCGATGTCGATCCCGACGCGCACGTCACGGTCACCTCGGGGTGCACAGAGGCGCTTGCCTCTACCTTCCTCGGGTTGATCAACCCCGGAAACGAAGTGGTGATCGTCGAGCCGTTCTACGACTCCTACCCGGCCGACGTCGCCCTGGCCGGAGCGATCCCGCGCTTCGTCACGCTCTCTCCCCCGAACTTCGAACTGGACGAGGAAGCGCTCCGGGCCGTGTTCAGTCCCGCGACCAAGGCGATCCTCATCAACACCCCCCACAACCCGACAGGTCGCGTGTTCTCTCGATCCGAGCTGGAACTCGTGGCAATGCTGTGCAAGGAGCACGACGCGATCGCGATCACCGATGAGGTCTACGAAGATCTCGTGTTCGAAGGCACACATCTCTCTCTCGCCGAACTCGACGGCATGTGGGAGCGAACACTGACCTTGTCGTCACTCGGAAAGACGTTCTCGCTGACGGGATGGAAAGTCGGCTGGGCAGTCGGCCCGCCGGCGCTGACACAGGGGGTCCGTGCCGCACACCAGTTCGTCACCTTCGCAACAGCGACGCCACTTCAGCATGGTGCGGCGGCCGCCCTCCGTGCCCCGCAGTCGTTCTATCAGGAGCTGACCACCGCCTACCGCCAACGCCGGGACGTGCTGATCGATGGTCTGAGCGGACTCGGGTTCGAGGTCTTCGCACCGGAGGGGACCTACTTCGTGCTCGCGGATCACACCGGCTTCGGGTTCGCCGACGACGTCGCATTCGCCCGCCACATGGTCGCCGACATCGGCGTAGCGGTGATTCCCCCGAGCGCCTTCTACCACCGCAGGGAGGATGGGAAATCACTCGTTCGCTTCGCGTTCTGCAAGGACGAAGAAACGATCGAGCGGGCGCTCGAGAGGATGACGAAGCTCAGGTCGTGATCATCCCGAACACGATGGCTACGCCGACAGCCCACACCGCGTACAGCAACGGCAATTCGATCTGATCGAGCCAGCCTCGATCTGCGAACACCCTTCGGACCCCCCACAGCGCGGCCAGCCCGACCACGAGCGTCCAGGTGAAGCCTGCGATTCCACTCGCGACGACGATCTGGAGGGACTGCTCGAACACGATCGGGAGGTCGCCCACGTAGCCCAACCCCAATCTGCCGACGATCAGCAGCACGACCCCTGTCAGGACCAGCGCAAGTCCTCTGGCGGCCGCAAGCTCGATCTCGTTTGCAGAAAGCTCTCGAAGTTCCTTGACCGGACCCTCGACGGCGACGCCGATCGCAAACGCGCCGAACACTGCAATCACGAGACTCGAGCCGAGCATCGCCCCAGTGGTCGCCGTGAGACCCCGATCTATCACCTCGAACCCGTCGAGCAGTATCACCGCGGCGAACGCAACGAGCGCAGTCCCCACAACCATGAGCCCTACATCGAATGTGGTGCCGAGGACGCGCCAGAAGAGTCGCAGCCTGCGCCGCATCGGACTCACGTAGACCGTTGTCGTGTCGAGTTCGCGCACCACCGCCTCCAGGTCGTACAGCCTACCGTCCGTCCTCGTCCATCGCCTGCCAGTAGAGCTCCACCGGGTGTGCCACCCGATACCAGGCATCGAGATGGGATCGAAGCTGCATCTCACAACCGACATTTGCCGATGCGACCAGCGTCGATCCGGTGCAGCGAATCAGGTCGGCTTTCCGCTCACCGAGTTCTCTGGAGGCAGCCGCGTTGAGCGCACCCCACGCGCCGGCCGCGCCACAGCACAGCCCAAGATCATCGAGATCAACAACGTCGTACCCTGCGGCTCGCAGGATCGTCCGTGGCTGTTCGGTGATGCGTTGGGCGTGCCGGAGATGGCACGGATCCTGAACGGTGATCGGCCCGCGGTGAGTGGTCGAAACCGGCAGGTATCCCGCGTCGATCGCCTCGGCGACGACCTCCGTGACATCGCGGGCCACAAGCGACGAGCCAGGGGCCCACCTGTCGTACTCCTTGAGGTGTGCACTGCATCCCGCCGCGTCGGCAACGACGAAGTCCACCCCCTCGAACGCCCTTGTGTTCCTGTCCGCCAACTTATGTGCTTCGACAGCTGCTCCTTCGTGCGCAGCAAGCGCCCCACAGCACACCTGGTCCCCGGCCACCTCGACCCGGTACCCGGCGCGCCTCAGCACCTCGATCGTCGCCAGATGAATCTCAGAAAACCCGGACTCCATGATGCAACCGACCAGTAGCCCCACCGTGCCTCGCTCAGTGCCGATCGGTGAGAATTCGCGTCCACGCACTGCGGAGCGTGTAGCAGTGCGAAAGCCAGCGAGCATGCCTGGCAGCCCAACCCCAAGTCGACGGATGCTCGTCGCGGTGCGCACGCCGAGAGAGACCAGACCCGGCGTCGACACCCAACGGCCAAGGGCCTGATCACGGAGCCGTTTGGCGACCGATGGTCGTTGCACATGGAGTTCTGCCCGCACCCCTTCGATCATGCTCCCGAATGGCACCAGTGCCGGGCAGATCGGCTCGCATGCCCGGCATTGGAGACAGAAGCCGATGACCTCCTCGAACGTTTCATCCATGGGCAGGGTGTTGTCGGCGACCGCGGCCATTGCCGACAACCTTCCGCGTGGAGACGCCGACTCGTCGGCGGTGAGCTGGTATGTCGGGCATACGGCAAGACAAAGGCCGCACGAAACGCATCTGGTGAGGTCGATCGGACCCGGGCCCTCGGGGGTGATCCAGCCCATCAGAGACCCCCGGGAAGCCTGCCCGCCGCCATGATCCCCTGGGGATCGAAGGCGTCGACGATGCGCTGTTGGATGCCGAGCGAGGGCGGCGGCGTTCCCCAAGGCTCGATGGGAGGGCCTCCTGCAGCTACGACGAGCGAACCCCCGATCGACTCCGTCCAACGACGGAGCTCGAGCACCGCATCGACGTCTGTGGTGTCCATCCCCACGGTGATCGCTCCGACGCCGAACTGGGCGAGATAGTGCCACCCATCGGGGATTCGACCAATCGCTGCCCTCGTGTGACGAGCCGGCACCCGGACTTCGAACCGAACGGCGTCGGTGATCGGCGCAGGCCAAACAGCCCCCCTTGCATGGGTGGGGGCGTCGGATCGAATCGCATCCGGATGGCCCCCGAGCACGACCGTTCCGTGCCCATCTCTCTCCAACACGGCGAGCGGTCGATACCAATCGCCCGATTCGAGTTGATCGACCTGGACCGTCACGATCGATGCGGGGACCGGCCACAGCTTGAGCGTGACCTCGGTGATGAGCCCAAGCCGGCCCAACGCCCCTGTCACCAACCTGGGAAGGTCGTAGCCGGCGACGTTCTTGACGACCTTCCCCCTGCCCTTCACGATCCGCCCGTCGCCCGTAACGAGCGTGAGTCCGAGCACTCGATCTCTGGTCGGCCCGTAGCGGAGCCTGCGATAGCTGGAGACGCCGGCTGCAACGACACCACCAACCGTTGCGGCCTGCTCAGGGAGCACCGCCGTCTGTCCACCGGTTCCGAGTCGGTCTTCCAGGTCGGCAACGGTCACCCCCGCGCCAACCGTGACGGTCAGATCGTCGGGCTGCCAGTCGACACCGAGAAGGTTCCTCGTCGAGAGCACAATCGCCGGTTCGACCCTGCCGCCGTAGCCCTGGTGGGTTCCTCCACCCCAGGGAAGGACCGTGAGCCCAAGCTCGCCGGCGGTCCGAAGCACGTCGGCGGCTTCCTCCGCGGTGGACGGGGCAACCGTAACGCCACCCGTCGGCGCACCAGGGGCGGGTTCGGCCATCAGCCCTCCGAGACGCTTCCTGACGACGGCCAGCGAGGTCATGGGCGCTCCAGAGGGAGAATCTTGCCGGGGTTTGCCCGATTGGATGGATCGAATGCAGCCTTGACTTGACGCTGGGCATGGAGATCCACATCCGTGTAGATCAGCGGCATGAGGTCTCGCTTTTCCAAACCGATGCCATGCTCGCCACTGAGCGTTCCACCGGCGTCGACACAGACCTTCAGCATCTCCTCCGAGGCTCGCTCGACCCGCTCCAACGTGCCCTTCTCGGACGCGTCAAACGCCATCATCGGGTGCAGATTGCCGTCGCCGGCATGAAAGACGTTCATCATCTTCAGTCCGTAGCGGTGCGCGATCTCATACACCTGGCCGGTGACCTCGACGAGGCGGGTCCGTGGAACTGCGGTGTCCTGGAGGTAGTAGTCGGGCGCCATCTGAGCAACGGCACCGAACGCCGACTTGCGGCCCCTCCACAGGTCGGCACGAAGCTTCTCGTCGGTAGCCGTCCGGATCTCGAAGGCGTCGTTGTCTCGCATGATCTGCTCGACAGCGTCGAGTTCGGCATCGACAGAGGCGGCGTGGCCGGACACGTCGGTCAGGAGCAGACCGCCTGCCTGCGTGGGGAGACCGGCATGGAGGAAGTTCTCGATCGCAACGGCCATCTCGTGATCGATCATCTCCAGGGCAGCGGGCACGATCCCGTGAGCGATGATTTCGGACACGGCCGCGGCCGCATCGTCGATCCGCTCAAACGCGGCGAGAGCGGTACGAATCGCCTGCGGGTTTGGGGTGAGCTTCACGAGGACCTTGGTCACGATGCCCAGCGTGCCTTCCGAGCCGACGACAACCGCCCTGAGATCGAGACCGATCGGGTCAGGTGCCTCAGAGCCCATGACGACGACATCACCATCGCCGGTGACCAACTCCACGGCAAGGACGTGACCGACCGTCGTTCCCTCGGCAAGGCAGTGAGGCCCGCCTGCACCGGTGGCGACGTTGCCGCCGATGGTGGACACGGTCTGTGAGGAAGGGTCCGGCGCGAAGTGCAGCCCGAACGATGCCGTCGTTGTGGAGAGATCGACATTGACGACGCCCGGCTCGACCCAGGCAGTCGCACTCTCCGCGTCGATCTCGATGATGTGGTTCATCTTGGTGAGTACGACCATCACCGCAGGCCCGATCGGGATGATCCCCGAGGCAAGACCTGTCCCGGCGCCCCGAGGGATGACCGGGATGTCGTGTCGGGCCGCGATGCGAACGACTGCAACGACCTCGTCGGTGGACTCGGGAAGCACGACGACAGTTGGATCGCCCCGCTTGACGCCTGAGTCCTTGCCGTAGATGTGGCGCCTGAGCGGATCGGAAAAGACCCGCTCTCTGCCGAGCACCCCTTCGAGGTCCGTCACCAGCGACATACCGCAAGCGTAGACCGGCCCGACACCGTGAACCCAGGGCTCGCAAAGAAGGTAACGTTGCCTGCATGGAGCGGATCGATCCAACTCGTCGGTATCTCATGGGACCCGGTCCCTCACCGGTGGAGCCATCTGTCCTTGCCGCAATGGGCAAGCCGGTACTCGGTCACCTCGATCCTGAGTTCATCTCGATCATGGATGAGACGTCGGCGGGTCTCCGAGAGGTCTTCCAGACCAACAACCGGCTGACCTTTCCCGTCTCGGGGACCGGCTCCGCGGGAGCAGAGGCTGCCCTCGTCAACATGATCGACCCTGGCGACAGGGTGGTCGTCGGCGTCGCCGGTGTGTTTGGTGCCCGGCTCGTCGAGATGGCCCGGCGAGCGGGCGGCGTCGTCACCGAAGTGACCGCCCAATGGGGAACTCCCGTCCCCACCGAGAAGCTCGCCGAGGCTGTCAAGAAGCGGGGAGCGAAGATCGTTGCGATCGTCCACGCCGAGACGTCGACCGGGATGCGGCAACCTGTCGACGAGATTCGCAAGGCGATCGGGGACGACCCCATCCTCATCGTTGATGCGGTCACCTCCCTCGGCGGCATCGAGGTCGATGTCGACTCCTGGGGTATCGACGTCTGCTTCTCGGGGACCCAGAAGTGTTTGAGCGTCCCACCCGGTTTGGCTCCTATCACGTTCTCTTCACGCGCCGAGTGGAAGCTCGAGACCCGGGCAACGCCGGTTCAGTCTTGGTACCTCGACGCACAACTGCTTCGTTCCTACTGGGAAGACGTCGAGCACCGCCGTGCCTACCACCACACCGCACCGATCTCGATGGTCTACGCGCTCCACGAGGGACTCCGCCTCGTACTCCACGAAGGGCTCGACGCACGTTGGGCTCGCCATCATGACGCAGGCCGTTTCCTTCGCAACGCTCTTGTCGAGCGCGGATTCGAGCTGATCGCTTCCGACGGATACCGGCTTCCACAGCTCACAGCCGTCCGCCTCCCCAAAGGGGTAGACGACGGCCTCCGCGGCGATCTGCTCCGTGAGTTCGACATCGAGGTCGGCGGCGGCCTCGGCGAGTTCGCAGGCTCCGCCTGGCGAGTCGGGCTGATGGGCCTCGGTGCTCGACGTGAGCATGCCCTGCGTCTCATCCAGGCGCTCGACGCGCTGACGTAGAGCCCGGGTCAGGAAAGTTGGTGAACCAGGCCCATCATGGACGCCCACGTGAACCA
>CAZWHZ010000039.1:0-14223 GCA_964633745.1 uncultured Acidimicrobiia bacterium
ATGAGGAAAACCCCGAGGGAGCTTCTGCCGAAACATCTGCCCTCTCGGGGTTCCTCTGTCCCGTCGTGCGGTGTCGAAACACCGCCCGCCGGGCCGAAGCCGGAAACCGGCCTCGTATCCGCAGTTCTGCGGCTCGGCGGAAACCCGCCGAGTTGAACCCCAGCGAACCGGGGCTCGTGCCCCACTCGGACTCGAGATCCGAGCAAAGCTCCTTCCGTTTCCGGAAGTGCTCGCCAGCCCGACCGTGCGGCCCGAAGGCCCCGCGATACGCCTCCTCACGGAGGGCGGCTCCCATGGAGCGTGGGTGGTGAGCCCTCGCTCGTCGACCGGTTACCCGGCCGCCGAGCGCCTACGTCGAACGTCTCCAACGTAGAGATCAGGAATGTAAGGGGCCGGTTCCATCCGCGCAACCTGGTGCGCTCTCTGGTTTTCGCGAGCGTGTTGCGGCTTTTCGCGATCTGTCACAGGGACTGGCTAACGTCCGCCTCATGAGCCTCGAAACCCTCTCCCCGAGCCGGGCCGGCGACTTCAAGACCTGTCCGCAGTTGTTCAAGTTCAGGGCCATCGACCGGTTGCCCGAGCCGACGACCACGTATCAGGCGCGAGGAACCACGGCTCACCTGGCCCTCGAACGGCTCTACGACCTGCCGGCTCCTGAGCGGACGGCGGACCACCTCTATCAACTCTTCCGTGACGCCTGGACGGAACTGCGGGGCACGGACGAGTACTCGAAGCTGTTCGACGACAGTGACATGGAGCGACAGTGGGGGCTCGAGAGCCTCGCGCTCCTCGCCAACTATTTCGCGTTGGAAGACCCGACGGAGGTTGCTCCCCTCCACCGGGAGCTCGACATGCTCGAAGATCTCGATGGCATGACCATTCGAGGGATTCTCGACCGCATAGACGAGACCGGAGATGGCGGGCTCGTGATCCTCGACTACAAGACCGGCAAGGCTCCGCCCGAGCGCTACGCGATGTCGGCGTTCTTCGCGCTGAAGATCTACGCGCTGCTCATCCGCACCCGTATGGGGCAGACTCCTTCCGAAGTGCGGCTGCTCTATCTCAACGGCCCCGTGCTCTACCGGCTCCCGATCGATGACAGCACCCTCGACGCGACCGAGCGGACACTGAGGGCGCTCTGGAGCCGCATCAACCGGGCAATCGAAACGGACGATTTCCCGGCCAAGCCGGGCAGGCTGTGCGACTGGTGTTCGTTCAAGGACCGCTGCCCGGCATGGACAAAGTGAGCGCTACGGATACACCCCTCGTGCGAGCTTCGCCACCGCCACGCGGCGCACGCCCTTGATGAGGGCGGCGGTCCGCATGTCGACCTTCTCCTTGATACTGATCGAGAGCACCTCGTCGAACGCCTTGTTCAAGATCTCTCGTAGGCGGGCTACTGTCTCGTTCTCCGACCAGAAGTAGTTCTGGAGGTCCTGCACCCACTCGAAGTAGGAGACGGTGACACCGCCCGAGTTGGCGAGGACGTCCGGGATCACGAACACCCCTTTGTCGGCGAGGATGGCGTCGGCTTCCATCGTCGTTGGCCCATTGGCGCCTTCGGCAACCATGCGAGCCTGAACCTTATCCGCGTTGTCCGCGTCGATCACTCCGGCGATTGCCGCGGGAATGAGGATGTCGCACGGAAGTTCGATCATCTCTCGATTGGTCAGGTGCTCCGCATCCGGATAATCGTCGAGGTAGCCGTGTTCTTCCACCCACGTGACGACCTTGCCTAGCTCGAGCCCGTTCGGGTCGTAGACTGCACCTTGGACGTCCGAGACGGCCACGACAGAACAGCCGAGTTCTGCCGCGGCGATCGCCGCGTACATCCCTACGTTGCCGAAGCCTTGGACGACGACCCTGGCACCGGCGAGAGGGAGCCCGATATGGGCTGCTGCGCTCGGCAGGAGACTCACCAGACCTCTACCCGTTGCCTCGCGTCGTGCCACCGATCCACCCAGTGACGGCGGCTTGCCGGTGACAACGGCGGGTTCGGTGTGCCCCACCGTCTGACTGTACGTGTCCATGATCCACGCCATCGTCTGCTCGTTCGTGCCCATGTCCGGCGCGGGAATGTCCTTGTTCGGGCCGATGAAGTTGATGATCTCCGCCGTATATCTTCTCGTAACCCGCTGGAGTTCCGGGAGGCTCAGCTCCCTCGGGTTCACCCTCACTCCCCCCTTGGCTCCTCCGAAAGGCAGCCCGACGATGGATGTCTTCCACGTCATCAGCATCGCGAGTGCGGCGACTTCCCCCAGGTTCACATCCGGCGCGTAGCGGATGCCTCCCTTTGTCGGGCCCATCGTCAGCACGTGCTGTACTCGGTACCCGAACAGGGTCTCGACGTCTGAGTACTCGTCCTTGCGGTACGGGAATGTCACCACGAGCGACCGTTGCGGATACCTGAGCCGTTCCCAGATGTTGTGATCGAGGTTGATGAGGTTCGCCACCCGATCGAACTGGGCGACCGCCTCCTGGTACATCTTGGACTGCCATTCGCGAGTCTCCACGCCTTGTGCAATGCTATCCATACGCCTCCTACTCAACGACAATCTACACCGAGCACATGTCCGACAGACCACCCGTCTTCACGATTGGCCACGGGGCGAGTGAGTTCCGAATGGTCGCCGATCACCTCGATCGCTTCGGCATCGCAACGGTGATCGACGTCCGATCTCGTCCGTACTCGCGCCACGCCCCGGACTTCAACAAGGACACCCTCTCCGAGTTGGCGACGACTGCGGGATTCGGGTATCGATGGATGGGCGACTCGCTCGGCGGTCTCGGCGAAACACCCGATTCCGCGTCGTTTCTCGCGTCGCTACATCAGGTCGTCACGCTCGCCCGCACCGCGCCCGTGGTCCTGCTCTGCGCCGAAGGTGATCCCTCGCGCTGTCACCGCTCGACGCTTCTCGCCCCTGCTCTCGAGGAGATGGGTGCGCGGATCGCACACATCCTCCCGGATGGATCTTCCCGGCCTCACCAGCCTTCCTTCGGCTGGTGATGTCACACCCCGCCCCTACCCTGTCGACGTGATCGAACGACGGGTCGACCCCTCAGAGTGGTCCTCGGTGATCGAGGACATCGACGGCCGCCAATTGATCGTCGGTGGGCCCGGCACGGGCAAGACGGAATTCCTGGTTCGCCGTGCCGCATCGCTCGTCGGGCAGGGTGTCGCTCCCCACGACCTGCTCCTCCTCTCATTCTCGAGGAGAGGTGTAGCCGATCTCCGGGAGCGACTTCGCCACCGGCTGGATCGCACTGGCTTCTCCATACCGGCGATGACCTTCCACGCGTTGGCAGCCCGCGTTCTCGAGGCGGTCGACACCGTGCCGGCGTTGCTCACCGGTCCCGAGCAGGTCGCGCTCGTCCACCGCCTTCTCCTTCGAGAAGACCCACGCGAGTGGCCACTGCCGTTCCAGCCACTGCTGTCGACCGACGCGTTCGCTACCGAGGTGACCGACTTCCTCCTCCGATGCAGCGAGCAGCTCATCGATCCCGACGAACTCAAGACCTGGGACAGAGCCGACTGGCGTGCGCTGCCGGGGCTTCTCGAGCGCTATCGAGCCCATCTCGCCGAGGTGGGTCGGATCGACTACGGAACGTTGCTCGTCGAGGCGATCCGCACGATCGACCATGACACCACAATCGTCCCCTACCGCTACGTCCTCGTCGACGAATACCAGGATACGACGGCCGCACAGGCAGGGCTCCTCGACCGCCTGTCCACCGGCAACATCACCGTCGCCGCAGATCCCTACCAGTCGATCTACAGCTTTCGTGGTACCGATCTGAACAACGTCTCCCGTTTCTCACGTGATGCCCGTCGCTTTGTGCTGACCACCTCGTTCAGGGTCCCGGCCGAGATCCTGTCGGCGGCCGAACGGGTCGTCGCCGGCGGCTCCCTTCCCGGAGCGGCCGGTCCCGTCGAACCGGCAGCCGGGACGGGCAGCGTTGAAACGTACCGCTTCACCCAGCAGAGCGAAGAGGCAGAGTGGCTGGCTCGTGAAGTTCAGCGACTCCACCTCGAACAGGGATACCCGTACTCGTCGATGGCCGTGTTCGTCCGATCAAAGCGCCGCTTCCTGCCCGAGCTGTCGAGAGCATTGGAACGGCGGCGTGTTCCACACGACAAGCCAGACGCCAGGCTCGTCGATCATCCGGCAGTGAGAACCCTGTTCGACTGCGTGCTCGCTGCGACGTCCACGGGTGGCGATCGAGATCGAGCCGTTCGTCGAATCCTTCTCGGCCAGCTGTTTGAGCTTCCCTTGGGGAAGATGCGCGACCTGGAGCGCCTCCGCCTCTCTTCGTCCTGGCCAGACGTGATCCGGTCCAGCGTAAATGGTGGAAGCCGCCTCGCAGAACTGCTCGAAGACCCGACCTGGGCGACGGAAACCTCAGCCATCGACGGATTCTGGGAAGTGTGGACAGGACTTCCCCAGATGACGCCGGTTGCTGCCGAACCCACCCGGTCAGAGGAGCGAGCCGCCTTGACCTCGCTTGCCCAGGTACTGAGCAGGCTCGCCGAACGAGACCCGTCGATGTCCCTCGACACCTACCGCAAGATGGCCGGTGCGGAGGACTTCGAGGCCACCCCTCTGCTCTCGTACCGGATTCCCGACGAGGACCGGCTGACACTCACGACGCTGCACCAGTCCAAGGGGCTCCAGTTCGACTTCGTGTTCATCGCCGATGCAGTGGAGGGCACATTTCCCGACCTTCGACCACGAGAGTCACTGCTGGGCTCCCGTCACCTGAACGAGTCCCTTCCCGAGGACACTCCAGGCTATCTGCGCTTTCGCCTCCAAGAGGAGATGCGCCTCGCATATACGGCGATGAGCAGGGCACGTCGGAGGGTGGTGTGGACGTGCACATCCCGCGGGTTCGATGAAGGGCGAGGCATGCCGAGCCGCTTCCTCCCGTCGGTCGCAGGTGTCGACACGGTCGAGGCCGCGCTCGATCGCCCGTCCGCCGACATCACTCCGGTGACCCCGTTGGAGAGCGAGGCGTGGCTTCGGAGAATCGCAGGCGACCCGACGGAGACTTCTGTCCGGAGGGCTGCGGCCGTGTCTCTGCTCATCGAAGGCCCTACATGGGGGATGCGGCCGTGGAGGAGATTCGCGGGAACTGCTCCACGAGGGCCCGATACCGGCCTTGTCGGCGCCAGCCTGACGATGTCGCCTTCACGTGCGGAGGCATACCTCGCGTGCCCACGGCGCTTCGCGTTCGAGCGTCTCCTCCGTGTCGGTGGCGAACCCAGCAACTACGCGACCCTGGGCCTTGTGGTCCACGGTGTGCTCGAGCGTGTGGAACGTGCCGCGATGGAACGCGGCGAGGCACACGGAACACTCGACGAGGCCATAGATCACCTGGGAGACAGCTGGGATCCCGATCAGTTCGGCGGCCCTCCGTGGGCCGACTCATGGAAACGGAGGGCAGAATTCATCCTGGAACGTCTCTACACGTTGTGGCCCGGCTCCGGTGCCGCGGTCGCGCTCGAACAGCATCTTGCTCTCCAGTTCGAGGGGGTCGAATGGAAAGGTCGTGCCGACAGGATCGAGCAACGCGGCGACCGCCTCGTCGTTGTCGACTACAAGACAGGTGCGACCCCGCTCAGTTTCGATGAGGCTGCCGCATCACTGCAACTTGGCTTCTACTCACTTGCTGTCGCTGAGGCGTTCCAGCAAGAGGACGTCGATGCCGAGATGTGGTATCCGGCGAAGAAGGGCCAGAAGTCGATTCCGGTTCGCAGCCTCGACACACACAGAATCGGGGACATCGAGAATGCTATGCGCGTTGCCACGATCGGCATCCAGCTTGAGGAGTGGATGCCGTTGCCAAGCCCATCCTGCGAGCGATGTGCGGTTCGCCTCGTGTGCCCGGAGTGGCCGGAAGGCCAGGAGGCGTTCTCCCAGTGATCCCAACTCCCGAACAGCAGCGAATCATCGACCATCCCCTCACGCCGCTCAGAGTGGCTGCAGGTGCCGGGACCGGCAAGACCACCACGATCGCCATGCGACTGGCGTCGCTGGTTCTTCGCGACCAGATCGAACCCGAGGCGGCGCTCGGCATCACCTTCACGAACAAGGCGGCAGCGGAGCTGGCGGACAGACTGCGACGGCACCTTCCCGACCTCGCCCGGGAGGGGCGGGAGGTCGAGGTGACCACCTACCACGGCTTCGCCCACAGTCTCCTGTCCGAGTTCGGCCCGATGATCGGACTTCCACGCGACGTTACGGTCATCGGACCCGGCTACCAGCGCCAGCTCCTCCGCGACGCACTCTCCGCAACTCCCGCTTCGACTCTGGACCTCACCTCTGCGCCCCGGCGTGTCGACGAACTCGCAACCCTTTCGTCGCGTCTCGGAGATCAGCTTCGTTCCCCGGCCGACGTGCTCACTGCGACCGGCGAAACCGAGGTGGCCGAGACGCGACGCGAGATGGCGAAGGTGCTCGAGACCTACGACACGCTGAAGGCGCAACTCGGCGTGGCCGACTACGCAGATCTCATACGGATCGCCCACCGGCTCGTGTCCGATGGCTCGGTCGCGGCCCGAGTTCGGGACCGGTACCGACTCGTTCTGCTCGACGAGTATCAGGACACGAACCCTGCCCAGCGAGAGCTGCTGTTGCGTATCTTTGGCGAGGGGTTCCCGGTGACAGCGGTTGGTGATCCCGACCAGACGATCTACGAGTGGCGCGGAGCCTCCCTGGAAAACTTCTCGTTGTTCCCCACCCACTTCTCGATGGCGACAGGCCCCGCACCGACCCTCGACCTTGGTCTGAACCGTCGCTCCGACCGAATGATCATCGACGCAGCGAATCTCGTGAAGACCAAGATCGGTGCCGCCGGTTCCATCGAACGTCTGGACCCTGGACCCGACATGGGCGAAGGCTCGGTCCAGCTCGGATGGTTCCACTCGGCTGCGGACGAGGCGCGGTGGATCGCCGAGGAGGTGCGACGTCTCCACGACGAGGATGCGTATCCGTGGAGAGAGATCGCCCTGCTCTTCAGGAAGAACAGCTCGATTCCGCTCCTGCGGCAGGCCTTGGAGGCGCTCGATGTTCCCGTAGAAGTGGCGGCGCTGGGTGGACTTCTCCAGGTGCCGGAAGTCACCGACCTCCACGCATGGATGCGGCTGCTCGGACGACCAGACGACTCGGCAGCCTTGGCCCGAGTTCTCATGGGATCGACCTACCGACTCGGACTCGGCGATCTCGCCACCCTTCGCGACGCCGACCGAACGATGCTGGAGGTGATCGACGACGGCACACAAGGCCTCAACCCACAGTTGGACATGCGCCTCTCCGAGTTCAGAGCTCGGTACCGGACACTGCTGTCCCTGGCTCAGGGCGTCACCCTGGTCGAGCTCGCCCGACGGATCCTCGACGCAACGGGAGCATGGGCGGAGGTAGAGACCATGGATGCTGCACGCCGCCTTTCCACTCGACTGAACCTCTACCGCTTCCTCGATCTGACCGAAGAGTGGAGCCCGCTCGAAGGACGACCGTCACTCGAGGCGTTCCTCGACTACCTCGAGCTGCTTCAAGAAGACGGTGCATCGGAGGAGCTCGACACCGCAACTCTCAGCGGAGAGGACGCTGTTTCATTGCTGACGGTACATAGATCGAAAGGGCTCGAGTGGTCGGTCGTGTTCCTGCCGGCCGTCTGTCGGGGTACGTTCCCTTCTTCCCCATACGGCGGCCTCGACGACCCCGATCGATACGCAAGATCGGTACCGTTCGAGCTTCGCATCGACGAAGTACAGGAAGATCTCCGGGCACGTCACGACAGCCAGGAGTGGCGAACTGCATATGTCGCCGTCACCAGGGCGAAGCACCGCCTCGTTCTCACCGGAGCGTACTGGTACACCCTCGGTCAAGCCAGGAAGCCGAGTCCCTTCTTCGAACTGATCACAGGTCTGGGTGGCGTCGACGTCGCAGCGGTCTGCGACGATCCAGGGAACCCACCGGCCACGTTGCGCTCCTCACTCCATGCACCAACCCCTGACCCCCTGTTTGGATCCTGGGAACAAGCATTTCCTCATGCCGACAACGACCCATCGTGGCTTCGTGAACTCGCTGGCAACACCGATGCCTTCGACGTGGAGCGCGGTCAGCTTCAACTCGTCCTCGAGAATCTCCCGAGTGAGTCCGAACCTGAACCGGCCGAGCGCGGGCTTCGTGTCTCCGTCTCCAATCTCGTCACCTATGCGACGTGCCCTTTGCGCTACTTCTGGACGTCGGTCGACCCGCTCCCGCGGCGCTCGTCGCCGGCGGCTCGAAGGGGTGTGGACGTGCACCGCCGCATCGAGCTGCACAACCGCGGGGTGATCACGCTCACCGAGGAGTACGACACACCAGGGGATGAAAGGACGTCTGGTCCCAATCCGTTCGCCGTCTACATGAGCTCACGATTCGCCACCGAGCAGCCCCTCCAGGTCGAGACGCCGTTCGATCTGGTTGTGTCTCCTGACGCGACTATCACGGGCCGGATCGACGCGATCTACCGGTCCACCGACGGCGCGTGGGAGATCGTGGACTTCAAAAGCGGCCGGCCCTCCGACAACCCGGCCGTCAAGGTACAGCTCGAGGCATACGCCCTCGCGGCAAAGGATGTGAATCCAGACATCGACCTGCACGTCTCGTTCGCGTACCTCGGCAATGGACTCGATGTGCGGACCGAACATGCCGACCACTCCTGGCTGGAAGCTGCACACGACCGTCTCGTCGCCCTCACCGAAGCCATCAGGGACGGCAGGTTCTCGCCGTCACCGTCCTCGAGCTGCCGGTGGTGCGACTTCCTTCCGTTCTGTGAGCAAGGCCGCGCCTACCTCGATGATCATCGGAGCTGAGGCATCGATGAGGGCATGGTGTCGGTGATCACGAAGCACGGCACGACCCAACGCCTAGACCCGAGTTGTTGAAACACGGCACGTTCCGTGCGTGGTCACGTGATCAGCACAACAACCAGCGCCAGCGCCGCGGGTACCGTTTGAACGTAGAGAATGCGCCGGCCGACAGTCGCCGCGCCGTAGATGCCGGCGACGATCACGCAGGCGAGGAAGAACGCCGCGAAACCGAATCGAAGGTGCGTCGGTCCCATGAGGCTCCACAACAGCCCTGCCGCGAGGAATCCGTTGTACAGGCCCTGGTTCGCGGCCATGACCTTGGTCTGCTCGGCAAGCTCTCGGCTGATTCCAAACGCCGCACGCGTCCTGGGCTTCGTCCATAGCGCCATCTCGAGAATGACGATGAATACGTGGATCAGAGCAACGACCCCGACCAGAACATCAGTGAGCAACGACACCGGGGCGAGCCTAGCGGGTCGACTCGCTCGCTCCCCCCGATAGGTAAGTTGGGGTATGAAAGGAGTGCCATGGCAGTGATCACCGTGTGGAGCGACATGTTCTGTCCTTGGGGATACGTTGCGGGTCTGCGGCTGAGAAAGATGCGGGACGAGCTCGGGGCCGACGTGTCGTTCGACTTTCGCACGTGGCCGCTCGACGTGGCATTCCGACCCCAACAAACGAGCCGGGTCAGGGCGGAGATCGTCGCCCTCGCCCAGCACGAGCCAAGCGCATTCACCCTGTACGAGGGTGATCTGCCAACCTCGTCCGTCCTTGCCTCGGAAGCACAGAAGTGGGGCTACAGCTACGGTGACGAGGTCGGCGAGTACTTCGATCTGGCCATCAGAAGGGCCCTGTTCCTCCACTCGAGAAACCTGGGACTGCACTCGGAGCTCCTCTCCGTCGCGACAACAGAGGGCCTCGATGCCGATGCGCTCTCCGAGGCGCTCTCGCAAGGTACCTACCGTGCCGCCGTAAACGCCGACATCGTGGAGGGACGTGCGCTCCCCGTCGAAGGAAGCCCGACAATCGTGTTGCCGGACGGCACCCTGTTCTCGAATCCCGGCTTCGAAGTCAACCGGATTCGCGAAATCCCCGTCATCGTCGGCGACCACCCGTCGACCATCGCCGATCTCGTCCAACAGGCTGCCTGGATGGACTAGGCGATTCGGCCGTCTACCACCTCGACAACCATCGTGACCGGTCCCACGTTGTCGAGCGACACCACCATCTTCGCTCCGAACACACCGGTCGCGACGGTGAGTCCCTGCTCCGCGAGTCCGCCAACGATCCCCTCGATGACATGTTCAGCGTGGCCCGGTTCGGCTGCGCCGCTGAACGACGGCCGGTTGCCCTTACGCACGTCAGCACAGAGGGTGAACTGGCTCACGACCAGCGCCGCGCCGCCGATGTCCACTACGGATTTGTTCATACGACCCTGTTCGTCGGGGAAGATACGGAGCCGTGCGAGTTTGAAGGCCATGACGGCGGCGTCCTGCTGCCCGTCCCCTTCGGCAACGCACACGAGTACGACGATCCCACGATCGATCGTTCCAACATCCTCACCATCCACCGATACACACGCGCGACCCACCCGCTGTACGACGGCTCTCATGGGCCCAATGTAGCTTTCACTACGGAAGCCGGAAGCGCCGACATCCGCGGGAATGATCGTTTCTGTCGACACTCCGAACGTGTCGTGGTCCGAGGCTTGGGAATCGCTGCGCTTGCCATGGCAATTCAGCTCCTCGGCACATCACTCCCACGGTGATCGTGGGGATGGCGAGCCGGGTTCATCGGCAGGACTGGGACTGGCGGTTGCCCGACAGCTCGCACATCTCATGAGCGGCGAGCCGTCCTATGAGCGCAAGCAGCACCAGACGGTCTTCCGGCTCGATCTTCCCGAAGCTCGCGCCAATCAAGCGCAGCTTCTTTAGACTCACGACCAATGACCGATCGTGACGTCTTCTTGCTCGATGCTTCGAGTGTCGTCGAACGGCACCTCCTCGAGCGTTGGGTTGAGCGCAACCACCCCGATGCCGCCGCGTCGGTATGCATTCCGGCCTCTCGAAAACCGGGCAAGCGTTGCCCGGACCGGTCTCACCTGAAGTCGATCCTCGACTCCGATTCGACGCTGACCCCTGTTCGTGTGGCCTGGCTCGCTCCTCGCCACAATGGCCGAAGATCGGTCTCGTTCATCGACCTCTTCCGGCTCGTCGATCCCCGGGTTCCTGATCCGATCCGCCAGCTGATCATCCTCCGATTTGGTATCGACCGAACCTGGGTAGTCGTCGGGGAAGCGGCCACCGCGTCGGAGTTGCACGAGAAGTGGGAGGCGAACCCTGACAGCATCGAGTTCGTCGACTTTGTATATCGCCGCGCCTCCCTGGCGCTGGACAGGGCCGAGCGCGGCTTGAGAGGCAATCGCTACAAGGTTCCTCGCTTCGTTCGCGGTGACATCATCGGAAGGCCGTCGTTCAAAGAGCATGTCACCCGGATCGCCGCGGTCGAGGGACGGCCGAGAGGTGCTTCCCTTACGAGGGCTTCACGGTACCTGCGGGAGATCGCGGCATCACACAGTCCGTACCTCATCGACCTGGTTGCCAACGGGATCCGATGGCTGTACCGGCGCGGGTATCGGGCGATCCTGTACTCGCAGAGCGAACTCGGGAGCATTCTGACGCTCGGCCAGCGCTACCCACTCGTGTTTCTCCCCTCGCACAAGTCGAACCTCGACCACCTCTCACTGCAGTACGTCCTCTGGGAGAACGACGCCCCTTCCAATCACACCGCAGGCGGGATCAACATGAACTTCTTCCCGATCGGTCCGGTGATACGGCGAACTGGTGTGTTCTTCATCCGAAGGACCTTCAAGGACAACGCCCTCTACAAGCTGGTCCTTCAGAGCTATCTCGACTACCTGATCGAGAAGCGGTTCCCTCTCGAGTGGTACCTGGAAGGCGGCCGCTCTCGGTCCGGCAAGCTCCTTCCCCCACGGTATGGGATGCTCACGTACGTGGCCGACGCGTATGCGCGCGGCAAGAGCGAGGACGTGTATCTGATTCCTCTGTCGATCATCTATGACCATGTACAAGATGTCGACTCCTACACGGCCGAACAACGGGGCGAGCAGAAGGAGCGGGAGAGCTTCGGGTGGCTGGTTCGCAATGTCAGGGCCTTCGGACACCGCTTCGGGAACATCCATCTCCGCTTCGGGAGTCCTCTCCCCATCTCCAGCCACGTCGAACAAGGTGCCTCGCTGGAGCCACTCACCGTTCAGAAGCTCGCCTTCGAGGTGAGCACCCGCATCAACAAGGTCACTCCGATCACTCCGACGGCGCTACTGACCATTGCACTGTTCTCAGTGGGCGACAAAGCATCTACGCTCGAGGAGATACAGCGCGAGTTGCGACAGCTCGACACGGCGATCGCCGGAAGGGATCTGCCGGTAACTGAACGGGTGTCTCCAGAGAACAGAGCCCAACTCACCACAGTCCTCAGACGCCTCCAGGAACACAACATCGTCACCGTGTTCGATGCGGGTCCCGAACCGGTCTACCTGATCGCACCCGATCAGCGTCTCACCGCCTCGTACTACGCCAACACAGTGGTCCACTTCTTCGTCAACGCGGCGATCACTGAACTGTCGCTGTTGGCGGCCGCCGATTCCGACGAAGCAAACGCAGAGCGGTTCTGGGACTCCGTCATGCAGCTTCGTGATCTATTGAAGTTCGAGTTCTTCTTCAGCGACAAGGACGAGTTCCGCCAGGAAATCTGGAACGAGCTGCTCCACCAGGACGGCCGGTGGCCCAAGCGGGTTCTGCAGGGTGAGGCACGTCAGCTGCTGCGCGAGCTCCATCCGCTGACCAGCTACTGGGTGCTCAGACCCTATCTCGAGGCATACCAGGTGGTAGCCGATGTGCTCGCAGCTCACTCGCCCTATGTAGCGATCAATGACCGCAAGTTCCTCGCCGAGTGCCTCGCGCTCGGAAAGCAGTACCGGCTACAGCGCCGAATCCAGGGCGACGAGTCGGTATCACAGGTCCTGTTCGCCTCCGCTCTGAAACTCGCCGAGAACCGTGGTCTGCTCGACGTCGACGACCCGGAGTGTGGAACGAGTAGGAAGGCGTTCGTCGCCGAAGTCCGAGAGACGCTCGACAGGATCGATTCGATCGCCGCGCTTTCCGCCGGCAGGCGCGCCGGCTTCTAGCCGTACCTCTTCCATCGCCCCGCGCTTCCCCATACGCTGCGCGACGTGTTCAGACGCTTCGATCCGGATGTCGCCAGACAAATCGCGCTCCGGATGGAGCGGATCTGCGGAGAAGCGACGGCGAGCATGTCGGCCGCCGTGATGCTGCTTCCTGGATCACACGCGGCAGCGAGGGGCAGAGCAGCGGCTGAATGGTGGCACCGCGAGGCATCGCGGATGCGCGCGCGTGCGGATCTCATCGAATTGCGCGGCGCAGATCCGACGGCTCTCCGGCGCATCGACACGGATCTCGTCGCACTGGAGCACGAGCGCGACGAGCTGTCGAGACAGACACCCTTCATCCGTTGGCTGGCGTCATGGTTCCCACCGGTGAGAGATGCGATGCATGGAATGGATCGAACTCTCGATGAGCTGGATAGCGCCATCGGTGATCGGCAGGCGTGGGCTGGTCGCCAGATCCTCGCGTACGACGGATCGGGCGATGGCCGCATCGTCGAGGTGTTCGGTGATCTACGTTCCGCTCACAACATCGCGGTGCTGGTGCCCGGTGTCGGCACGGACCTGGACACCTATGAGGACGTGTTCTCGCGGGACGCTCAGACCCTCGCCGAGCGCCTGCACGCCACCGACAGCGCAGTCATCGCGTGGCTCGGATATGACGCTCCCGACTCGGTGGTCATGGCGGCCACGGAGTCTCCAGCCGTGGACGGCGCTGCTGCTCTCGCCACCTTCGTCGCGTCCTTGCCGCCCGCGCACGTCACCGTCGTTGGCCACTCGTACGGTTCGCTTGTTGTCGGCCTCGCGGCGAGAGATCAGGGCATGGTCGCGGACGAGTTGGTGTTCATCGGGAGTCCCGGCGTTGGAGCTGATACCGCACCTGATCTGCACCTACCAGGGTCGGCGGCGGTGTGGAGTGGCCTCACCCCATTCGATCCGATCCATCTCGCACGACCGGGATGTCTCACCAAGCCCGACCGGTGCCTGTCGGAACCCGGTGTCATCTTCGGTACTGACCCGTACTCGGCTGCGTTCAACGCCCGGACGTTCGATACCGGTAGCGCACCCGTGTGGAACGCCCACTCCGCCTACTACGCACCCGGTACGAAGGCGCTCGACAACATCGCACGAATCGTCACCGGGGACGATGACCGCGTGAGCACTC
>CAZWHZ010000040.1:0-14182 GCA_964633745.1 uncultured Acidimicrobiia bacterium
CCAGGAAGCCGGAACGCTCAGCGGCGGCGAGCAGCAGATGCTGGCGATCGGCCGGGCGCTCATGGCTCGTCCAAGGCTGCTCATGCTCGATGAGCCCTCACTGGGGTTGGCGCCGATGCTGGTCGCTGACATCTTCGACATTGTGCGCGGTATCAACGAGCGAGGTGTCACCGTGGTGCTGGTCGAGCAGAACGCTGCGCACGCGCTACAGATCTGTGACAGAGGCTACGTCCTCGAGAGCGGGCGCGTGGTCATGGAGGGAACCGGTGAGGAACTGCTGGGCAATGATCGGGTCAGGTCCGCGTACTTGGGTATGTGAGACCGCCAGGAGCGTGGCTTGAAGCGTCGAGCCGGAGAGAGGGTGACAGTCTTCAATGAGTGACGAAGTGCCGGCGATCGGAGGAGTGCAGGAAGCACTGCGGGATCTGGGGTCGTTTGCGGCTCGTCTCACGTGGGACGGGCTGACGCCAGGGGTTCAAGATCGGACGTTGCTCGTTCTCTACGACACCCTCGGCGTGGCAGCGGCCGGAGCGAAAACGCCCGAGGTCGGATCGTTCGCGAGCCGCTGGGCCGAGGAGGGGACCGTGCCCCTCGTCGGACTCCGCAGAACGGCCGGGATCGAACCGTCCATCTGGATCAACGCGATGTCGATCTGTTCGCTAGAACTCGATGAGGGCAGCAAGTTCGCGCGAGGTCATCCCGCGGGCCATGTGCTGCCGGCCGCACTGGCGCTCGGTTTCGAGACCGTCTCTTCCGGAGCTGAGTGGCTGGGTGCGTTCCTGGCCGGGTACGAGATTGCTGCCCGCCATGGACGCGCAACCCGATTGCACAGCGGGGTACATCCCCACGGCAACTGGGGGTCCACGGGTGCCGCGGCAGCAGGAGCCCGTCTGTTCGGTCTCGACGCAGAGCAGATCGCGGCAGCGCTCGACGCCGCCGCAGGATTGGTGCTGGCGGCTCCGTTCGAGTCGGCGTTCACGGGAAACCTGATCCGTAACGTCTGGATGGGGGCTGCCGGCGCCGCGGGGGTGGTTGCCGCCCGGATGGCTGCCGCGGGCCTTGCCCGCGTCGATGATACGGCCGACCACAGCCTCGGAAGGATCCTCGGGTCCCTCACCGTCGAGGAGCTCACCACCGACCTGGACGCTCGGTTTGAGATCTCCAGCGGCTATTTCAAGCGACACGCTGCCTGTGCCTATACGCATCCTGCCGCTGACGCGTGTGAGATGCTTCGTGAGCCTTGGGAGGCGGAGGACATCACGTCGGTCGACGTCGAAACATACCGCATAGCTGCGACCCTGAATCGGATCGAGTGGCCGTCACGCCTGGCCGCCATGTTCTCGATCCCGTATGTCGTGGCGGTCATGCTGCTCGACGGGAGTTTCGGTCCAGCCGCCACGGACGCCGCCCGAAGGGCCGACCCGAAGGTTCGTGCCGTCGCGGAGAAGGTGACCGTCCGCGCAACCGAGGCGTTTGAGACCCGGTTGCCGGAACGACGCGGGGCTCGAGTCACCGCACACCTGGCCGACGGCACCACCCGAAGCGCCGAGGTCGAGAACCCGATCGGCGACGCGGCCTTCCATCCACTCGGTTGGCCGCAGATCCGCAGCAAGCTGCAAGCCCTGATCGGCGCATCCGCGTCCGGGCGACTCGAGGAGATCGTCCGGGCGCTCCCTGAGGCTTCGCGCGTCCACGATCCACTGTCCGCACTCAGGGAGGTCTGACCAACATGCGCATACGAGCCATCACCCCGATTGTGGTGTCGGACGACGAGCTTGTCCGGCGGCAAGTCCGCTACGCAGAACTCGCCCCCGCACCCTTGGAAGTCGAACTCGTCAATATCCCCGGAGGTCCAGACAGGCTCGAAAGCGTGGAGCAGATCCGCGAATCCGAGCAGTGGGTCTTCGACGAGGCGATGCGTACCGATCCGGAGCGTTTCGATGCGATCTTGCCCGACTGTGTCCTCGATCCTGCCCTCGAGCGACTCATGTCCGAAGCACCGGTACCTGTGTTCGGCATCATGAAGCTGACTGCCGGATACCTGGCTGCACTGGGTCAGCGATTCGCTGCGGTTGCCAGAACTCCGGCCATTGCCGACGAGTTGGCGTCCCGGATCGAAGCGTTTGGTCTGCGAGACCACCTCGAGGTGATCAAAGTCCTGCACCTGACTCTCGAAGACATCGCCCGTACCGATACGTGGAACACTGCACTTACCGGTGCCCTCCACGAACTGGCGGGGCAGCATGTCGGAACGGTTATCAACGGCTGCTCGGCAGTTGAGGTGCGACCGTCGCAGGGGCCGGCGGTCATTGACCCGACCGCCTTGGCGCTCGAGTTGCTGGCGGTGTCGGCGCGGCGTGGTCTCGTCGGAGAGTGGTCACGATGACTGGGTCTGTCGATACGGATGTCGTGGTCGCCGGAGCTGGAGCCGCTGGTCTCGCAGCCTCGCTTGCCGCGGCGGAAGCGGGCAAGACTGTCGCGTTGCTGGAGGCCAAGGATACGTTCCGCTTCGGATCCAACACGTCCATGAGTACCGCCATGATCCCGGCCGGCGGGAGTCGTTGGCAGGCCGAGGCCGGTAGTGACGACTCGCCGGAGCGCTTCTACGACGACATCATGCGCAAGACGAAAGGAACTGCCGATGGTGTCGCAGCAAAGGCGCTGACGACTGTTGCCCCTGAGCTGGTCGCCTGGCTGGCCGATGTGGCCGAGGTGCCGTTGGAACTCGTCACCGACTTTCACTATCCGGGCCACTCTCGAGACCGATGCCATGCGGTTCCCGATCGTGCAGGCAGAACGCTGCATCACCATCTGCTGGAAGCCGTCAAAGGGTTCGAAGAGATCACACTGATCGTTCCGCTGCGGGTCACCGGGGTTCAGCTCGAAGGCGGCGCTGTGGTGAGCGTGGAGACCGAGACTCCCGACGCTAGCAATGAGGTGATTCGCACCGGGTCGCTCGTGTTGGCGACGAATGGGTTTGGTGCCGACAAGACCCTGGTACACCAACTCATCCCGGAGATCGAATCCGCCCTGTACTTCGGCGGCGACGGTTCGACGGGGGACGCTCTCTCGATCGGTCAGACGGTGGGTGCGGACACGGCATGCCTCGACGCCTATCAGGGACACGGCTCGGTCGCCACTCCACACGGGGTGCTGGTGACGTGGGCGGTGGTGATGCACGGCGGGTTCCTCATCAACTCGCTGGGTCGCCGTTTCGGCAACGAGCCGACCGGGTACTCGGAGTACGCGGTACCGGTGCTACGCCAGCCCGGGGGAGAGGCGTGGGTCATTTTCGACGGTCGCATCGACAAAGCCTGTCGGGTCTTCAAGGACTATCAGGACCTTCTCGAAGCCGGGGCAGTGCGGTGGGCCGACAATGTCGAGGATCTTGCCAGAGTCACTGGTGTCGATCCCTCTGCGCTCGCGGCAACCATCGCGGAATCTGAGGAGGCCTCTCGAGGTCGGATGGATGACCCGTTCGGGCGTACCGACTGGGAATCGCCGCTCGAGCCACCGTTCGCAGCGGTGAAAGTGACCGGTGCACTGTTCCACACGCAGGGGGGTCTGAGGATCGATGCCGACGCCACGGTCCTTCGCGGCGGCTCGCCGATCCGCGGGCTCTACGCGGCCGGCGGTGCCGCGGTCGGAATCTCCGGCCATGGCGCTGCCGGGTACCTGGCCGGCAACGGCCTGCTGTCTGCTCTCGGCCTCGGCTACCTCGCTGGGCGCGCAGTCGGTCGTAGACCCTGAAAGAATCTGCCGTCAGGCAGGTCGTTTGATGAACTGACCGATCGGCTGTCCGATGACCTTGCCGTCCTGGTATACGACGTTGCCGCGCAGGATCGTCGTGGTTGGCCAGCCCTTGACGTCGACGCCCTCGAAGGGAGTGTGATCTTGGGCAGACAACAGCATGTCCGTAGTAACCGTCTGCTCGAGGTCGAGGTCGACAATCGCAAAGTCTGCATCACTGCCGACAGCGATCGTGCCCTTCTTCGGATACAGGTCGTATGCCTTGGCGCTGGTCGTCGAGGCGATCTGAACGATGCGAGAAAGGGGAATTCCCCTCTTGTGATACCCCTCGCTCAGAAGCACGGGGTAGAGGAGCCCAGTTCCGCCGAACCCGGGCAGCGCATGCCAGAGGTCGTCGCCCTTCTGCGCCATCATGCAGCACGCATGGTCGGAACCAACCCAGTCGATCCAACCGTCGCGTACACCTTCCCACAGCGCGTCGATGTCGTCGGTGGTGCGTAGCGGCGGATTCACCTTGCCGCCCAGCCCGGTCAACCTGTCGTTGGAGAGCGCGAGGAAATGCAATGTCGTCTCCAGTCGCATGTCCATGTGCGGATGCGCCTTGCGAGCTTCTACCGCCGTTTCGAGCGCTTCACGAGATGAGAGGTGCAGCAGGTTGATGGGGCACCCGGTCGCTGCGGCAAGTGCGACGGTCTCGCCGATGGCGACTCGCTCGCTCAGCGGTGGGCGCGCAGCGCTCCATGCGTCCAGGCCCTGCGGGTTCCCGTTGCCGCGGACTCGGTCGATGAAGAACGTGAGCAGCTCGGACTGCTCGCAGTGAATCGACAGGGAAACACGCCGATCGGCGTACTTGTCGTTGGCGGCACTGATCGCCTCCATGACGGCGTACTCGTGACCGAGGTCGTAGCTGTCGGCCATCGTGTACGCGCCCGCGTCGGTGGAGTCGGCAGCGAGGTTCAGGCCCTTGTAGAACATGTACAGCTTGAACGACGGCACCCCATCCTCGCCTGCGAGCCGATCGATCTCACCGACCTGCTTCTTGGTCATCGGCGCGAGGTGGTAGCCGAAGTCGGTGTGGGCGCGGCCGGTGGTCTTCTCGACGACCTCGGGGAAGATGTCCTTGTACGGACCGGTCTTGTCGAGGTAGTGGCTCCCGGTCCGAAAATAGCTGACCACCGTGGTGGCGCCACCCACGAGCGATGACTGGGTCTCATGGAACGCGTCCTGCTCGACCGGCTGGTAGATCCCGATGTGGAAGTGAGGGTCGACCCCACCCGGAAGGACGACGTGCCCGGACGCGTCGACGACCTGCTCAGCCTGATCGGCCGGCAAGTCGGCAGCGATAGCGGTCACTATGCCGTCCTTGACACCGATGTCTGCCGCGATTCCGTCCTGATCGGCGGTAACCAGCGTGCCACCCTTGATGAGCAGGTCATATCTGGACATTCGTTCCTCCTTCTGTATGAGATGACCGATATCCGAGTTTCTCTGAGACCGATTTGGTGGCCGCGAGCAAAAGGTCCCTTGCGGCCTCGACCTCATCGGCGAACCTCTCTGTCGGGCCGCAAACGCTCATCACAGCGATCGGCCGACCTTCGTGATCGAAGATCGGCGAGGCTACCGACGAGGCGCCCGCCTGGCGCTCGCTGCTCGACGTTGCGTACCCCTGTTCGCGAATACGACGTATCTCGTCGCGGAGACTCCGCTGATCGGTCAGGGTGTGCTCGGTGAGCCGTTCGAGGTCGCCGCTGCCCAGGTACTCGTCTCGTTCACTCTCCGGCAGGAAGGCGAGAAAGACCTTCGATGAGGCGCCTGCGTGGAGTGGAAACGGCTGACCCAACTGGACCGTCATCTTCACCTCGCGAGATGGTGTGATCTGATCGATGTAGCTTCTGTGGTCACCGCTACGGATGGAAAGGGTGGCAGTCTCGCGGGTTGCGTCCGACAGGCCCTGCATGAACGTGCGGGCTACGGTTCGCACATCCAGGCGCTGCATCTGAGAGAGGCCCAGATTCAACGCAGCAGACCCCAACGAGTAGCGTCGGGTCTCCTCGTCGAGTTCGATGTATGCCTTGCGGCGCAGCGACGTGAGGATCCGGTGGACGACCGCCTTGGAAAGCTCGAGTTGTTGGGCAATCTCGGTGACTCCCAGAGTTGATGAGTCAGCGTTCGCGAAAAGGGTCAGGACATCAGCAGCCCGTTCGATCGCCGTAACGGTCTGGCCTTCGGTGTCCTTCACAACCACTCCCCGGTGAGTCTGCTGTAGTCTAACTCGGCGTTCCGTAAGACGGAACCGCGTACCGCAGAAGGGGACGAGGATGGAAGCCAGCAGCGTTGTGCGTCACAACCATCAGCAGCCTCCGCGACTCAGCGACCCTTTCGCGGCGTGCCTGTCGGGATGACGGCCTGAACGCAGGAGCAGTCATCCCGACGTGTTCGTTCAGACGTCCGATGGCCCACCTGGCCTCATGAAAGGGCGTCCCATCGTTGGTGTCCAATGACGATCTATGTTCCAGGCGGACCGGATTTCCCTTGGCGGGCGGCCGGGAAGTTTTCGTGGTGCTGCGACCGGGTCGGAGGTCGGGGCGTGTCGGAATCCCCGTGGTGTGCGTTCCCGACCTTCGGAAGGTGCCGGTAAGCAGGTGTCGTTCCTCGATACGGGCCAAAGCCTCCATGGCTGCATTGACGAGATCCCGAGCGACCGCACCGAGGAGGCAATCGCAAACGATGTCGCGAGGGCGAACTCCTGTGGTGACGTCGACCCTGTTCTGGCCATCTCCGGAGTGAGCACGGGCATAGAATCCGACGATGCGAAGGAGGATGGGTCGTGCGGGGTTGACCGTCGCATGTGTTCTGCTGGCGACCGCCTGCTCGGGTGAAGTGCAGTCCACCACCAGCACTGCTGCCTCCACGGCGGCCACAACCGCCACAACGGCGTTGACAGCTTCGCATCGACTCGACTACACCGATGGTCCCACCGTCTGGTTCGGGCCGCTGCCGCCGCTTACTGACCCTTCGCTGCCGTTCGCGAACGGGTCCAGCGACTACTACGACCTCTTCGCTCCCGACGCCTCTTGGTCCGAGGCCGAAGGAAGAGTCGACGTGTTCGGGGTGCCGTCGACATGGGTACGGCATTACTCCACCGACGAGCAGATCCGCGCCGTGATCGGCGGCCTGGCGAGCCGCGGCATCGCGCTCTCGCTGGAGGTGGGACCGCTCCCCGGCGCCGAAACCGCGGAAGGTTGCATCGGCGCCGAAAGCTACGGAGGGGTGTACGAGCTCGACATGATGCGACGAATCATCGATCTCGGCGGCACCGTGGATGTCATCGCCTTCGACGAGCCCTACGCCTTCGGACACAAGGCCGACGGCCCCACCGACTGCCAACGGTCACTGGAAGAGGTCGCCGCCGAGGCCGCCGACTTCACCCGCATGGCCCGTGAGATCAACCCGAACGTCATCGTGGGTGATATCGAACCGAGGTGGGTCCAACCCGAGATCGGCGCCGATGACATGGCTGCCTGGCTCGACGCCTACGAGGCGGCGGCGGGCGAACCGCTCGCATTCCTTCACATCGACATGGACTGGACTCGACTCGACTGGGCGCAGGTGGCCCGCCAGGTCGAAGGGGTGGCCGATGAACGGGACGTTCCGTTCGGAGTGATCTACTTCGGCGGACCGGGAGGGACCTCCGATCAGACGTGGATCGAGCTCGCGGCCCAACACGCCTACCAATTCGAAGAGGTTGCCGGAGGAACCCCGGACGACATTCCGTTCGCCTCGTGGGAGGACTATCCCGAGCACACGCTCCCGGAGTCCGATCCGTACACGTTCACCGGGCTCATCGACCGCTACTTTGCACCAAGGACCGCCCTCGCTGTCGTGCCGCAGCCGGCGCCGGCAGGAGTCCTCTCGATGAAGGGAACACTCCAGACGGTCGTCGGCGAGCTGGTCGTCGGTGCAGATCTCATGGTCGACGCGACGCCGCGAGATGGTCAGCAGCAGCGTCAGACCGTCTCAGGTCGAGTCGCCGACGGGTCGGCGAGTGCTGTCGTCATCGTGAGAGTCAATGCCGAGAACGCCGGGCCTGGCACTGCCGACATCCGGCTCTACCAAGTCGCCTACACGGAGGACGGCGGAGCCAACGCCGTACCTGAACCAGCGTTCTCCGACGGTGGCTGGACCCCGTACGGTGCCGGGGCTGGAACATTCCCGACCAGCGACCACGGCGGCGGGCGGATGCTGCAGCTCACTGCCAAGCCGGATCAGGACCTCTTCGTCGACTCGCAGGTGTTTCCGGTGACAGCCGGTACGACCTTCGAGTTCACCATCACCGACTCGGTCCCTGAGGACTCAGTGGGTGCCGGCTACATCGCAATCGCGTTCCTCGACTCGGATGGCCTCGAGCTCAGTCGGACGATCATCCCCTTCGCGCCGGCGCCCCAGAGCCTCGGAACGGGAACGACCGACGCCTCCGGAGCGATTGTCGCCGATGTCGATGGCCTGGAGGCCGGCAGGTACGCCGTTCAGGTCGCCTACCCCGGTGACCTGACCCACTGGCCGAGTCGCGTGGATTTCGAAACCACGTTGGGGTGACGTCGCAGTCGTCCATCCATCGGAATCGGACCACTCATCCAACAAACTCACTCCCTCGCCATGCTCGGCCGAGCCGCCCACGCCTGGCGAGCCCTGCACGAATGGAGATCGTCTACGCGTGGTGCCTGCGTTGCCAGAACATGAAGAGCAGGACGAGGCAGCACAGCAGCAGAGCGACGACGAGGCCGATGGCGGCGAGCGTCCGTCCTCCTTCGACGGGAGTCGCGGGAACCGGCAACGCCGAGCCGGAGTCCGGAAAGATGATGGATGCGGACGCGCTTCGTTCGAGGAGTCCACTGTGCAGCGTCAACGTCGCGTCCCACGGGCCGTCGGGCACGCGCTCATCGAGCGCAATCGTCACTTGCCCACTGGCACCGATGGCGAGGGTGAAGCCGGGACTGACCGGAAACGGACCTGCGGAGAGCCCTCCGGGACCGTTCAGCAACTCGAGTGAGCCGGCCAGGTCAAGCGCCCGACCGCCGGTGTTGTGCACAGTGGCGAGCACCGTAGGCAAGCCGCCGGGAGATCGCTGGGCCGTCAGGGAATCGATCGTGAAGTTCGCAGCTGGAGGCGCGCCTGGTCCCACCGAAACGTAGAGGCGGATGCCGACGCGGTTGACCTGAACGATCCCCGACGCGGCGCTAGATCGGACCTCGGCCCACACCACTCCGTAGCGTTCCCCTGCTGCAGCGTCCGGTGGCACGTTGATCGTCACGGTGACCGTGACAGCGCCGCCCGCCCGAAGATCCTTCATGGCGGGAAGCACTGTGGACCAGGTCGTCAGGTCGTTCGGTGTGTGTCCGTCCGCCACCACGAAGTGGCCATCTTCGATACCTGCGGCGGCGGCATACATCGACACGGCAGCGGATTCGGAGGTGGTGTTGGTGACCTCGATGCTTCGACTGATCACCGATCCTGGCGCGAGGTGGTCCACGATGTACAACAGTGCTCTGGGGTCCTCGCCCGCATCCGCAGGTTTGTCGAGAAGTCGGACACCGATACCGCCGAGATCATCGGACGGGGAGCCAGACGCGGCCGATGCATGCGCCGGAGCGTGCACCAAGAGGATCAGGATGAGCACGGCGAGAATCTGCCGACCGGATCGACCACGCAGCGGCGATGCCCCCATGAGTGCGCTATGCGACCGAATGGGTAATTGTCGCGGAGTACGCACCGACCGCTGTGCCTCCGGGCACGTTGACGGTGATGGTCGGGTTCCAACTAGCCGAGTTGTCACCGGTGATTCCCGTTGCCGTCACGACAGAGCTGACGCCGGTGAGGTCGGTTGGATCGTTCGCGGTGTAAGTGGCCGTGCCGACCTTGGTGATGGTTCCGGCGGCGTATTCGACCAAGCTGGCGGCGATCGTCGGTCCAGCTGACGGCGTGAAGGCGGTGGAGATGGCGCTGGCAACCCAGCCGGAGCCGGCTGCTGCACTGCGGGCATCGCTCACCTGAACCACGCCGAGTTTCCCGCTAACGGTCCCACCAACCACGGTGTTGACGATGGTGCCAAGGACGACCTCGCCGGTGGGGGCGGTGATCTCCAGCGAACCTCCCGTGATGGTGAGCGTCATTGGCGTCGCCGCGGACGCCGGCGCAGCGATGCTGAGGGCGAGGAGGCAAGCAGCCGAGGCCGCGAGTACACGGCTCGGCGAGATAATTCGGGGTTTACGCATGATGGACCTCTTCGTCTTCGGGAGAGGTCGCGTCGAGCCTCGGTGGCCGAATTTCCCGACGGGGGGTCCGTGCCAAAACCAGGCGTTCGCTCTCATGAGCGTATCTTTTGTACGTATCCAATGTATCGGCGGCCAGGGTGCAGAACTTGAGGTGGGGCACGCGAAGACGGGGTGGGTCTTGGCCCGGAGCGCTTTGGACTTTCCGCCTTGCTACTTGCCGCGCGAGGGGCACGCCTCCGCTGTGACGACACGTTCAAAGGTACGCGGGCGGAGACGGACGTGGCTTGCCCTTTGCTCCGAGGCACCGGACGGGTTCAGACTGAGCGCTGTTCAAGAACGACCTTGCTGGATCCGCGTCAGATGAACCGGGGCGGCTTCTGGAAGGGGGCGAAGATCTCACGCTTTGAGGTAGGGGCGAGGTCCGTAGAGATGTGAGGTGTTTGGGGCTGGACGCACCGTCTGCGGTTGCCGGATGACGGGACGCGAAGAACCCCGAGGGAGCATCGGTCGAAACGTCTACCCTCTCGGGGTTTCCGACCCGCTGGAACTCCAACCCCTAAGGGCCGGTCTCCCAGCGAGTACCCAAAGTGGCCTCTCGGTCGCTTCAGATCCGGTTCGGGGTTGCCCCTGATCCGGCTTTCTCACTGTAGCGTCAACCTGTCGGCTACCACGAATCCGCCGGCCTACAGGGAGCGTGTGGCTTTAGTCCGAGAGCATCCGGGTCAGGCCCAAGCGTCAAAGAGAGCATGGGCCCCTGCGCCGACGACGATCACCCCGACCGAGGCGACCGCCACTGCGCTCCCGGCCCATCTTCCCAGCACCGGCCGAGGCTCGGAACGTCGAGGTAGGCGGGAGCGATCACACGTAGGTCCGGCGCGCTCCTTGTGGAGCAGATCACGATAGGGCCGGATCAGGTCGGCCGGTATGGGGCCTGGAAGGGGCGAAGATGACGATCTGTGCGACATCCGGTGCGGTGCTCGGATAGGATTCGAGTGTTCCTCAGCTTGGAGTCCGCACGACTCGCTGGTCCGAGGATACGTGGTGTTCGAACGAGCCACCGTTCGTGGCCGGCGATCACCCTACGTTGGGCAAACGCATCCGCCTGGCGGGTGCAAACAGAAGGGAAAGGGTCATGGGTTTTGTCGCGTTTCTTGTCCTCGGTCTCATTGCCGGAGCCATTGCCAAAATGCTCCTACCCGGTGCGCAAGGTGGCGGCTTTTTCATGACGATGCTCCTCGGCGTCGTCGGCGCATTCCTGGGAGGGTGGCTGGCCAGCCTGATCTTCGACGTCAGCCTCGGCGGTTTCTTCGAGATTCGTACGTGGCTGATTGCAATCGTCGGGTCGATCGTCGTGCTGGTGGTCTACGGTTTCTTCACTCGGAGCCAGCGAGCCTGACCCGCTGGGTCGCGGAGAGCGCCGGGCCGGCGCGACCCGATCATCTGGTCGGCATCGAATGCTCCTACACCGTGCTCTGGGCCGCTATGGCGCGCGGGTTGACGGTGGTCGAATCTGCCTGCCAGGAACAATCGCCGCTTCGGTGAGACGGAGCGTCCGGCGGTTGGAGTTCACCTTCTGGGCGGATAGCCTGGCCTGGCCCGGAACCGTAGGAGGAGACAGCACATGGCCAAGAAATGGGGAGTATCCAAGCTCTTGCTCGCCGCAGCAGTAGTGGTATTCGTGTTGGCCGCGGTGGGTGTGAAGCTCGGAACCTTGGACCTGGTCGCCCTCGGCCTGGCCCTGGGCTTCGCCAGCTTCGTCATCTAGCGCCGACTCCGTCCGCCCGCACCCATTTCCGTCTGGGAGGATTGCGAGCTACAGGATCGGGTCGTGGCAACCGCATGGAGAACTGACGAGCGTGGGACCTCGTCTCAACAGCAGACAAGCACATTGATCGGCAGCATTTGCTGAAGGGGAGGTTGGCGATTCGGCTAGAAGTGTCAGCCTCGAAGAAGGTGCCCACTCGTCCCGGCGCAAGGGCACTGCGGTGTCCACACCACAGCCCTCAGGTTTCTCTCGCTGTTCGTCCAGCGCCTCCCTGCCGATGCTGATCAGGGGGATCAACCTCTCGATCTTGGGGCTTTCGGCTGCAACTTGGGACTTTTGCCTCTATTGCCCTTTGCAGCGTCGTGCGATGATCCGTACATGACTTCAACGGATCTTGAATCAATATCGATTGAAGACAGGGCAGCCGTGTTCTCCGCGTTGGGGGATACGATCCGGCTCCAAATTCTCGACGAGCTCGCTTCCTGTCAGCGATGCGTCTGTGATCTTCAGGCATCCATCGACATCGCCCCCAACCTGCTGTCCTATCACCTTCGAGTCTTGCGGGAGGCCGGCTTGGTGGAGGCCTCCAGGCGAGGCCGCTGGGTCGACTATCGATTGTCTGACGAGACAGCGCGGCTGGTGCAAGGGTCCCTTCCGAACGGTCTCGAGTGAAGACAACCCTGAGCACCGACTTGCACGCCGACCCCGTGGCGCGTTCACCGTGGCATGTCTGGGGTTGGCTCGCTGCCGCAGCGACTGCCTGGCTGTTCGCGTACCAGGTCAACGGTCCGCTGTCGCGGTGGGTGGTGAACGACGTGGCCGGGTTCACCCCGGAGAGCCGCCTGGGCGATGCTGTCGAGTTCTTCGTCTTCGATACAACCAAGATCCTGCTGCTGCTGGCCGGCATCATCTTCGCCGTGACCGTCCTGCGCAGTTTCATGAGCGTTGAACGCACCCGGGCGCTGCTCGGCGGACGTCGCGAAGGAGTCGGGAACGTGGCGGCCGCTGGTCTCGGTGTAGTGACTCCGTTCTGTTCATGCAGTGCCGTGCCCGCCTTCATCGGCTTTGTCGCTGCCGGCGTTCCGCTAGGGATCACGATGAGCTTCCTGATCGCCAGTCCGATGGTCAACGAGGTTGCCATCGTGCTCTTGTACGGGCTGTTCGGCTGGAAGGTCGCGGCGCTCTACGTGACGGCGGGACTCGTCGTGGCCGTCGTCGCTGGATGGGTGATCGGACGCCTCCATCTCGAACGTTGGATCGAGTCGTTCGTGTTCGAGACGACGCTGCGAGGCCAGCCGGTCGACGCGTCCAGGGGGCTTGGCTGGAGTGATCGCCTCGCCATCGCACGAGAGGAAGTGCGGACCATCATCAGCAAGATCTGGCCCTACCTGCTCGCCGGCATCGGAATCGGAGCCGCCATCCACGGCTGGGTCCCGGAAGGGTTCTTCGTGAGGTACGCAGGGCCAGACAACCCCCTCGCCGTGCCAGTCGCAGTGGGCCTCGGCATCCCCCTCTACTCGAACGCCGCCGGGATCCTCCCACTCGTCGAAGCCCTCCACGCCAAAGGGCTGGCGATCGGCACGGTCCTGGCCTTCATGATGTCGGTGGTCGCCCTCTCGGTCCCCGAACTCGTCCTATTGAGGCGAGTGCTGAAACCCCATCTCCTCGCGGTGTTCGTGGGAGTGGTCGGGGTAGGCATCCTCGCCGTCGGTTTCCTGTTCAACCTGGTTCTATGAAGGAGAGTCCCATGAAGATCAAAGTGCTCGGCGCCGGATGTGCCAACTGTCAAGCCCTCGAGAAGCGAACCGCCGACGCAGTGACGCTGCTCGGCATCCAGGCAGAGATCGAGAAGGTCACCGACTACGGGGACATCGCTTCCTACGGTGTCATGTCGACCCCGGCGCTGGTCGTCGACGAGAAGGTCGTGGTGGCGGGTCGAGTTCCGAAGGTGACCGAGCTGCAGTCCCTGCTGATCGGAGCGCGAATCTGACGACAGCACTCGCCGATCGACGCGAACGCAGCCGCGATCGTCGGGGTAGCGCACGTGTGGAGTCGAGGCCACCGAGCGACTAGTCGACAACCCAGTCACGGAGGCGCCATTCCGGGTGATTGCGGTCACGCGAGATAGCTACCCGAACGGAGAGGTCTCGGCGATAGAGTCAGTCTTCCGTATCATCGTCCAGAGACCAGTCGTCCCTCTTCGTGAAGTAGAAGCCGGAATCGCCGCAGTTGAGGCAGATGTCGGGCTTCTGGTACTCATCGCTTGGGGTGGTCGTTGTGGTCGAGGGCTCCTCTTTGTCGCAATCGTCCGCGTTGTCGACGACCTTCTCGACTGCGAAGCCGACGATGCCTTCTGTCCCGGTGGTCGTGAACAGGTACACCGAATCGCCCGAGA
>CAZWHZ010000041.1:0-13706 GCA_964633745.1 uncultured Acidimicrobiia bacterium
CAGGAGTGTGCGGCTTCGAGGGGGTCGGTGCTGGTCATCTGGGTAGCGTACCCAGCCGTTGTCCCTCACGTTCCCGTGACGCTGTGCGGAGGGGGTTCCTAGCCACCGTGGGCGGCGTAGGACATCAGGATTACGACTGTCACGAGGATCCCGAGGCCGACGCGCGGGGCGAGGCGAAACATGCGCAGGCTTGTGGCGTCGATGCCGTCCGCCCCATTGATGATCGGGAGGAGACGGTGCTCAGCGAAGAAGTGGAACGCCGTCAAGGCCAATCCGAGCACTCCTCTAACGAGAATCGACCATCCCCATCGGGTGGAAGCGAGTGGAGCCAGGTCGAACCGCCAGCCCACCCCGTCGAAGTACAGGAAGACCCCCGCGGCGATCACGTGACCGACAGAATCGATGCGGGCCGGAACACCCTTGGGAAGACGATCTCAGCGAACCTCGCCTGTTCCGACTCGCCGAGCCTGTGGAGTGACGGAACGAGAACGAACACGACGGCGACGGATTCGTGATCGTCCGCAGCCAGGACGGCCAGCCGATCACCCTGGTACTCGACGGTGTCGACATACCAACAGCACAGGAGCGAAGCCGCTGGGATGGGGAAGGCCGTTCTCTTCAACCTCGCCTATTCGACGATCGCAAACGCCCTCACCGGGAACGTGCCGAACTCACGAACCTTGGGGGGTACGGAAGAGAAGCGGAACTCGGCGCCGACAAGAGACTCCAGGCCCGTCAGGTGCTCGACGATCGGGATGCCTGCCTGTAGGAGGGCGGTGTGTACGGTGCGCGCTCCGGTGCGGGTGTCGTCGATGTTGACCGAGTCGATCCCGACAAGGGCTGCCCCGCCACCGATCAGGGCCTCGGCAGTCGCGTCGACGAGGAAGGGATGTGACGGCTCTCCGTAGTGGTCGGTACCCCAGTGGCGGGCCCAACCGGTGCAGAAGAGCACGGCCCTACCTTCGAGGTTGATGCCGGCCAAGAGGTTGGGAGGGATGGCTTGTTGATCCGAGCGGATACACACCCCGGGAAGATCGGCAACACGGGAGAGGTCAAGGTCGGCGAGGTCGTACCCGTCTTCGAAGCGGTGGAAGGGTGTATCGAGGTAGGTTCCGGTGTTGGCGACCATCTCGATGGTCCCGATGTGGAACTCGGTGCCAGGGCTGTAGTGGTCTCGTGACGCGACCCGACTCAGGTGCGTTCCGATGCGAGGCCCTGGCAGTCCCGGATAGGTGACCATTCCGTCTTCGATTGTGTGTGAGCAGTCGATGAGCAGCGCCATGGCACGTACCCTACGGGCCTCTTCTCGCCTCTGATCGCTTGCCCCCTGCCGTGGCTACTCTCGCGCTCAGGAAGCAGGTTCAGCTATGGATGATCCTCGCTACATTCCAGGCGAGTGCAACATCGGCGAAGAGGAGATCGCCCGTCGCAGGGCGTTCGGATGGGGTGCACTTGTGGTCACTGTTCTCGCCATGTTTGGGCTGGAGAAGTCTCGTGCGAATCGATGGTGGCGGGTCCTTCTGTTCTTTCCGGCGGCGGCGTCAGCCGCGGGCTTCTTGCAGGCGCGGTTGCGCTTCTGCTCCGGGTTCTCCCGACTCGGCGTGTACAACTTCGGCCCGACCGGAGAGACTCACGAGGTCGTTGATCCTGAGGACAGGGCCAAGGACCGCAGCCGCGGCAACCAGATCGGTCTGTACTCAGCCCTCGTTGGGGTCGCGACGGCCGCTATCGCTGTCCTCATCGATTGAGGCAGTCGGAAGATGTCTAGGATGCGTTCGATCGACTGGCACTAGTGGCCATCCGTTGCGATACTTGGTGTATCCCTGCGCCCGTAGCTCAATTTGGATAGAGCGTCTGACTACGGATCAGAAGGTTGGGGGTTCGAGTCCCTCCGGGCGTGCCGACGAAACCCCTGCGAGAGCGGGGGTTTCATTCCGTCGGAGGTTCCGTGGTGAGCCGATGGTCGTGCCGTGGGAGCCATTCTCGGGAGCCATTCTCCCGTCGGACTTCCGATCCTGCGGTCGTACACGGCTCCGCACTCGACCGTGGAGAACCTAACGCCGGGCCACATCACCTACTGACCACCCGATCGAGTGCGCCACGTCCAAGGAGGTATCTATCGGCGTTGGGCTGTGTGGCCGTCCACTTGGAGCACCAGTCACCGACATGAATAGGGTCGTGGTTGATCCGTTCTACGCAGCAACTGAACCCCCATACATCACGTCCCTGGACGTAACTCGGGAATCCGCGCGCCGCCAAGTGCGGGACCTGATTTCCAGCCGCCTGGCCGGACTCGTGAGGGAGGCCGATGGCTTGGAGACTCCTGATGACGTCGCCAGGCGATACGGACTCGGCCTGGGCACCGTGAGGAATCTCCTGAATGGAGACTCCGATCCTCATCTCAGTACGGCTCTCGTGCTCGTGCAGGGACTCGGTCTTAGGTCGATTGAGAACTGCTGGCCCCCCTCGGAACTGGCGTGGAGATCGGCGCGTTGCGCGATCGAGGTAGGTAGCGCTGATGCGTGGTGCCCGCTAGGCAACCTTCCGGATCGACGAGTCTCCGCTCGACGCCGCTGGCCCATCGTCGGGGTGAAGCTCCCAGTTCTCGGGCACGGCGCAGGAAGGATTCGCCCCTGAGTGGCGAAGAGTCGCCGGGGGAACCTGCCGGTGGACCGAATCCGGATCGAGCTAGGCAGGCTCGGGATTCTCAGAGCGTTCGAATCGCCTCGGTAGGCTCGATCCTCGCGGCCTTCAGCGAGGGCGGTAGAGACCCGACAAGGGCAGCGATGGTGCCGACAAGCGGTGCTGCAGCAACCATCCCCAATGGGATGACGGGGACCGACCCAGAGGAGGCCGTTGCGAAGAGGAAGAGCGCCAGCGCCGAAGCGAGGCCCGCTGACGACGCCAGAGCCCCGACTAGTCCGTTCTCGGCAAGGAACAGGAGCGCTATTTGGGTGCGGCTTGCTCCGATAGCCCGACGAAGTCCGATCTCGTGACGCCGATTGGCAATAGCCGTGAACGTCGCCGCAGCAATGCTGAAGCCTCCGCTAATGACCAACGCAACTGCAAGTATGAGCACAAAACGATCAACGGTTGCGACCACGCGATAGCGGAGGTGTTCTGCTTCGGGCGCATAGATTGCGACCAGCCCCTGTGGGTTCTCCGGCTGGAGCAGAAGCTTGAGTTCGGGGGCCACGACTTCCATTGCCCCGACTGCGACTTCCACGCCGACGGAGACTGCTTGCTTCTCCGTTGGCCACAAGCGCTGAGCAAGAGCAGCAGGCACCACGACCGAGAGCATGATGTCGGATCGCCGATCAGCGTCATCGACAACGCCGAGAACCCGTACCGGAACCCCATCGATTCGGACTGTGCTGCCGGGAATCAAGTTTCCGATGGAGGCGACGAGTCCGCTGCCAATGAGTGCTGTGGTCGTACCCTCGCGCAGGTCGGCGGGAGAGAACCACGTGCCTTCGATCCGCAAGTGAGCGTAGTCGCCGAATCCCTCACCGACGGCTACGACGTTGGCTGCTTCGCCCATCGAATTCGGCAGGAGCCCTGGTTCGATCTGTTTCTGGCCGAGTGAATAGCTCCATGTGATCGCCTCCACACCCGGCAGTGTCCGTGCCCGATCGATCGCAGTTGGACTTGGCTGGAAGGAAGAGGGCCCGTCCGGCGTCAACTCGAGGCCTGTCACCGCCAGAGCGTCGAACGAGTTGGCAACGGAGGTGGCTGCCGTGGACCCCGCTGATGCGGCGAACACGAAGACACCTACTCCTAGCAAGACACCGAGAGCAACAGCGATTCTCGAGATGGCGCTGCGAGTTAGGTTCTTGATGACATCCTCGGCGAAGTCAACAACACGCTCCAGTGAGGACGGCCCGGCTTTGGAGGGATTCGCGGGAGTGTGACCGCTACTTGCTGCACCGACGGTGTCGCCAGCCGCCTCACCCGAGCCAGTCCGACGATCCTTGACCGAGCTGTTGTACGAGGAAGCATCGACTGGTCGGCCCTCGTGTCGATCTGAAGCCGTCCGACTGGGGGCCTCAAGGGATCGTCGATCAGCAATGTGGCCATCGGCGAGAACGATGCTTCTTGTTGCCAACTTCATGGCGTCCGTGTCGTGCGTCACCAGGACGACTACTGCATCATCAGGCGGAATCTGCTGAATCAGCGAGAGAACCCGCTGTCCGTTGGCGCTGTCCAGATTGCCTGTAGGCTCATCACACAGAACGAGGGTCGGCCCGTGGGCAAGAGCGCGGGCCACTGCGGCTCGTTGTCGTTCGCCGCCCGAGAGCGTGGAAGGGAAGGCATCTCGCCGATGGGCCATCCCAACTTCATCGAGGAGTTCGATGGCCCGGGCAGATCGGTGAGCGCGGCGGACGCCCGCGTAGCGCAACCCCATTTCCACGTTCTCTTGCACGGTCCGGGATTCCAGTAGATGCGAATCCTGGAAGACGAACCCGATGTGGCGGGAGCGGAGTCGAACGCGTTCTCGTTCAGACATCTTCGCTACGTCACTCTCGGCCCACGCGTAGGTGCCTTCGGTAGGCCTGTCGAGCAGGCCCAGAATGTTGAGGAGCGTGGACTTGCCTGATCCTGATCTGCCCGTGATGACGAGAAGCTCGCCTGCCTCCACGACTAGATCAATGTCAGATAGGGCAACAGTCTTGCCGCTGGAGTACTGTCGTCCGATTCCTGACAGGGCTAGGGACAGCCGACTACGGGTCATATCCAAGAACAACCTGATCGCCGACCTGCAGGTCGCCGTCGGCAACCTCGAAGAACCCCTCCGATTCCATACCAAGGCGAATGGGAGTTTTCTGCGTCCCTGATTGTCGCACCACATTGACGTAGGTGGTGTCCGCGTCATAGAAAACGGCTGAGGAAGGCACGATCATGACGGGGGCGCCCGTCGATGCCAACACAACCAGCGATCTGGTTGCCAGGCGAAACCCTTCGGGTATGTCCGAAGCCACGGTAACGGTCACTACCGAGTCGCCACCCTCCCCAGGCACGAATGACACGATCCCACGGATCGAGGTTTCGAAAGCTGCTTCTGCATTGAACAGAGTAAGGGTGTCGCCGACGGTCAACTCTGGTACGACACTCTCGGGCACCGTGAGTGACACAGCGACATCGGTCGATCCGATTTCCACGAGACCGGGCAGGAGCAGGTCACCAACCTCAACGTCGGCGGCGTTGACCACCCACTCACCCGCTGGCACAAACCAGAGTTCTGACACAGGAAGCACTACCTGGTCGTCGCCGATCGTGCTCGGCGCCTGGTATCCAGCGCTCGAGTACATCCGCTGGATCGCCTCCTTTGTAGCGGGGCTGAGGATGCCATCGATTGGACCTTCGTAGAGTCCCAGGCCAGCTAGGGATTGTTGAAGCTGATCCACATCAATGCCCGCCGACATACCCGAAGTGAAATCCCTCCATGGGGGGAACCCGCCTTCCAGGACAATGACGGGCCGGCCCTGCACTTCTAGAACAGACTGGCCGAAGGCAATCCTGTCTCCAACAGTTACATCCACGCGGGTGACCACGGGTGTCTGGATCTTGCTGGCAGGAAGACTGGCGGTGACCCGGGGGCGGATCCTGGTTGGAGCAGTGGCGACTCTCTGGAGCGTCGCTAGTTCGATCGTGTAGGTGATTGGAGCAGGATCCACGTCAGAGCGCACCCTTGCCGCTGCCTCTGCTTCGCTCTTCGATGCAATCCACACTGATGCGCCGGCAAGGCCCGCAATCACGAGGAGAAGAGCCAGGAGTCCAGTCAGCGCTCGCATCGCGCAATCGTTCCGTCAGTAGGGAGCGTCACGGGCTTGTCACCGGTTCCAGCTGCCGTCCCAGCACCTGCTTGGCCTTTGGGAGCGCTTCCCGTTCCATCTGGATAGCTGCTGCGAGCATCGCTTCGATGCCTTCACCTTCGTCGCTGGCGACCGCTTCCAGAGCTGTGCCGACGGCTACGGCGAGCCCAGAGTCCTGTTTGCAGGAAAAGTCGGCTCGAGCAGCGGCACTCTCATCTTCGGCGCTCAGTGTGCCCTCTACTGCCTGGTCTAGCAGGTCACCGACCAGGGCGCCTGGGTCGTCCACCTCATATCCGTGAGAGCGCATGCACCGTCTCCACTTCGTTGTTGCGGACCGTACTGACCGATCGGACAGGACTTCCGATGCGACCAGTGGATAGACGTTGTGAAGGAAAGTGATGAGCCTAATTCGATCTTCCGGATTCCCGTAGAGGTAGTCGCGTGCCGTGCCAATGCAGCCCCCCACGGATTCCTCCACCGTCAGACCGCCCGGAAGTTCGACAGTCACGGTCTGTCCGGAGCCGAACATCGCCACATCGAATTCCTGCTGCTCTCTCGGAGACAGTGCCTGGAACTCAGGACTGATACCCGAACCGCCACCTTCGGTGGAGTCGCGAGGGTTCTCGCGGATCTGCGCTCCCAGTTCCACCAGTCCGTAGCCACCCGAGTCGGCTTCCTCAGTCATGGTCCAGTATGGCAAGACGCCGCCACTGGTCGACGGACTGGTGCCGCTTGGGACGGGAGGAGGGGTCCAACTGAACCCCTCCTCCGCCATGCATCTGCGTACCAACTCGTTCTCGGCCATCGCCAGTGTCAGACGGTCTTCGTCCGAGACCCGCGTTGAGAGCACCCGGGATAGCTGTTCTGCCGCTCCGTTCGGATCATCGGACGTGGGCACTCGGGCCGAACAGGCTGAGACAAACACACCCAGAACAAGCAGTCCCCAGACTGTCCATCGATGCCTTCTCACCCCAGACCACCCGCGGTCACGAGGTGCAGTAGTAGTACCAGCCGTGGCTGTTTCCGTCATTTGGGTGGCTGAGGCTGGAGAAGGCCTGTCCCGATAGAACGCAGTAGAGATCTCCGAGCTTGTAGTTGTAGTCGAAGACCGTCACGACCATGCCTGTGGTGCCGTGGTTGTACACGGACTCCTCGTCGTTGTCGATCCAACCGGGCCAGTTGTTGTCGGAGCCGAAGACCTGATACGGCGTACCGCCGTACGAGGTATCCACCCAGGCGCAGAAGTTGCCACTCCCGCAATCAGATACCCGCAACGGAGATGACGCTGACGAATAGCGCAGCCAGCACAAAGAGGATTACACCCCTGCGAAGCATCGCTGCTCTCCCCTCACTCACCGACGCACCCCTGTGATGCGTCGTGTAGATACTAGCAAATATTAGCACGACCGGTCCGTCGGGTAGTGGGTCAGTTCGGCCTAAACGCGAGGATGTCTGAGCATCGCTCAGAAGTTGGACTTCGAAACCCTCCGAGCGGGTGGTCGGCTGGGCACCTTTGGCACTTGGCTGGTTGGGAGACCTCTTGTTCGTTTAGTCGTTGCGCGAGTAACTCGTTCTTGTTACCGCCTGTGGATTCCGGGCGCTCCGGGGTTGAACAGCACATCAGTGATCGCTTCGGTCGCTTCCTGCTTCTCGCTGCCGATCAGGTGTCCGTACACGTCTTTGGTGATCGCTACCGAGGCATGGCCAAGTACCTCCGAGACGACCCAGAGTGGCGTGCCTTGGGCGAGCATGATCGAAGCGGCGGAGTGGCGCAGCTCGTGAGGGGTCCAGTGGCCGAGTTCGGCCTTCTCGCAGATTCGGTGGAAGTAGCGGGCGAAGTTGTCCGGGTCGATGGGTGTGCCGGCCGGGGTTGTGAAGATGAGACCGGAGTCGGTCCATCGTGGTTCGGCGGACAGTTGCTCGCGCAGTTGTTGGGCTCGGTGGGTGCGGAGGAGTTCTCGTAGGGCGGGGGTGAGATGCAGGGTTCGTCGTGACCGTCTGGTCTTGAGGTCTCGAAGGACGAGCCGAGTGTGACGGTCGCTACTGGTTCGTTCGCTCTCGGGGATCCGTTCTCTGCGGAGCTGACGGCGTGCGTGGATTGTCCCGTTGGTGGTGTCGATGTCGGTCCAGAGCAGTCCGAGTGCTTCTCCTCGACGTAGGCCGAGGGTGAGTGCGAGGGCGTACAACGCTTCCAGGCGGTCGCCCCTGGCGGCTTCCAGGAGACGTTTCGCTTCGGGAACCGTGAGGGAGCGGCCCTCTGATGGTCCGACTCGAGGGGGGTCGGAGAGGGCAGCGACGTTGCGGACCAGCAGACCCTCGCGTTCGGCTTGTCGGAGTGCTGCTCGCAGCACTGTGCGCATGATCCGAATGCTGTTCGGGCTGTAGCCGTCCTCACGCTTCGCTGACCACAGGGCATTCACCTCCGAGACGGACAGCTTGGTCAGGGGCTTGGAGCCGAGTCCCGGCTTGAGGTGCAGACGAGCCGTGTCTGCGTAGTCCGATGCCGTCGACGGTGCCACCCGTCCCGGAAGCTCCTCCATCCACCGATCCAAGAACGAGCCAACTGTGAGGCGGCTCGTTGGCGACTCCACTCCAGCTTCGAGCGACCGTCGGACCTCCCGCAGCTTCGCAATGACCTCCGCCTTTGTGCTGCCTGACACCTTCACCCGCTGACGTCGGCCATCAGGGGTTTGCCCGAGCGAGATCGCCCCTCGCCACCGATCCCCATCCCGATAGATGGAGTCCTCGCCCCAGCCTCGACGTTCCGTCATGGCTGCCGTCCCTCGGTAGAACACTCCCGCTGGAGCTGCTGTACGAAGCCGACAATCGCATCAGCCGGCACCCTGCGGCTCGTGTCGATCCGCACCGTGGGAAGCCGACCCTGGCCGATCAACTCGTACAACTTCGACCTGCTGATCGACAACGCCCTCGCCGCCTCGCTCGTCGTCAACAGCAGCTTCTCAACCGGCTCGCCTTCGCCATCCGACCTCTGTGCCCGCTGATCCATGGTCCAAGAATGCGACCCGACCCTGTCGCCAGAGTGTCCGAAACCCTGTCAGAAACCCTCCAACTCCGGGATTTCCGAGCAAACATCTCAGGAATGGAGAACTCCGCGCCACCGACCTTCCGTGCGTCGATGGCATGGCTGACGCCGAACGGACCTTCGCCGGGTCGGCCATCAATCGACAGACGAGTGCACACCTGCGGACAACGACCGGTGCCATGAGGGCAGGACCCAGGTACGCCCTGTCGAGTTGACGCCGCGAACCCGAAATGCCATCGCGATGACAGGGTGCCAATCCAAGATGCTCACCAGAAACCGACCAGAGAGGGAGCAGCATGGATCCAACACTTCCACCGCACCGCATCAAGGCCAATGTCGAGAATCTAGGCGCGATCGCGACTCGCGTCACGCCCCCTCCAACACCACACGCACGTGCAACACTTCCTGTGTCAGGCCCGAGGTGGTCTGGTTGGTGTTGCCAAAGCGCGCGGTAGCGGGGCCGGGGGCAGCCCGTGAGCGGGTGGGTTGTGGGGCGACTTGTCCATTCCGGGGACTTCTGTTCCGCTCAACGATCCTTGAGCTGTGCCGCGATTGACTCTCTGCCGAGGACTATCCACGACAGGGGTGTGCACGTAACCGCAAGCAGGACGATGGATGCTGCGGTTCGAGAAGCGACGTAGAGCTGGTCTGATGTGGGGTTTCCGTGTTCGGCCATCCACCACGCGAGTGCCCACAATGCTCCGCCAAGAGCCCCGACCACAACCGGAATGACGAACTCGCCAGCTGCGATGACGAGAAGGGCGGGGGATCCCGTTCCGACGGCCCGATACAGGCCAACATCGGATCTCCTGAACCAGGAGCTGAGCCATCCGAGTAATGCCAGCAGAAGTCCCGCATAGAGCCAGGCGATGGTCTGCGGGCGTCCCGCCAACTCCCCAACGGGATCCCGAGAGAATTCGTCTAGGCGCTTGACCGGCTGGACGACCACGTCAGGGCCCGTGAACATGGCGAACATGGTCTCCTGTCTACCAGTCTTCACTCCTGCGTCGAATTCGACCCAACACTCCCGTGCGAGACCGATCGGGGCTGCGACCGCGGCGATCCAGCGATTCAGGGCCGGATCGCGATCTTCAGAGTCGACGACTGCACCAACCTGCTTGGGTTTGGTTCCCTCGATTCCGAGCCACGATCCTGGGACTACTCCGAGCTCTTGGGCTGCGTCCGCTCCCACAAGAACGCGGCCCTGCAGGTCGACTGCTTGGATGGTCGACGCTGTCGTGAGGAGCCGGATGGCGCCCATCGTCACGATTCCGGTCCAGTAGAGCGTGCCCGGTTCGCTCAGCACCCGAGCCCTTGGTCCAGGGGAAACAGCAGCGGAACCCTTGACGCCGGGCAAGGACACCAGGGCGGCACACCTGGCCGCGTCGAGTCCGCTCTTACTCGACGCGATGTAGAGGTTGCCACCTGACTCGACATACCGCCGCTGGAAGTCCAGGATCCCGCCCGTGACCAGGAGATCAGATAAGAAGAGGGCTCCGACCACCAGCAGCGCGGACCCACCTAGAATGAGCGTCCGTCCCCGAGATCCTGCGTCGTTCCCAACGCTCTCCCGAAAGAGATCCCTGATCCGCCAGTTCTTCATGCGCCCGACACGGTGATTCGTCCGTCCGAAATCGTCGCAATATCATCGCAGCGCGCGGCGACGACGGGATCATGAGTAGCCACGACAAGAGCGGTGTGGGAGTCCAATACTGCCCAGAGTGCGTCCAGCACCTGCGTCGACGTCGACCGATCAAGCTGCCCGGTCGGTTCGTCGGCGAGAATGCAACGCGGTTGTGCGGCAATTGCTCGGGCAATGCAGACGCGCTGCAGTTCACCCCCGGAGAGGTTCACTGCACGTTCGTTCGCCCTGTTTGCCAGACCCACGGCCGCCAGCGCTTCGCCAACCGGCTGTCTCGTCGCCAGCCTTGAGGCGCCTCTGGCGAGGAGAGGTAGGGCGACGTTGTCTGCGACGGTTCGATGGCCAAGAACGTTGACCGTCTGAAAGACCCAAGAGAACCGCCCGCGTCGAAGCTCGTCCCGTCGACTGCCTTTCCGAGGAACAGGGTCACCCTCGACGATAACAGTGCCTAGTGAAGGCCGTGTCAGGAGTCCGGCTACTTGGAGCAGGGTGGTCTTGCCGGAGCCGGATGGTCCCATCAGCGCTATGGGGCGTCCCGCCCAGACATCTAGATTGACATCCACAAGCACCTTCGGCCCGTCCCCGTAGCGGTGATAAACCCCCTCGAGCCGAAGGACAGGAACCACAGACACCTCTCTCAGGGACAGGAGGCGCTATCGAGCACATCTGCCGGATTTGCAAGCACTTCCTCTCCCTGTTCAAGCCCCGACGACACGTAGACTGTCGTTGCTTGTCCCCCGGAGACCTGAATCCAACGCGGCTCGAACCCGGATGCGCTTGCAACATATACACACAACCCGCCGGAGGGATCCGACATCACGGCGGTTGATGGGACCACCAGTGCCGTTGTGGGGGTACTCTTCGCAACCCGACCCTCTGCTTCGTGCTCAGCCCCGAGGATGGAGGCAATCGTGTCGAGAGATCCCGGGGCTATCTGGCCGTCGCTCAGTTCGAATCGACCATCTCCCAGTTCTAGCACCCAATCGCCAGGCAAGTCCAGGGGTTGATTCTGTGCGTTGGTGAGAGACACCGACTCGAGTGGCAGTGGCCCTGCAAGTACGACCGACCCGGCAGCCGGCACCGGTGATGCGGGAGCAACATCTATCTCGGCGACTGGTACCGATGGTTCGGGCAGCCACAGAAGCCAGCCAGGGTCAAACGTGCCGTCAGAACTCGAGACGCCAATATCCGTTGCCCAATGCTTGACTGCTGTCTCAACATCCCTACCGAAACGGCCATCAGCCTGCCCTTCGTAGTAGCCAGCTGCGGCCAACCACTCCTCCAAGGCCCTCACATCGTCACCCGCATCGCCACGGCGCAGGAATCTCCAGAAAGGATCTGCTGTCGCAACGGCTATGCGGTCTACTCCGTTCACTCTGAGCACGACATCGCCCGATTCGATCATGTCACCGACTGACGCCTCTATACGCTCCACTGTGCCATACCAGTTGGGGGCCACCACGAGGATTCTCGGTCCCCACGCGGCGGTGACAGTCACAGTCGTCCACTGAGTGACGTCGGTCGACCCTACTGGGACCTCCAGCGGGACAGGCGGAGGTTCGATCTCGCTAAGTCGATCCTCGCTACTTACCCTCATCCACACGAGCAGCGAAGCCGGGACAAGGATGACCAGCAACGCAACCACCGCCAGTACAGGATCTCTCTTCACTCGCACGCCTCTGCTGCTTCTTGCGCTGTCCTCGGTATCCGGTCCGGTTCAGATTGCTGGGAGCCTTCGATTGCTAGGACGATACCATCGCAAGCGCCAGTTCGGCTGGGCTATGATGGAAGTCGAAGGTTGCGACCTTTGCTCACCACCCCACCAGGGAGGGAGGAAGAGTGATGCGCAAGCAAATCGTGATCCTGCTGGTAATCGTCGCCCTCTGTGCGTTGGCTGCCGTGCCTGCCACAGCCTCGGGTGGCTATGTGGAGGGAGGCGCCGGAGCAGGCTGTGCTTTCTTGGGGCACAACTACATGTCAGGCGGTAACACTGCCCACGCGTGGACCTACGATGAGACCAGCCCCGATTATTGGTGCCAGGCGCTCATGGTTCAGGTCCGCTACAAAGCAGACGGGGTTTGGTATACGAGGTCAGCGAAAGTGGCCAGCCACTTCGTCTCTGACTACTGGACTGGTGCAGACGATTCAGGTGGCAAGCACCGCGGCGAGTACGCGGGTGCCTGGGGCGCCCTTGAGTACAGCTACTAGATCCAATCGGAATGCCTGATTCCCTGTGGGATTCGGTTCGAGCCACGACTCGAACCGAATCTCGTCTGTCGCTATGCGTCCTGTTTCTGTCTCTACTCGTCGCAGGATGTACCGGTTCCATGCCACAGGTGTCGGCCCCTTCGTCGGGGATGCTGCAGCTGGGAATGCAGCAAGGTTCAGAGTTCCAGAAGCAGATCCTGCAGGACGGCGAGGTGACCCGCGGCGAGTATGAGAGTGCGTTTGGAGCGACTGTTTCCTGCATGCGCAACCAAGGTCTCCAGGTCCTAGGCCCCGACTGGGCAAGCAGCGAAACCCGCCTCGGCTACTCGGTGGCGGACTCGGCGGGATCGGCTGGCGTGCAAGACGCCTGTGAACAGGAGTATCTCATCTGGGTCTCCGCTGTTTGGGATGAGCAGCAGAAGCCGACAGGCGAGGAGGCCGAGCGCATCCGACGCGAGTACGTCGCATGCCTCCAGGATCATGGAATCGTTCTCCCCGACGATGCATCAGTTGACGAGGCCAATGCGGTGGCGGTTACAGCCCCGAACGGAGCCGGTGACGAGTGCATCGCACAGTTCGCGTACTGAATCCGAACCCAAAACGAGTAGCTTCCCGGCTTCGAGTCTCGTCCGGTCGCGGCGCCCCGCCTTCTTTGCGCAGCCTGCTGTACCGATCATCTGGAGGCCACCACAAGAGGAGCTGGATTGACGACAGGCGGCCTCGGCGTGCCCTGACGACAACGACTGTCTGTAGGCTGGAAGCCTGGACGTTGCGGACCGCGTGTGAGCGAGGCTCTTCTCCTGTGGCGATGAGCGTCCAGCTCGAGGAGCGCACTTGGGAGCCAAGTTGGGAGCCATTCTCCATGGATCCTGGTGGACAGCCACGGATACCCGTGGAACCGAGAACCCCTCTCACCAGGCGAAATGAGCTTCCGTGGACATTCCTGGACGCCTCGTGGAGATCTACGGATCAGAAGGTTGGGGGTTCGAGTCCCTCCGGG
>CAZWHZ010000042.1:0-13656 GCA_964633745.1 uncultured Acidimicrobiia bacterium
TCAGTCTTGAGTCTTGAGTCCTCAGCCAGACGCTGCCTCAATCGTGGCAAGACCGCGGGCGATCGATTCGTCCCTCGAAAGCCGCTCGTGTGAGCGACCAAGAAACGGCCGATCACTTCCGTTTCCAGCTCGCAGGCCGACCGCCCAACCAGTGTGTGACGCGCTCTCACCAACAACTCACAACCCATAACCGAAAACCGGCAGACGAAGTCTGCCTACTAGACGGGAAGACCCAACGATCGTGCGATGACCAACCGCTGGATTTCACTGGTTCCCTCGCCGATTTCCAATACTTTGGCGTCGCGGTACGCCCTGGAAACCGGCGACTCGTCCATGTATCCAGCACCTCCGAAGACCTGCACGGCCTGTCGGGTAGCGCTCACGGCCGTCTCGCTGGCGTAGAGCTTCGCCATCGACGCCGCCTCTCTGTACGAGCGACCGGAATCTTTCAGCCATGCAGCCTTGTAGGTGAGAAGGCGCGCGGCCTCGACCGCCACCGCCATGTCGGCGAGCTTGAAGGCGATCGCCTGGTTGGCTCCGATGGGTCGACCGAAGGCTCGCCGCTCTTTCGCGTAGGCGGTGGCCTGATCAAGACATCCCTGGGCGACCCCGACCGACATCGCTGCGATTGCAATCCGACCGTCGTTCAGGATCTCGAGGAATTGCCGAAAGCCCTTACCCCTATCACCCAGAAGGTTCTCTGCGGGAACCCGGCAGTCGTTGAACGAGAGGCCGTGGGTATCGGAAGCCCTCCAACCCATCTTCTCGTAGGCCGGTTCCACGGTGAAGCCCGGCGTACCCGCCGGCACGATGATGGAGCTGATTTCATCGGGCCCTGTGAGCGCTGTCACGATCACCATTGACGTGATGGGGGTTCCCGAGTTGGTGATGAAGGCTTTCGATCCATTGATAACCCACTCATCGCCCTCCAACTCGGCCCTGGTACGGGTGCCGCCGGCATCGGACCCCGCATCCGGTTCGGTGAGGCCGAACCCGGCGAGTGCCGCACCGCTGACGAGTTCGGGAAGCCACCGCCGTTTCTGATCATCGGTTCCGAAGGTGAACAGGGGGTTCGCACCCAGGCCGACACCTGCTTCGAGGGTGATCGCCACGGACTGATCGACGCGTGCAAGCTCCTCGATGGCGATGCAGAGCGACAGGAAGTCGGCGTCGGCACCGCCGTACTCCTCAGGGAAGATCAACCCGAACAGGCCCAGCCGACCCATCTTGTGAACGATGTCGGTCGGGAAGGCGTGCATCCGATCCCACTCTTCGGCGTTCGGTGCGACTTCGTGTTCGGCGAACTCGCGAACGACGTTTCTGAATGCCCGGTGCTCTTCGGAAAGCTCGAACTCCATTGCTCCTCCTCAGCAGAACTCTACGACACCACCGATGTGTCAGGTTCGCTCGGGCTCTCCATGCTGGATCGGTCGATCATGCGCGACCCAGGCCCTTGCCCCGGCGAAGACGCCGATTGCCGCCGGGATCCAGTAGGCGATCACCCGATAGACGAGCACAGGACCGAGACTCACCGACGGCGAGACGCCGAAGAGAGCGAGCACCCCGACCAAGCCTGCCTCGATCACTCCAAGGCCACCCGGGGATCCGGGAAGGCCGCCGACGAGATGCGCTACGCCGAACGTGACGACTCCCCCCAGTGGCGTCAACGAAATGCCAAGTGCGACGAACGCCAGCGCCATTGAGCCGACCTCCATGGCCAAACGAGCAATGAGCAATCCGACCTCGCGAAAGGTGACCCTGCGATCGACCGCGGTCGGGCCGATGAGCGTGCGCAGTCGCTCGGGGAGGCGTCGTGTCAGCGATCCCATCCACCGGGGCCCACCGAGAAGCACCAACCCGACCCCGACGCCGGCCGCACCGATCACAACCGCCCCCGCCTGAAGGACCACTCCCGAACCGCCGGCGTGAAGGATGAGTATCCCGGCGCCCGTCATCGTCAGGAGACCTCCGTAGTACAGGACCGTCGTGCGCAGCGCCGCGCCGGCGGTACCTGTGACACGGTCTCGAACCGTCCAGGCCATCGCAGCCGGAGTGAATGCGCCACCGGCGGGGATGAGGCGGGCAACGCCTCCAGCGACCAGCGCCGCCCGGACCGCGTCAGCGAAACGCAGCCGGAGGCCTCCGGCTGCGACTGCCTCCTTGAACATGGCACCGAACGCAACCTTGGCTGCGAGTTCTGAGACGAATGCGAACCCGAGCAGCGCAAGCGATCCGATGTCAATGGACGGGAGCTGGGCGCGTTCGCCCAAGAAGCGGCCGACAGCCACATAGACGACCACACCAAACACGAGGAAAACCAGCACGCCTCGACCACCGAGGAGTTTCCTCATCAAACGGGATGGCCGTGACGGGTCGGGTGGGTTCACACAAGTCCTCCCGAGAGACGATCAGACGGCTCGGCGCATCCCACGCCGGAGGAGCCGGCGCTGCATGGCCGATGTGCCTCCCCACACTCCTGCGTCCATGCGCAGCGTGAGTGCGTAGGCCAGGCACTCGTCACGAACGACACAGCTCGCACAAACCGTCCTTGCTCGTCGATCCGGCGAGCCTTCCACCGGAAAAAAGATGCCGGGATCCATGCCGATACAAGCGGCATGGGGCCGCCAGTCCTCGGCGAGATCGTAAATCGGATCCATAGGTGACCCCCGATCCTCCATCGAATGATACCCGGATGGAACGTATGTAGCCTCGCGCCATGCGAACCCCTGACTACATGGGCGGCGGACTCGTCAATCTCGCCGCCGAGCTGGAACAGCGTTTGACCGGTCGATCACCTTCACTCCCACTGCACGTCGATCTCGCGTCCCGCATCCCCGACGCAGACAGCTACGTGCTCGTGCTCATCGACGGGCTGGGCGATGGACAGCTCGACCACCCAGACGCGGGTCCGCTTCGAGCGTCACGGGCAGCAGCGCTCGACGCGTCCTTTTCCACCCAAACGACAGTGAACACCTCGACGCTGGCAACCGGGCTGCCCCCCTCCCAACACGGACTGATCTCCTATCAGCTCCGACTCGGCACGCAGGTGTTGAACACGATCTACTGGTTCACCGAGAACGGCACGACGTCCTTGGAGATTCCCGACGGTTTCCTGCCCTCCCCCAACCTCGCGGAACGTCTTGCGTCAGCTGGGCGTCGGGTCGTGGCGACCGAACCCAGCGCGTTCGTGGGAAGCCCGCTCGACCGGATGCTGTTTCGCGGCGCGATAGTCCAGGGCACAACCACCGACACGGAGGGGATCGAGCTCTCGTTGAGTGCGTCCCGAACACCCGGCACGCTGGTCCTGCTGTACCTCCCGCACGTCGACGCTGCGGCCCATGCGGCCGGCCAGGAGTCGGACCTCTACGCGCACGCAATGAAACAGGTCGCCGAGACGTGGGAGCGCGTGGTCGACGGACTTCCTTCCGGGGTCGCAGCGATCGGCACAGCCGACCATGGCCATGTCGACATCGTCGCAAAGAACCGCATAGCCCTCCCTCGCACGGAGACACTCATCTTCTCGGGGGACAACCGGGTCGTGTATGTGACCGGAGCACCGGCAGAAGGAGTTGCCCTCGCCGAGCGTCTTCCTGCCACCTGGGTGCCGGCCGAAGACGCCGAGGGTCTTTGGGGACCCGGGCCATTCCATGAGGAATTCGCTGCCCGGCTTCCGGACGGGCTGCTCTTCGCCGACGAAGGCTACGCGCTGGTGCCCGCCGGGACCATGGACGAGATGGTCGGTCACCACGGCGGCGTGACAGAAGCAGAATTACGAGTGCCCCTCCTCGTCTCCTGAGTTGGCACGACTTGGTTTGCGCAGCTGGGTCCTAATCTTCGACACATGGCACACAAGTATCTCAAGGAAGCAGTCGATTCCCACTTCGAGACCATCCGCAGCGAGCTGGAGCACCTGGCAGCCATCCCATCGGTGAGCGCCGAGGGGTTCGACCCGGAGGGTGTTCGCGAGTCGGCAGAGTTCGTTGCGAACCTCCTTCGGAGAGCAGGATTCCCGGAGGTGCGTATCCTCGAACTGCACGGCGCCCATCCGGCGGTGTTCGCGAGCTACCCGGCGCCCGAAGGTGCACCAACGGTGCTGCTGTACGCGCACCACGATGTGCAGCCTGCAGGCGAAGGGTGGAGTTCCCCCCCTTTCGAGCCGGTGGAGCGCGACGGTCGGGTCTATGCACGCGGTATCGCTGACGACAAGTCAGGCGTCTTGATGCACGTCGGAGCGATGCTCGCCCACGGTGGCACCCCTCCTGTCGGGGTGAAGGTCATCATCGAGGGAGAAGAGGAGATCGGGTCGCTGCACCTCGAGGGCTTCCTCGACGCACACAAAGAGTTGTTCACGGCAGACATGATCGTCATTGGTGACTCCGGCAACTGGAAGGTGGGCGTGCCCGCCCTCACGACGTCTCTGCGCGGCCTCGTGGACTGCGTCATCGAGGTGCGCACCGCCGATCGGGCTTTGCACAGCGGCGAGTTCGGTGGACCCATGCCCGATGCGTTGACGGTCCTCAGTCGAGTGCTCGCGACGCTGCACGACGACGATGGGACGGTCGCAATCCCCGGGCTCGTTTCGTCGGATGACGCCGACCCGCTCGACCTCACCGAGGCCGAGTTCCGATCACAAACCGGAGCCGTCGACTCACTCGAGATGATCGCCCAAGGAAGTCTGACGTCCCGACTGTGGACCATGCCGGCCGTATCTGTCCTCGCGATCGACGCACCTTCGGTCGACCAGTCGATCAACGCGCTCGTTCCCGCCGCACGCGCGAAGGTGAGCCTCAGACTGGCGCCGGGTCAGGACCCCGATGCAGCCATGGATGCGCTGGTTGGCCATCTCGAGGCAAACGTGCCCTGGGGGGCCGAGGTGACGGTCACGCGCGGCGCATCAGGCCAGGCATTCGCCCTCACCACGGAAGGACCCCGGTTCGACATCTTCCGATCGGCGATGCGCGAGGCATGGGGGACGGAGCCGGTCAACATGGGAGTCGGTGGATCGATCCCGTTCGTTGCGGCATTCTCCGATGCATACCCGGACGCAACGATCGTGCTCACCGGCGTGCAGGAACCGGAGAGCCGCATTCACGCTGCCGACGAGAGCCTCGATCTCGAAGAACTGCGTCGTGCGGTGCTGGCCGAGGCGATCGCGTTGGAAGAGCTTGCGTAGCCCAACGGCTACGCGGTCATCAGTCGTCAGTCTTCAGTAGGAACGCGACCAAAGCCGCAGCAATACCGCGGGGCGGAAGTTCTACCGACAACTGACAACCGAAAACCGCGCTGTGGCCCGAACCACAGCGCTACTCCGCGCCGGGGAACCCTTTGCGCCGCCACACCTCGTACACGACGATCGACACGGCGTTCGCGAGATTCAGGCTCCGCCGGTCAGGCAGCATCGGAATCCTGAGTACTTCGTCCGCAGAAGCAAGCACCTCTTCGGGGAAACCTACCGACTCGGGACCGAACAGCAACGCATCCTCGTCCCCATAGGTGACGTCCGTGTAGCGAGTCGTTCCTGCACCCGAAAGAGCCAGTACTCGGTCGGGCCGCAGCTCCGTGAGACACGCGTCGAGGTCTCTGTGCACCACAACGTCGGCCCAGTCCCGGTAGTCGAGGCCCGCTCTTCTCAATCGCGACTCGTCCAAGCTGAAGCCGAGCGGTTCGACCAGGTGCAGTCGCACCCCGGTCACCGCGCTGATCCGCATGAGGTTGCCCGTGTTCTGAGGGATCTCTGGGTGGAAGAGGATGACGTCGATCATCAGAACAGCGTCGGTCGATCCGAATCGAGGCCGCGCAGTTCGTCGTAGTCGACCTCAACGATGTCTATCCCCCGCGACTCTGCCAGCACCTTCGCCTGGGGTTTGACAACCTGTGCGGCGAAGATCCCACGTACTGTTCCGAGCCGGGGATCCTCCCGCAGTCGCTCGAGGTACCGGGAGAGCTGCTCGACCCCATCGATCTCTCCACGGCGCTTGATCTCGACGGCCACGGCGTTGCCGTCGGCGTCCGAACAGAGCAGATCGACTGGACCGATGTCCGTCGGATACTCGCGCCGAATCAGCTGCAAGCCCTCCTCTAGCGCCCAGGGCCGCTCTGCGAGCAGTACCTGGAGGTGGCGCTCGACCCCATCCTTCTTCAACCCAGGATCTTCGCCCATCTCATGCGCCGTGTCGGAGAACACTTCCTCAAGTGTGATGGTGAGGCGTTCACCCTTCGGGTTCGTGACGATCCAGAGGTCCGCTCCCTCATCGAGATGGTTGGGTGCGTTCATCCAGTTGAGCGGCTTGTAGGCGCCGCCATCCGCATGAATCGCGACGCATCCATCGGCCTTCACCATGATGAGCCGGACTGCGGGTGGAAGATGTGCGGTGAGCCGCCCCTCGTAATCGACACTGCACCGGGCAATCATCAACCGCATCGGCGCGCAGAGTAGTCGGGACCCCGTCCCAACGACTTGGCGCACGGTGTTCGAGATTCAGCTCTTGTTGACCGTCACGTAGACACAGATCGAGTCCATCGAACCGCTGTCCGATCCGCACGTCTGGACACCGATCGTGGTTGTCTCCGACGACCAGGATTGAGTCCTTACGCCGCCGGCGTCGACCGATACCGGCTCATATTGATCCGACGAGTTGTCGACCCAGTTCTGGAACGTCGCGACGATATCGTCGAAGTTGCCTCCGTCATACTGGACCATCACGCTGGCCCCGGTCGACGCTTCCGTTGACACCATCACCGTGCCACCGGAAGGGAACGGAACATCGATGGAATCGGGGATCTCACCACCACCGTAGGTTGCTGATCCTTGGTCTGTCTGAACCTTGACCGTTCCCCCGTTGTTGGAGAGATCGACGTTCGCGTTCCCTCCGCTTGCATTCTCGATCGCCTTCTCCGCGACCTTCTCGCTCACCTTCTCGGCCGCTTTCGCGCATCCCGTCAGCGGCACGACGAGCAGAAGTGCGAGCCCGACAATCATGGCTCTTCTCACAGTTCCTCCTTGGTCCCGTTCACAGGGAGTCGTTGGGCGACCCGGCCCACCCTACAAACCCCGGCGAGCTACCCCCGGGGTGAGCAAGGGCTGGTAGCGTCGCCGAGTCATGGCGGACGTCGGAGTACTCGAACGGATTCAGGATCGAGTGCTATGGCTCGCTATGCGGTCGATCTACGAGGCCAATCTCGGCGACCACGAGATCAAAGTTGGGGGACACCCTGCCTCGAGCGCATCCATGGTGTCACTGACCACTGCGCTGTGGTTCGGTCATCTCGACGAGCATGACGTCGTCAGCGTGAAGCCACACGGTGCGCCGGTGTTGCATGCCATTCAGTATCTCCTCGGAATCATCGACGAACCCAAGCTGAGGAGTCTTCGCCGGCTACACGGTCTCCAGCCCTACCCAAGTCGTGTCAAGGATCCAGGACCGCCTGACTTCACCACCGGGTCGGTGGGACTCGGCTCGATCGCTCCGCTGTTCTCGGCGTTGGCGACCGAGTGGGTCCATGCCAACCTCGAGGAAGGGCCAACCGGCAGATTCATCACGATTCTGGGTGACGCCGAACTCGACGAAGGCTCCGTGTGGGAGGCAGTCCATGAACCTCTCATCGGTGATCTCGATCGCGTCATGTGGATCGTCGATATCAACCGTCAGTCTCTGGATCGATTCATCCCACGGAGGAATTCCCCGAGAATTGCAGGGATGTTCGAGGCGGCGGGATGGACGGTCATCGATCTCCCGTTCGGATCCCGGCTCGATCCTGCGGCGCGAACCTCGCTCCTGAAGCTCATGGACACACGCCCGGAACTCGTGTTGCCGCATCTGTCACGGGAGCCGGGCCGCCTCTACAACGAGCTTCTTGCGATCGACCCCGACGCGTTCTCGGAGACAACTCCGGATGACCTGCACGACGCGCTGGTCGGCTCGGGTGGCCATGATCTCGAAGCGCTCCTCGATGCCTACCGACGCGCCGACGAGATCACCGGACCGGTCGCGATCCTCGCCCACACGATCAAGGGTTGGAGACTCCCTGTCGCCGGATCACAACTCAACCATGCGGCGTTGCTTGGCCAGCAGCAGATGACCGACCTGAAGTCCGCACTGGGCGTGGGCGGAGACTGGGATCGATTCGCCGAAGGAACTCCGGAGGCCAAGCTATGCGCGGTCGTCGCCAGGCGCCTCGTCACGCCGTCAACGGACCCCGAACACCTCCCTGCGCCGGCACCGATTCCTTCGCCTGGCACCGCAGGAAGAGTGTCTACCCAGCAGGCGCTCGGACGGCTGCTCGCCCGGTACGCCGACGATCATGGTGCCGGCTCGAGAATCATCACGGCGAGTCCTGATGTTGCGGTGAGCACCAACCTCGGCGGGTGGATCAACAAGGTGGGGGTCTTCTCCGTATCGGACACCCACGCCGTCGATGGCGACGTGCTCCGGTGGGATCTCGGCAGGAGTGGGCGTCACATCGAGCTTGGCATCTCCGAGATCAACCTGTTCATCCTCCTCGGCCAGCTCGGCTCGCAGCCGGAGGGGAAGCGGCTCATCCCGATTGGGACCCTCTACGACCCCTTCGTCCTCCGCGGACTCGACGCGCTGATCTACAGCCTCTATGCGGGGGCCGACTTCATCGTGGTCGGAACGCCGAGCGGCATCAGTCTGTCCTACGAGGGCGGCTCGCACCAGTCGTTCGCAACGCCTTCGGTTGGAGTGGAGCTGCCACGTCTCACATCGTACGAGCCGGCATTCGCGGCCGACACGGGATGGACGCTCGAGCGAGCGATCGCTTCCGTTGCATCACCGGCCGAGTCGGGATCCTTCTACCTCAGGCTGTCGACCCGCCCCATTCCACAGAGCTTGCTGGCCGATGCGATCGCCGGGCTGGGAGAAACGACCCTTCGGGAACACGTCCTCGAAGGTGGCTATGTCCTTCACGGGTCGACAGTCGATGGACCGGCAATCGTGATCTTCGTTGCCGGACCTCCCGTTGTCGAGGTGATGCAAGCCGTCCACGAGCTCGAAGACGAAGGCGTACACGTCCACGTCGTCGCCGTCACGAGCACTGATCTGCTCTTCAGAGAGTGGCACGCAGCGACCACAGCTACCGACGAGGGGCAGTTCCCGGAGCCGCCGCCACACCTCGCCACGCTCGTCCCTCCCCCACTTCGCAGCGCGCCGATCCTCACGGTCCATGACGCATCACCCCATGCCATGGCGTGGCTCGGGTCGGTGTTCGGGACGAAGGTCCATCCCTTGGGGCCGGTGGCATTCGGAGAGGCCGGCAGCATTGCCGACTTGTACGATGAACACAGGTTGTCCGTCGCGACAATCGTGAACGCAGCGATCGGCGCGCTGGGAGGGATCACATGAAGTTCGATGCCATTGGCGTCGTCGTCACCGACATGGCGCGAACCGTGGCGTTCTACCGCCTCCTTGGTTTGAACTTTCCCGAGGATGCAGAGACGAGCGGCCACGTCGAGGCGGAGCTTCCTGGCGGAGTACGTCTCATGTTCGACACCGAAGACGTCATGCGAAGCTTCAACGAAGAGTGGACCCCGCCTACAAGGCCTGGCCCAATGAGCTTCGCGTTTCTCTGCGATCGACCTGACGACGTAGACACGGTCTTCCAGACCCTCACCGACCACGGGCACGACGCGGTCGTTTCTCCATTCGACGCGTTCTGGGGTCAGCGCTACGCGACGGTGCACGATCCGGACGGCAACGCGGTGGATCTATTCGCGCCCCTGGATCGCCAGGATTGAGCTGACCGGGCGTCGGCAACTTGCTCTACAATGGTGTCGCTGAGAGCGCTGATGGCGCCGCGAGGAACCGGAGCCTCAACCAGGGAGCGGCGGCCTGTCAACAGCCTTTCGAGCTCTTCGGCAAGGGGCGAACGGCCCGGACCTCTTCCGGGCCGTCCCGCGTCGTCGACGAACATCCTCCCGTCTACGTATCTCCGGAACTCGTCTTCTCATTCACAAGGTGCGAGATACGGCGAGCGAAGCCCGCCCGCGAGGTACGCTGTTCTGCGAGTAACGGGAGGGAGCCCCAATGGTCGTCGCCGTCGGAACCGAGAAGGGTGCATGGTTCTTTCACCCCGAGGAGCGTCGGCTCGAAGGTCCTGTTCTCCCTGGATGGAGAGTGACCGCCTTCACCGACACCGCCGCGGGCGGCTATCTCCTCGCAACGGGATCCAACTGGTTTGGTGCAACGATCCATCGATCGGCCGACCTCACCAACTGGGCTCAGACGGAGAACAGCCCATCGTGGCCCGAGGGCGGGGACAGGAGCCTGACCCAGATCTGGACGTTCGCCCGGAACGTAGGTCGCATCTACGCGGGAGTCGACCAGGCGGGTCTCTTCACGAGCGACGACGACGGCGCATCGTGGCAACCCGTCGATGGCATCAACGAGCACCGCACCCGTGAGGCATGGCAGCCGGGGTTCGGAGGGTTGGCGCTGCACAGCATCCTGATCGATCCCCACAACGCTGACCGCATCTGGATCGGAATCTCCGCCGTGGGCGTCTTTCGGTCGGAAGACGGTGGTATGACGTGGACCCCAGCGAACAGCGGTGTCGAGAAGGCTGCAACCGACGAGCAGTTCGACGATATCGGCTACTGCGTACACAAGATCCAACTCGACCCCGACGATGCGAACCGCCTCTACCGCCAGGATCACCGCGGTGTCTACCGGTCGCCAGACGGAGGCCGGACCTGGGAGAAAACCGAAACCGGCCTCCCGAGTTCCTTCGGCTTCCCCATGGTGATCGATCGATCCTCGAAAGCGCTCTTCATCGTGCCCCTCGCCAGTGACGAGCAACGACTGCCTGTCGAAGGGAAGTTCCGGGTGTATCGCTCGACGAACCGCTCGGACAGCTGGGAAGTGTCGGGAACCGGCCATCCGGAGCCGCCCACCTACACGCAGGTGCTGCGGGGTGCCATGGACGCGAACGACAATGGCGCCGTTGTGTATGGCACCACGGCAGGCACGGTCGGGCTCACCCGCGACGGCGGAGATTCGTGGGAGACGATGCCGTGGACGCTCCCGCGCATTCTGGCGGTCAGCTTCCTTCCCGCCTGATGCCATCGATCCAGGTACGCCTTCCGTCGCTCCTCGAGCCGATCGCGGGAACCAGATCGTTCACCGTCGATGCTCCGACGGCATCGGGGGCAATCGAGGCACTTCTCGAAGCGCAGCCCGGCCTCCGGGTGCATCTCTACGACGAGCGACGGAATCTCAGACCCCACGTGCGATTGTTCTGGAACGACCGGGACCTCGCGTGGCTCGATGGCGAGGTGACCGCCCACGACGGTGACGTCCTCACGATCATGCAGGCCGTGTCCGGTGGCTGAGGGCTCGCTTCGCGAGCCGTTTTCGGTCCTCGGTTCTCGGTAGAAGCGCAACCTGGGGAGACCGAGACCTAGGGGCGAGGAGGGCACACGTCGCGACTCGACCGGGAAGCCGTTCCGCCACTCTCGAGTGCCAAGAACCTGGCCCACCACCACCGGGTCGCATGGCGAGCGTCTTACCGAGAACCGAAAACGGAAAACCCAGAACCGCTCGCTTCGCGAGCCGTTTTCGGTCCTGAGTACTCGGTTCTCGGTTTTCGGTAGAGCAATCGCCCTGCGGTCTCGCACCCTTCGAGGTCGCGTGCTGGAAGCGGATGACTGATGACTGGCGGGCGCAGCTCGGCTATTCCATCGCCTTCGTCGGTAGTCGCAGGATGTAGGCGCTGATCCCGACTGCGAGGAGTCCCAGGCCGATCCTGACGCCGACGTGCTCGATCACCCAGACGATCGAGATGGTGAATGTGACCGTGATCGCGATGAGCGCCACGGCCTTTGCTCGAGCACTGAACCCGAGTCCTGCTCTCCAATCCCTGATCAGCGGCCCGAACAACCGGTGCTGTACCAGCCATGCATCGAAGCGTTCGGACGACCGGGCGAAGAAGAACCCGGCCAGGATGATCGGAAACGTCGTCGGGATCAGGGGCAGGATCGTGCCTACCGCTCCCAGTGCCAGGAAGAAGACCCCAAGAACGAGGTAGAGCGCCCGCACGAGACGGCTTCGGTGTACCACCGAGCAACTCTACCTGCGCTCACTTGCTACGCGCCGGCCCCGAGTATGAGGACCGGTTCGTGTTCACTACTCTGCCGTCCATGGCCGACCCGGAACGCGTTCATCGAACCTGGCTTCACTCTGGACGAGTCTTCCCAAGAGTCTTCATCTCCCCGGTGTTGGAGTTCATGCAGCTCGAAGCCGCATCTGGCGTCGTCATGCTCATCGCTGCACTCGTCGCCGTAATCTGGGCTAACCTTCCAGGTGGAGAAAGCTACGAGCGCTTCTGGGAAATCGCCGTCAACCTCCACATCGGTGGCTTCGTGCTCAACGAGACTCTCAGAGAGGTCGTCAACGACGGCCTCATGACCATCTTCTTCTTCGTGGTCGGACTCGAGATCAAACGAGAGCTCGCCGTCGGTGAGCTGAGAGACCCGAAGGCCGCGGCGCTTCCGGTCGTGGCGGCCCTTGGTGGCATGATCTTTCCGGCGCTCATCTACCTGGCGTTCGTGCACGATCTCGGTCCCTCCGCGATTCGCGGCTGGGGTGTGCCGGTCGCTACCGACATTGCCTTCTCCGTCGGCGTGCTCGCCCTCGTCTCGAAACGAGTACCTCTGGGCGCCAAGCTGTTTCTCCTCACCCTTGCCATCGCCGATGACATCGGCGGGATCATGGTGATCGCCATCTTCTACACACACAACCTCGCTGTCTTCTATCTCCTCGGCGCTATCGCCCTGTTCGGACTCGTGAAGGTCGCAGAACGTGCCGGCATTCGTGCATCTGCGTTCTACTGGGTGGTGGGGCTCATCATCTGGTACTTCATGCTCGAATCCGGCGTCCACCCGACACTCACCGGCGTGTTCCTCGGGTTGCTGACGCCCGCGCTCGCCATGTACTCGGACAAGGAGTACTACGAGAAGTCCGCCTACCTCCTCAAGGCCTACGGACCAGAAGAGGCGTCCCGACATTCGCAGGCGCGTGCCGATCACGGAGCCCGGCAGGTCGTGTCCGTCGCGTCAGAGTCGATCCCACCGCTGAACAGACTCGAGCACGCGCTCGCCCCGTGGAGCTCGTTCTTCGTGATTCCGGTATTCGCCCTCGCGAATGCGGGCGTTCGGTTTGCCGGTGTCAATCTCTTGGCCGAACTGACGAGCAAGGTGACCCTCGGCGTCGGAATCGGCCTTCTCGTCGGCAAGTTCGTCGGAGTGTCCTTGTTCACTGGGATCGCCGTGAAGCTGGGCATCGGGAAGCTGCCGAAGAACACGACGTGGCACCACCTGTTCGGGGTGGCACTGCTCGCGGGAGTCGGGTTCACCGTCGCTCTGTTCATCACGACGCTCGCGTTCATCGATATCCAGCACATCGACAAGGCGAAGACCGGAATCTTCGCCGGTTCGCTCCTGGCGGGACTGCTCGGCTACGCGTATCTGCGGTTCTTCACCAAACCTATTGAAACCGACCAGCTCGACGAGTGACCCGTTCCACGCGACTCTGCCCATCGGGTATGGTCGAAGTATGGGAGATTGGGCGAAATCGCGGCGCACGTTCGGGCGAGGGACCATAGATCGTATCCCTCACCTGCGTTCCTGGAGCGCGGACCAGC
>CAZWHZ010000043.1:0-13030 GCA_964633745.1 uncultured Acidimicrobiia bacterium
GAAGGAAGCGTACACAATCGGCGCTCCTAGAACAGCGGTGCTTCGACGTACTCTTCGAGGCCGGCAACCCATCCGGTCGGCAGCTTCCAGTGGCGACCTCCGGCCACCACCATGCGCATGTAGTCGCGACACGGCACGTACTCGCCGTTCGGTGCCCCACCGTGAGCATGCGTCACCACCTGATGGCGGTGCCCTTCACGATCAACCGCCTTGAACGCGTCCGTCCGTCGCCTTCCCTCGGTCTCCTCTGCCTGATCGAGCAGCGAAAGGGACGCCTCGGGAATCTCGAACACGGCTCCCCAGACGGTGTTGCCGGGCTCAGGTCGAACCGATGGGAGCCCACCGTCCCACGTCCCGTTCTCATAGGGGAACACGAGCCTGGTTTCCGGGAGATGTGCGACGAATCTGAATTTCGCCTCCGGAACGACCTCCACCATCCGTTCGGGGGAGAGGATGGCGGTGTAAGCGAAATACAGAATCGTATGCACTCTGTTCCTTGTCGGTCGCGGGGCAATCAGTGTAGTGAATCCGATGACGCTCCGGCCAGGGCGCCGGGGAGGAATGGCATCCGACGTGGGGGTGTTGTACAGGGTGAGATGCGGTACCTCATCGACGAAGAACGGCCTTGGGAGGTTGAAGCCAACTGCCGAGGCATGGATCCTGCCATCTTCTTTCCGGTCAACGATGACGACGCTTTCGAGGCGATCGCCGTGTGTAGCGCTTGTTCCGTGCGGGGCGAGTGTCTCGCGTGGGCCCTCGAGACCAGGGAGCGATTTGGTGTGTGGGGCGGAACCACCGAGAAGCAGCGACGTTCGATGCTTCGTCGCAGCGCGTGATCGCGGTCGCAGATTCGCTGTAGCCTTTCCCTTTGCAGGTTCCCGAGGAGATGGCAATGAGCAGTGGCCCCAACCCGCGTGACTTCCTGGCGATCGACTCGCTCCTCTCCGACGAGGAGCGGTTGGTGCGGGACACGGTCCGCCAATTCGTGAAAGACCGGGTACTCCCGGAGGTGGCCGACTGGTTCGAGGCGGGTACCTTCCCAAAGGAGCTGGCGAAAGAGATGGGCGCTCTCGGGATGCTCGGCATGCACCTCGAGGGGTATGACTGTGCCGGCACGTCGGCCGTGAACTATGGGCTCACCTGTCTGGAGCTGGAGGCCGGCGACTCAGGCGTACGCTCCTTCGTCTCGGTGCAGGGGTCCCTGGCCATGTTCCCCATCTGGAAGTACGGCAGCGAAGAACAGAAACAGCGGTGGCTCCCTCCCATGGCCGCCGGAGAGACGATCGGGTGCTTCGGGCTCACTGAAGCGGACGCCGGAAGCGACCCTGGGGAAATGCGGACCCGTGCCCGAACAGATGGTGCCGACTGGGTGCTCAATGGCACGAAGATGTGGATCACCAACGGCGGCATTGCCGATGTTGCGATCGTGTGGGCAACGACCGATGAGGGTGTGCGCGGGTTCATCGTGCCGACCGACACACCCGGATTCCGAACGAACGACATCCACAAGAAACTGTCGCTTCGGGCGTCGGTAACGTCCGAACTTGTACTCACCGACGTTCGGCTCCCGGCCGACGCCGTGCTACCGGGTGTCCTCGGTCTGCGGGGTCCGCTGTCGTGCCTCACCGAGGCCCGATTCGGAATCCTGTTCGGAGCGATGGGTGCCGCACGGGCCTGCTACGAAGTAGCGCTCGACTACTCGATGGAGAGGAAGCAGTTTGGGACGCCGCTTGCTTCGTTTCAACTCACCCAGCGCAAGCTGGTCGAGATGATGGTCGCGGTGAATCGAGGCACGTTACTCGCCCTGCACCTTGGCAGACTCAAGGATGATGGTGCACTCACTCACGAGCAGGTGAGCCTCGGGAAGCTCGACAATGTTCGGAACGCACTCGAGGTGGCGCGCACTGCCCGTGGTGTGCTCGGGGCCAACGGCATCACTCTCGAGTACCCGGTCATTCGGCACATGAACAACCTCGAGTCCGTCTACACCTACGAGGGCACCAACGAGATCCAAACACTGATCCTCGGTAATGCGATCACGGGAATACCCGCCTTTCGAGCTCCGTGATCGACGTCGACACGCTCATTGCCGACCTTCGATCGGAAGGGCTCCGAATCACCGCGGCGCGCCGGGCCATCTGCGAGGCACTCGCCTCAAACGTCGGGGAACACCTCGACGCCACCGAGCTGCGAGAGCGGGCCGAGGCGACGTCCGGAGTTCGGATCGACCAGTCGACGGTTTATCGGACGCTCGATGTGCTCGAACGCCTCGACGTGCTGCATCATGTGCATCTCGGCCATGGGCCTGCGATTGTCCACCTTACCGGCGAGAGGGATCATCAACACCTCGTGTGTGAGGGGTGTGGGAGGACCGTCGACATCCCTCCCGATGAGGTGTCCGCAGTGTTCGGTGAGCTTGCAGCCGCCTACGGATTCGCAGAAGTCCAGGGCACACACTTCGCTCTCGTCGGTGTATGCAGCGCATGTAAACGGAAACTCTGATCTGCCATACACTGTCGAAATGGTGAGACGGATTGCTTCGGTGATCGCAGCCGCGATCGTGCTTGCCGCGTGTGGAGGAGGAACGCTGACAACGACGTCGACCGTGCCGGACTCCACATCGGCGCCGGGGTCGACCGCCGGAACGACATCGACAACCCCAGATACGATCGCGACGACCACAAAGACGGCACCCGACTTTGTCCTGACACTCTCGGACGGAACCGACTACTCACTGAGCAGCGAGACGCGTCCGGTCTATCTCGTGTTCTGGGCTGAGTGGTGACCTGTATGCCAACGGGAGTTGCCCGTTGTCGACAAACTGGCCACCGAGTACCAAGACGAGATCGATTTCATCGCGGTTGCCTACGCCTCGACCTTTGACAAGACCGCGGCTGGTGCCGCACGCTTGATTCCGTCGGGCGTGATCCGATGGGGGCTTGATGATGACCTGTCGGTCCGTGGGCTCTACGCGATCTCCGGCCAGCCGTGGACGGTGCTGATCTCGTCGTCGGGTCGGGAGGTCGATCGCTGGCCGGGGGCCAAGAGCGAAGATGAGATCAGGGCGAGCCTCGACGCGCTGATCGACTCCTAGGCGAGCAGAGCGAGCCCTGCTGTTTCTCCGGCGAGTTGAGCGAGTGGGGGGTGTGGACTCGGCAGAAGGACGGACGGGGCCGTTCTCACCAACGCAGTGCTCGGTTCTCAGTTTCCGGTTTTCGGTTTTCGGCAAGAGTGGCCGCCCCGCGGTCGGGAAACGATCTAGGTCGCGCTCTGACTGTTGACTGTTGACTGTTGACTGATTGCCTGGAGGCGGCGAACGCAGTGAGCCATCTCTATACTCCTTATTGCAAGTCGTATGCAATAGGGAGCGCACGGTGCACATTCCCGATGGGTTCATCAACGGGTCCACATCATTGGGAGCGGGTATTGCGGCGGCAGGTGGCATCGGTGCGGGGCTGCGGCACGCCGGGAAGAGACTCGCCGACCGTCAGATTCCTCTCGCCGGTCTTGCAGCGGCTTTCATCTTCGCCGCACAGATGATCAACTTCCCGGTCGCGGTCGGCACGTCCGGCCACTTGATCGGCGGGGGATTGGCCGCCGTCCTCCTGGGTCCATGGCTCGCATCGGTGGTCCTGGCCGTGGTCGTTGGGGTGCAGGCGCTCATCTTCGCCGATGGGGGCGTGTCGGCACTCGGCTTGAACATCATCAACATGGCGATCGTCGCGCCATGGACGGCTTGGTTCATCTACAGAGGACTTCGGGCGCTTCTCCCGCGAACGCAACGGGCCGTCGCAGTCGCAGCAGGGGTTGCCGCAGCATTCTCCGTTGAGATCGCCGCGTTGGGATTCGTCGGAGAGTATGCAATCGGCGGGACAGGTGGCGCGCCCGTACCAACGGTTCTGATCGCGATGGGGGGCGTGCATGCACTGATTGGCATCGGTGAGGGACTCATCACCGGCGCCATCGTTGCGGCGGTGCTCGCTGCCAGGCCGGATATCGTGGCAGGTGCCGCCGACCTCCTCGATCCGGCGGCATCGCCACCCCGCCGTCTCGGGCGGTTCGTGCTCGCCGGGGTCGGCGCGGCCCTCCTGGTGGCGGCGTTCCTCAGCCCCTTCGCGAACTCCAACCCGGACGGTCTCCAACGAGTTGCAGAGGACAAAGGCTTCGTCGAGACGGCTCAGACCAGTCCAGTCGACGAGGGTTCGCCTCTCGCCGGCTACAAGGCCGGTGGCGATGGTGTCATTGCGGCCGCCGTCGCCGGCGTACTCGGCGTAGGAATCACGTTCGGAATCGGGTACGGAGTCGTCCGCCTCAGTAGGCGCACGAAAGCACAGCGTTGAGCGGGTTTCACACCCACGCCCTCTATCGGCACGAGCACAGCGCGCTCCACGGGCTGCCGTCACAGGTGAAGATCGTTTCGCTGGTGCTATTCGTCGGTGCAGTGGTGGCGACGCCCCGTGACGTGTTGTGGCCGTTCGCCATCCACGCGGCGCTCCTCATCGTCGCGGTCTCGATCGCTCGCATTCCTTTCAGCTTCATGGCGAAGCGGCTGGTCATCGAACTCCCTTTCGTCCTCTTCGCAGTGCTCATGCCCTTCATCGGCACGGGTGAGCGAACGACCGTGCTCGGAGTGTCGCTGTCGATCGCCGGGCTGTGGGGCGCGTGGACGATTCTGGTCAAGGGGACCCTTGGACTTGGAGCCTCGGTTCTGATGGCTGCCACGACGGAGATTCCGGACATCCTCGAGGGATTCGAGCGGCTTCGGTTCCCGAAGCTGGTCACTGCGATCGCCGGGTTCATGGTTCGCTACCTGGACGTGATCATCGGCGAGCTGCGACGTATGCGGGTCGCGATGACGGCGCGGGGGTATGACCCGTCCTGGATCGGGCAGGCAGGCCCGATTGCCTCGTCGGCCGGCTCGCTGTTCGTCCGGTCGTACGAGCGTGGTGAGCGGGTTCATCGGGCGATGCTCGCTCGCGGGTACACGGGAGCGATGCCCGTCTTCGAACGGGTGACCGTTTCCGCGCGCGACTGGCTGACCGGCATGGCGATTCCGGGACTCGCGTGGGTGGTTGCCATCGTGTCGTGGGTGGTGAGATGAGCACCCCTGCACTCGAAGTGCGCGATCTCTCCTACTCGTATCCAGATGGCCGCAGGGCGCTCGACGCCGCCGACTTTCACATCCACCCCGGAGAGCGGGTGGCGCTTCTCGGTGCGAACGGCGCGGGCAAGACGACGCTCGTTCTTCACCTGAACGGCATCCTTCGACCGTCGTCGGGCACGGTTCGTGTTGCCGGGCTCGAGGTCACGGACGACAACCTTCGCGAGATACGCCGAAGGGTCGGACTGGTGTTTCAGGATCCTGACGATCAGCTGTTCATGCCGACCGTTCGCAGGGATGTCGCCTTCGGCCCCGCGAACTTCGAAGTTGGGGGTGAGGAACTCGATCGGAGGGTTCGCGGTGCACTCGAAGCCGTTGGAATGGAAGATGCGATCGACAGAGCCCCACACCATCTGAGTCTCGGCGAGCGGAAACGGGTTGCCGTCGCGACGGTGCTGGCCATGGAGCCTGAGATCTTGGTCCTTGATGAGCCGTCGTCGAACCTCGACCCGGCCGGGCGCAGGGAGTTGGCCAAGATGCTCGACACACTCGACATCACCATGCTGCTCGTCACCCACGACCTCGCCTACGCGCAGGCGCTCTGCCGACGGGTGATGATCATGAACCACGGAAGGATCGTCGCTGATGGCCCAACGGAGCACGTGCTCGCCGATCGCCCCCTGCTGGCCAAGAACAGGCTTTGATCAGCCGGACTGAGTCTGGCCCTCGTTCAGATCGCCCGGGGTTCCGCCTGCCAGGATCGTGTTGATGGTGTTGGTGATCTCGAACGTCGAGATCGGCCCAACCTTCTTCGCGAGGATCGTCCCGTCGGGTGCCACGAAGAACGTTTCCGGGACGCCGAACACGCCGAAGTCGATGGCAACACGGGACTCGGGATCCACGACGTACTGCATGCCTTCTGCCCGACCGAACGAGTCGAGGAAGTCGATCGCCGATTGAGGCTTGTCTTGGTACACGATACCGACGAACTCGACCGGCGCACCGGCGTACTCGGCGGCAGCGGCACTGATGATCGAGTGTTCCTGTCTACACGGAAAGCACCACGACGCAAAGAAGTTGACGACCATGACGTTGCTCTGGTTGTCGGCCAGGTTGAGAGTTCCCTCCCCTTCGAGGTAGCTCAACGTATCGTTCGGAACCGGTTGACCGATCAGCGGAGACTTGATCAGGCTCGGGTCCTTGCCGAACCCCCGGCTGAACACCACCACCATGGCGATGGCAATCAGCACGATTCCCGCGAGGCCGAGCCAGGTGCCGAGCCTCGGCGTCCGGGCGTCGGTCATGCCGATGCTGCGATCGTCTTGCGAACAGGCTTGCGCGCGAGCCACGCCCAGATCCCACCGATGCCGGCGAGGAGTCCACCAAGCCACACCAGCCAGATGTCGGGGAACCAGAACACATCCATGGCGATTGGGGACTGATCGACCGAACTGCGCAGCGAGAAATAGAGATCACCCCTGAGCGTCGAGTAGACATCCGGCGTACCGACCGAATCCCGCCCGTTGGAGTAGGAGTTCAGCCGGGGTTGAAGATCTACGAGCACCTTGCCATCTCTGGAGACTTCCATCAGTGCACCGGAGACGAACCGGTTCGCCTCGACGCGGTTGAAAGCGTTGACGTAGGTGACGTCGAATCCGACGAACTGCACCGTGTCGCCCGGTGAGATCTCTACATGGGTCTTCACGACCAGGCTGCCCGTGAACGCGAGGCCGACGGCGAGGATCGCCACACCGATGTGGGCGATCTGTCCGCCCCAGTATCCGGGTTCTGAACGCATGACGTGAAGGGCGGCGCCGGCGTAGCCCTCGTCGGTCTTCACATGGCGTACATGGATCTTGTCCCAGAGGGCTCGCGATGCAACTGCGACGACGAACGAGGCGAGCAGGATTGCCGCAACGATGGTCAGGCTTCGCCGCCCGAGCAGGACGGCGACTGCCGACACGGCGAGTGCAAAGCGAAGAGGGTTACGGATTCGTGCCCACACGACCGATCCCTTCGCCGCCCTCCACGGAGTGATCGAACCTACCGCCATGGCGAGCAGCAAGATGAGTCCGATCGGGGTGGCGAGCTTGTTGAAGAACGGTGGCCCAACGCCCACTTGTGAACCGGTGAGTGCGTCGAGAACGAACGGGTACATGGTGCCGGTCAGCACGACGAAGGCGAACACGCTGAGGATGAGGTTGTTGGCGAGAATGGCGCCCTCCCGGCTCGCGAGTGAGTCCAGTCGGGGTGCAGAGGCGACCGACTTTGCTCTGATCACGAAGAGCCCGAATGAGAACACGAGAACGACCGCAAGGAACCAGAGGAGGATGGGTCCGATCGCAGACTGAGTGAAGGCATGCACCGAGTTGACGATGCCCGATCGGGTGATGAACGTTCCGAGAATTGTGAGTCCAAACGTCGAGATCACGAGCACGAAGTTCCAGCTCTGGAGCATGCCGCGTTTCAGTTGCACGGCCGATGAGTGGAGGAACGCGGTGGCGAGCAGCCACGGCATGAACGATGCGTTCTCGACGGCGTCCCATGCCCAGAAGCCGCCCCAGCCGAGCACGTCATAGGACCAAAGCCCGCCGAGCACGATTCCGACGGTGAGGAAGATCCACGCTACGAGCGTCCACGACCGCGTGCGACGGAGCCAGTCCGTGCCCCCGGGGCCGGTGATCAGCGCCGACATGGCGAACGCGAACGGGACACTGAGCCCGACGTAGCCCACATAGAGCATTGGCGGATGGATGGCCATCAGGGGATGGTTCTGGAGCAGTGGATTGGGGCCGAATCCCTCGAGGGCGGCTTGCGCGTGTGCCCAGGGCCACACGCTCGAGGCACTACATCCGACCTGTCCGGCGACCGTGCAAACGGCGAACGGATCCGAGACGGTGAACATCAGTCCGAAGAAGAAGGCGGAGATGATGCCCATGACGCCAAGGGCGCCGGATCCGAGCGGATCCCGAGTTCCGAGCCGCTTGGATGCCGCGTAGACAGTGCCGACGAAGATGGCGAGAATCAGACCCCACAGGACGATGCTGCCTTCGAGGGCAGCCCAGGCGCTTGCGATCTTGTAGAGCAATGGGGTGGAGGTCGTCGAGTTGTTGGCGATGTACGCGATGGAGTAGTCGTTGGTGAGGAGACCGACCTGGAGTGCGAGCATCGCGACGATTCCTCCGCCGACCAGTCCGTAGACGGGGCCCGCCAGCGAGACATCGTTGCCGGCCTGTCGTCGAAACCCCTGGATAGCCAGGAGGACGGAAGAGACGAAGGCCGTGACGATCGCGAGGAAGCCGAGCAAGGCCGTCATGATCCGTCCTCTCCTGGAACGAACGAATCGTGGGGTTCCTTGGCGTTGTAGTTCTCGTCGTGCTTGACGATCAACACATCGGAGACGAACCGGTCACCTTGCCAGGACCCCTCGACCACGGCCCCTTGGTCGTCCTTGAAGAGCTGAGGCGGGGTGCCTTCATTGTCGACGTCGATCGTCGTTTCCCCGTCGGTGATCTCGAACGTCACACCGGTCGCCGTTTTCTCGATGCTGCCCACGGCGACGAGGCCACCGAGCCTGAATCGTCGACCGTCGGGGAAGTCGGCTCGCTGGTGCACCGCTTCGGTTGGGGTGAGGTAGTAGACCAGGTTGTCGTTGAGGTTGCCGAACGCGAAGTACCCGACGGCGAGCAGGATGATGACGATCGCGGGGATGATGAACCATCGGTGAGCCATGGTCAGTTCTCTCTCTTGTATCGCTTGGAAACCGACCGAAACCTGATGAACAGGCTGATCGCGTAGAGAAGCACGAAGCCGTATACCAGGGAGTATGCGAAGACTACCCAGCCTCCTGTGAGTTCATGCATGAGCGCGTCCTTCCAGGTTGGGTGCGGTGATGCCGGCGCCGGCGATCTCCAGGTTCTCCTGCGCTTCGCGTTGTTCGATCTCGTCACTCATCCGGGCGATCCACACCCGCGCGACCATGAACGTCGCATAGATCAACGTGAACGCACCGAGGTTGACCATCAGCGCTCGCAACATCAACGGGTCGATGGTGGATGTGCCCATCCCCTCGAAGGTTTCTGGTCGTAGGAGCGTTGGTGCCTGGTGGAGTGTGCGCAGCCATATGACGGAGAAGTGCACGAGCGGGATCTGAACGAACGCGACGATACCCAGGACCGCCGCGCGGCGGGCTCTGGAGTCGGGATCAGCGATGCTGCGGCGGAGTGCCAGGTATCCGAGGTACACGATGAACATGAGGGCGGTGAGAACCAGCCGTGCGTCGCCCCAATCCCAGAACGTACCCCAGACTGGTCGTCCCCACAGCATGCCGGTGATGAGCGCGATCCCCGTGAAGAACACGCCCATCTCGGCTGAACTCGCAGCGATCCTGTCCCACGAATGCCGCTTGGTGGCGAGGTAGCCGATGCCCGCCACGAGCACCACGGCAAACGACAAGTATGCGAGCCACGCGGCCGGCACGTGCACGTACATGATCTTCTGGAAGATCCCCTGGAACTCGTCTCTAGGGGCAGTGATGCCGAAGGTCAGGCCGGTGGCGACGCCTGCGACGGCGAGTATCGAAAGGGTGGTTAGAGAACGTTTCAACGGGATGTCTCCTCCAGTGGGCGGGCGGTGAGCACGCCTGCGACGGCCAGCCCGAGGTTCATGGCGATGAGCAACACAATCCAATTCAGGATACTGCGATCTAATCGAAGTGCCTCTATCACCTGTGATGAGGCGATGAGAAGTGGAACCGAAAGCGGGGCGACGATCAGCGATGCGAGAGTCGACCGTGTCTGGAGACCGGCGGTGACGGCACCGGCGAGAGTTCCGACGAGGGAGAGTCCGAATGCGATGAGCACGAGGATCAGGACCAGCCACCCCCACTGGCGGATCGGTTCCGGGTTGTAGAGGACGATGTCGAGCGGCACGAGGACGAGTTCGAAGCCGAGCAGGAGCAGGGCGCTCGCGACCGTCCGGCCCACGAACGTCGCCGCAGGGTCGATCCCGAGGAGGGTCAGCAGCTCACGGTGGGACGACTCTTCCGTTGCCGACTGCCTGAACGCAACGAGCATTCCGAACAGCAGCGTGACGGCGAAGAACATGCCCGGACCGATCTGGCTGAGCATCGACTTCTCCGTGCCGATCGCCAGTGGGAGGAGCAGCAGGGCCGCGGCACCGAACGGCACGGTGATCGAGAGCACCTCGCCGGCCCGTCCCTCGACCTTCAGGTCCTTGCGCATGATCTCGAACGCCTGCCTCCAAAACTCTCGGGCGCTCATGAGGTCCCCTCGATCGCCGTTCCGCCGGACAGCTCGTAGGTGCGTTCCACAAGGGGAAGCATCCGGTCGAGTTCGTGGGACACGAGTACGACCGCACCACCTCGTTCCTTGACCTCGTGCACCGTCGCTTCGACCAGTAACGCCGCCATCTTGTCGAGACCGGCGTGGGCCTCGTCGAGCAGGAGGAGATCGGGCTCGGTCATGAGGACCCTTGCGAACTCGACCCGCCGCTGCATGCCGTGAGACGAATGGTCGGCTCTTCTGTCCATCGCACCGCCCAGCCCGACCATCTCGAGTGACGATGGGACGGCTCCATTGGGACTGCCGGCCAGACGGGCGACGAACTCGAGGTTCTCCTTGAGGGTGAGCTCGCCGTAGAGAGCAGGGTGGTGTCCAATCAGAGCGATCCTTCGGCGCGTCGCCGCCGGGGGTTCCTGTGCAAGCGGAATGCCGAGAACCGACCCAGTACCGAACGTGGGCTTGAGCAGCGTGGCAAGCACGCGAAGGAGTGTCGACTTGCCAGAGCCGTTCGGTCCGATAATGCCGATACCTTCGCCGGGATCGACATGCAGGTTGATGGTGTGCAGGACGGTCAATCGACCGAACCGCACGCCGACATCAATGAGATCGATCAGTGGAGTAGTCACGAACCCGTGATGTTACGGGAACGAGCCGAGATGGCGCGAATCATCACCCCCGCGACTCCTACTACGACTCCTGCTACGTACCAGGGTGCCGGACTCGAACCGAGACCTAACCGCAGCGGTTCGGTCACGAGTCGGGCCCCCGAAGCGATCGTGAGCGCGAGGGAAGCTACGACTCCGAGGTGCAGTCTTTGTCTCCAGAACACCAGAGCGATGGCTCCCGCGAGTAGAAGGAGAGCGGCGTACAGCTCGACCGGGTGCCTCGCGATGGCGCCGTCCCGGATGCCCCAGGGAAGTGTGGTCACCGTGCCGGCGCAGGAACCGCGAAATACACACCCGGCATGCCAACCAGCAAGGCCTGCCAGCGCAGCAGGCGCAATCAGATCGACGGTTGGCCAGAAGTCGTGTCGGGCGGTCCAGATGAGATAGCCAAGGGAACCGAGCGACGCGAATCCCGTGTCGACCCCTCCACGGACGAAGAACAGATCGAGAGGGTGTGTGAACGGGCTCGTTCCCTGCACGGTCATTGCTCCGACTCTGCCGACGGCAAGACCGATTACCGACGCGCCGATGATGATGTCGACGAGATCCCTGCGGTCCGTGACACCCCTCGCTCGTTCGATCCTCAGTGTTGCGAACGCGAGAGCGATGCCGAGGAGCGCGGCTGCGAGAAGGGTGAACTCCACCGCCTACCTCAGGAGATCGTCGATCTGGACGGCGAGCGTGCGTTCGTCGATAATCCCGTGTTGGGCGAAGCGCAGCTCTCCGCCGGGGGCGAAGAAGAAGGTGTGGGGGACGCCGGTGGAGCGCAGCGCCGTCGAGATCGACGAACGGGGATCGAAGTACTGCTCGACGTCGAGCCCGTACTGGGCGATGAAAGACGCAGCGCCGACTTGTGTGTCGTTGACATCGACTCCGATGAAACGGATCCGGGATCCGTAGGCTGCCACGGCCTCGCGCAGCAACGGTGCTTCGGATCGGCATGGGCCGCACCACGATGCCCAGATGTTGACGACGATCGGTACGTCTGATGCGTCGATCAGGGCGGTGAAGTCATCGGGGCTGATGGTCGGCAGTGGATCCGAAGAGGTGGCGGCTGAGTGGGTGCACCCTGCCGACAGCAGGGCCAGGGCCGAGAGAACGATGAGCAGGCGGGCAGCAGACGACATGAGAGCGGCCATGGTAGATGGGTCCGGGGGTTCGAATGGGGGGGTTGCGTTGGGACCGGCTAGCGTGGAGACATGAGCGGTCACGTGCTCGCCATGGTCCTCGCAGGCGGTCAGGGCAGTCGTCTTCACCCACTGACGCGTGACCGCGCGAAGCCGGCCGTCCCGTTCGGGGGTCAGTACCGGCTCATCGATTTCGTGCTCTCGAATCTCGTCAACGCGGGCTTCCGGCGCGTCGTCGTGCTGACGCAGTACAAGAGCCACAGTCTGGACAGGCACCTCGCGCAGACATGGAGGTTGTCTCCGCTGTTGGGCAACTACGTTGCCTCAGTCCCGGCGCAGATGCGGCGCGGGCCGCAGTGGTTCGCCGGTTCGGCGGATGCCATCTACCAGAACCTCAACCTGATCGATGACGAACGACCCGATCACGTCCTGGTGTTCGGAGCCGACCACATCTACCGGATGGATCCTCGGCAGATGCTCGAGCAACATATCGAGACGGGGGCAGGGGTGACGGTTGCGGGCATTCCGGTACCGATCAAGGAAGCGAGTGCTTTTGGGATCATCGACGCAGGTGCGGACATGCGGATCCGCCAATTCCACGAGAAGCCCGAGGTGCCGCCGGCAATGCCCGATGACCCTACGAGGGCGTTCGCTTCGATGGGGAACTACATCTTCGACACGAGCGTGCTCGTAGACATCGTGAGGGGTGACTCAGAGGATGACGGGTCCCGTCATGACATCGGTGGCAACGTCATCCCGCGCCTCACAGAACTCGGCACGGCGTACGTGTACGACTTCGCGAAGAACGAGGTGCCGGGCCAGACACAGCGGGAG
>CAZWHZ010000044.1:0-12946 GCA_964633745.1 uncultured Acidimicrobiia bacterium
CTCCTCTTGGTCACAGTAGTAACGGGGCAAGACCATCGACTGCCGGTAGCCTGCCCGGGTGAGAACCATGATGCGTGTCCGCCGACCGGGACTCGGTCGACGCCTCTGGAAGACCTACGTCACCGATGTGCGGGTGACTGCCGATGCCGAGTCGGATCTCTACCGCGAGGTGACGCCCGAATCGAAGGCGACCCGGGACATGGTGGCGATCCTCGTTGCGTCGGCGCTGGCGCTTCTCTTCAGGGACTACGCGGCTCGGGATGGCACGTGGCTCGTGTCCCTTCTTCACGTGGTCGGTCTCACAGGGGTCGCGGACGGAGTGAGCGCGTGGCTCACGACCTCACCGGCGGCCCAGTTCAACGCGCTCGCTCTGTGGGCAGCCGTGCACATCGCTGCGTACGTGGTCATTCCGGTGCTCGTGATCCGATTCGTGATCGGTGGCAGGGTGCGCGACTTCGGGTTGAGGATCAAAGGCTCGGCATCGCACGTCTGGGTGTACGCCCTCCTGCTCATGGTGAGCCTGCCGTTCATCATCGCTGTGTCGTCATCGGCTCCGTTCCTCGCCAGGTACTCCTTCTATCACCTTGGAGCGGGCGAGAGTTTCTGGCCGTACCTGTGGTTGTGGTGGCTGTTGTACGCGCTGCAGTTCGCCGCGCTGGAGTTCTTCTTCAGAGGGTTCCTGGTGCATGGTCTGAAGTTGCGGCTCGGCTACGCGGCGATCTTCGTGATGATGGTCCCGTACGTGATGCTCCACTTCCCCAAGCCGATCCTCGAGGCGCTGGCTGCAATGTTCGGAGCGATCGTCCTCGGCACACTGAGCCTGAAGACCCGATCGGTGTGGTGGGGCGCCGCGTTGCACATATCCATCGCAGGTGCGATGGACCTGCTCGCGCTGTTTCACAAGGGGCTGCTGTGAACGGTGAAACGCTTGCGACCGGCGTGTCCGGGGCGGTACTGGGCGGAGCCGCGCTGACTCCGCTCGGTCTCGGAGTTCCCGGCGCGGTGGTCGGCGGCCTCAACGGACTCGTCTCCGGTTCCCGACGGATCTACGACTGGAACCGGCCAGTCGGCTGGGTCGCGTTCCTGCTGGACTCGACCTGGGGACTGATCGGCACCGGCGCAGCGCTCGGTATCCACGGACTGCAACGCGCACGACGCGACAGAGGTACCTACCGATCCGACCTGAGCGAACGCCAGAACCGGCATGTCTACGACACCGGGGGCACCATGCGGAAACGCTTCGCAATGACCGTGGGCAACACGGTCACCAACCTCGGCGGCCGGCGCGACCTGCTGGAACGCCACGAGATGCTGCACGTGTGGCAAGCCCGGCTGTTCGGTCCCACCTTTCCGCTGCTCTATGGAGCATGGACCGCGGTCGGAGCACTCGTGGGAACCGCCAGGTGGGCGCGTCGACGGGACGGGCTCCGGAAGAACGTCGACACGATCGCCTATTACCACAACCCGTTCGAGTACTGGGCGTACCGGCACCAGGGCTACTGGCCGGCTGAGCAGCCGCAGCCACCCTACGCACGCCGAGGACGCGGCCGCGGGAACCGAACCTAGCTGCTTCTTGTCAATCTGGAGCCCGCTCAGCGGGGCTGACGTTGACGAGAACGGAGCGTCTAGCGCACCGGCACCATCCGGTAGATCGTCCCGCCTCGTGTCACGACCAGAAGCTCGCCGCCCGCGTCGAGACCGAACGACGTGACGTTGCCGATCGAGTCGATCCACTGTTGCTCGTCAGCAGCCGCACCGTCGACGTATCGGAAGCTGCGGATCCAACCCGAGCAGTAGTCGGCGTAGAAGTAGGTGCCGTCCAGTTCCGGGATCGCGGCGCCTCGGTACACGTAGCCTCCGGCGATCGAACAGCCCTCCGAGTGGTCGTATTCGACGACCGGCATCGTGATGCCGTTTGTGTCACAACCCCGAGACGGCTTGTAGCAGTGGAGCGCTTCAGTGATCGGCCACCCAAAGTTCAGCCCACCCTGATCGACCGGTGCTACGTCCACCTCCTCGTAGTGATCCTGGCCGACATCGCCGATGTAGAGGAGCCCGTGGTCGAACGAGAAGCGCCACGGGTTGCGCAATCCGAACTCCCAGATCTCCGGCGCCCCTCCTGCAAAGGGATTGCCGGGTGGGATCGTGTAGCCGGTCGCCGCCGAGACGTCGATCCGCAGAATCGCTGCGAGCAAAGTGTCGGTGTTCTGTCCGTTCCCGTACTTGTCCCCGGCAGCACCGCCGTCACCGAGGCCGATGTACAGGTAGCCGTCCGGGCCGAACGTCACCATGCCGCCGTTGTGGTTCGACGCCGGCTGTTTCACGGTCAAGAGCACCGTCGCCGAGGACGGGTCGACCACACCGTCGACGACCCGATAGGACGCAACGGTGGTGTTGCCACCGGTGTTCGTGTAGTCGACGAACAGCCGTGGATCATCGGGGTAGTCCGGATGGAAGGCAAGGCCGAGGAGCCCCTGCTCGTTCCCGGCGCGGGTCACGAGGTCGTGGATGTCCAAGAACGGCTGGTCGAGGATCTGGCCGTCGCGGACGATCTTGATGCTGCCACCCTGCTCGACGACGAACAGGTCGGAGCTGCCTGGGGCGATCGTCACGAACACCGGATCGTTGAAACCGCTTGCCGCCTCCTCGAACTCCACCCCCTGGAGCAGTGGGAGCGTGGTCGTCGTGGTGGTTTCGACGGTGGTGGTGCTTGCAGCCGTCGTTGACGTCGTCGACGTCGTGGAAGCGCGAGCCTGCGTTGTCGTCGTCGCCCCGGTGGTCTGCGTGGGAGCGAGTTGCTGCTCGGACGAACAGGCCGCAGCAAGAACGAGCATCAAGATGAGCGCGGCACCGGCAACGCGAATCATTCTCGAACCCTATCGTTGAAGGGAACGGTGTGCACCTGGAGGAGGATCGATCATGAAGTGGGACGACGCGATCGAGGGGAAGCACCTTCGACCCGAAAGCCTCATGATGGGGTACGGCTACAACCCTGCATGGTCCGAAGGGGCGCTCAAGAGCCCGATCTTTCAGACATCGACGTTCATGTTCGAGACGGCGGAAGAAGGCAAGGCGTTCTTCGAGGTTGCGACCGGGAAACGACCGCCGGCACCGGGTGAGAAGGTCGGTCTCATCTACAGCCGGCTCAACAACCCCGATCTGGAGATAGCCGAGGACCGTCTCTGTCTGTGGGACGGCAGCGAGTCGGCGGTGCTGTTCAAGAGCGGCATGGCGGCGATTGCCACAACCCTTCTCACCTACTTGCGGCCCGGAGACCTCCTGTTGCACAGCGAACCGCTGTACGGGGGCACGGACCATCTGGTCAACGAGCTTCTTCCCGAATTCGGTATTGAGTCGATCGGGTTCTTCCCGGACGAGACACGAGAGCAGCTGCTGCGAAGGGTGAAGAGCAGTGGGAAGCCGCTGGGGATGATCCTCATCGAGACACCCGCCAACCCGACCAATGCACTCTTCGATATCGAAGAGTGCGCCGCCGTGACACACACAGCGTCGACCGCGGATCGCGAAGCATTGCTCGCCGTGGACAACACGTTTCTCGGTCCCATCTTCCAGAAGCCACTCGACCACGGCGCCGACCTCGTGATCTACAGCGCGACCAAATACCTGGGCGGTCATAGCGACCTGATCGCCGGGGCGGTCCTTGGTTCTGAGAGTCACGTGGGCCCGATCCGAGCGATGCGCACGCATCTCGGAACCAACGCGGGACCGTGGACCGGGTGGCTCCTCATGCGGAGCCTCGAGACGCTATCCCTACGAATGCACCGGGAAGCCGAGAACGCGAAGAGAGTCGCCGAATTCCTCGCCACCCATCCGAAGGTCAGCCACGTCAGCTACCTGGGCTTCATCGAGGCAGATGACCCTCAGCGTCTGATCTACGACAAGCAGTGTCTCGGCGCGGGAGCGATGATCTCATTCGAGGTCGATGGAGGAGAATCCGGTGCGTTCCGGCTTCTCAATGCCCTCCGGTTGATCCACCTCGCGGTGAGCCTCGGATCAAACGAGTCGCTTGCCGAACACCCGGGCACGATGACGCACGCAGGCGTTCCGGACGTCGACAAGAAACGATACGGGATCACCGAAGGTCTCGTACGTGTTTCGATCGGAGTCGAACATCCGGACGATCTGATCCTCGATCTCGAGCAGGCACTGGCGGCGGTGTAGGAGGTTCCGGGCACCAAGCACCCGGATCCTCGTATCTCGTACCTCGTAGCGGCCGAGCCCCACTGCCCCGGGCCCTCGGCAGTCGCGTACCAAGTACGAGGTGTCGGGATGATCATCCAAGGATCGATCATCCCGACACGGCCGAGGGCCGCGCGGTAGCCTGCGCACAGCCGATGAGGGAAGGGTGATGGCAGCGTTGACTCCCGCGTACGAAGGCATCTCGGAGAAGGAGTACAAACGTCGCATCTCCGCCTGGACGCTCTACGACTGGGCCAACTCGGCATTCGCAACGACCATTCTCGCTGCGGTCCTCCCCGCCTACTACAGCTCGGTCGCCGGAGCGACGCTTCCAAGCGCAGCCGTCGCCACCGCCTACTGGACAACGACCCTCAGCATCTCGCTGATCATCGTCGCGTTCCTCTCTCCCGTGCTCGGCACGATCGCCGACATCATGCGCGGGAAAAAGAGGTTCCTGTCGATCTTCGTCGGCATGGGAGTCGTCGGCACCGGGCTCCTCGTGGCGATCTCCACCGGCGACTGGATCCTCGCGTCGGTGTTCTTCATCGTTGGGCGGGTCGGATTCGCAGGGGCCAACGTCTTCTACGACGCGCTTCTCCCCCATGTCGCCCGCCCTGAGGATCAAGACGTCGTGTCGACGCGTGGTTACGCCATCGGCTACCTGGGCGGCGGCATTCTCCTCGCCGTCAACGTCGCGATGATCCTGTTCATCGGTTCTGAGATGGGTGCCCGGTTGTCGTTCCTCTCGGTGGCGATCTGGTGGGCCGTCTTCTCCATCCCGCTGCTCCGAAGGGTGCCTGAACCCCCCTCGGCGTCATCGCTCCTCCAACGCACGCGTGGCACCTTCACTGCCAGCCTCGAGAGACTTGGAACCACCTTCCGACACCTCCGAAGGTACCGGCAGCTGTTCCGATTCCTGATCGGGTTCCTCATCTACAACGATGGAATCGGCACGATCATCAGCGTCGCCGTCATCTACGGCACCGAACTCGGGTTCGAAACCACCCAGCTGATCCTTGCGATTCTCCTCGTCCAGTTCGTTGGCATCCCATTCAGTCTCGTATTCGGCCGTATCCCCGGCCGCAAGGATGCCAATCGGGCCATCTACCTCGCGTTCATCGTCTTCAACATCATCGCGCTTCCCCTTGTCGGGATCATCGGCGCTCGCACGCTGCCGGCATCCACGACCGGTGCAGCGCCGGCCCCGTACGGGACGGTCGGTTCGAACGTCGGCGAGGGCACCTACGGCATCTCCGCCATGAATCTTGCAGGCAACTGGATCGACATTTCCGGCGATACGGTCGGCGAGGCCACAGGAGGTCTGACGAGAGCCGCGCGCAGCACGGCTCCAATCACCCTCATCGTGGCGCTCGTCGCGCTGGCGCTCGCATGGGCACTCGGAATGAGACGCAAGCGCAACCCGGACTCTTCGCTCTGGACTGTCCTCGCACCGTTGCTCACCGGGATCACCGCGCTGCTGATCGCAGCGCTCGCCGAGCTGCTGGTACTCACAGCGTCTGATCCCATCCCCTACGCGGCCGCGTCCGACTCTGCCGCGACCGCCACGTTCACGTTCAATGGACAGAAGGTCGATCTCGACTACTCGACCGGCCCCGACCGGGGTGTCTGGGACGTGACAGTCGACGGCTCTCCGCTCATCGTCAACGATGAGCCGTACACGATCGACGCCGCTACATCGCACGTCCGGTATGGGGCTCCCGTGACGATCGACGTTGGCACGCCTGGCACCCACGAACTGACCTTGTCCGTCGACCAATCGACGCCAAACGGTTCACTCGCCGTTGGCCAGTTCAGAGTGCTGCCTCCGGTGCGTGCCAGCAATCTCGGCGTCATTCTCGGACTCATCCTGATCATCGAGGTCGTCGGGCTCGCGCTCTCCGCCCTGTTCGGTAGGGCGCTGTTCTCACGACTCGCCGACACGATGACGACGAAGCGAACGATCATCCTCGCGATCGCCGCGTACGCCATCATCGCCGTCTGGGGGTTCTTCCTCGACGCCGTCTTCGAGTTCTGGTTCCTCGCATGGATGGTGGCAGTCGTTCAAGGTGGAAGCCAGGCCTTGAGTCGGAGCCTCTACGCCTGGATGTCACCCGCGTACGAAAGCGGCGAGTTCTTCGGATTCTTCTCCGTGATGTCGAAGTTCTCGTCGATCTTGGGGCCGGTCATCTTCGCCGCCGCCGTCGCCGTCACCGGAAGCAGCCGGCCCGCAATCCTCAGCCTGGTGCTGTTCTTCATCGTCGGCATCGCGATTCTCGCAACCGTCGACGTCGACGAAGGCCGGCGAGTTGCCGTAGAAGCCGATGCACGAATAGGGCGGGGAGGATGAGCGCTACAGGGGGAGGCCTAGGCTTGGTGCCGAAAGGAGCATCATGAACACGGAGGCCGAACCGACCACTGGCGACGAATTTCAGCCGGAAGAGGAAAGGGAGACGCACCCGTACAAAGGCACGGGCGTCTCATGGACATTCATTCTCATCGTGCTCGTGGTCGTGGTCGTCGCGGTGATCGCGGCTGTCAACACAGCGCCGGTCTTGGTCAATCTGGTGTTCAAGACGATCCAAGCTCCCCTCATCTCGGTCGTACTCGTCGTTGCCGCCTTGGCCGTCATCGTCGACGAGCTGGTCGGTCTCGCCGTACGCAGGAACCGGAGGCGCCGGCTCCACGAGAAGCACCAACTCGCGCAGCTCAAGAAGAACTCGAAGTGAGCCGCCTGATCGTGATCGGCGGCGACGCCGCCGGCATGTCAGGAGCGAGCCAGGCGCGCCGCCTCAACCCCGACCTCGCCATCACCGTATACGAGCGGACCAGCTGGGTCTCCTATGCGGCATGCGGTGTCCCCTACTACGTCGGCGAAGACGTACAGGAACTGCGTCAGCTGCAAGCGCGAACACCCGCCCAGTTCGCCCGAATGGACATCGACGTCCACCTCCGGCACGAAGTCACGGCCATCGACATCGCAGCCAAGACGGTCACCGTCAACGATCTCGACACCGACACCATCTCGAACGAACCATACGACCTCCTGCTGTACGCGACGGGCGCCCGACCCTTGCTCCCGCCGATCGAGGGTCTCGACCTCGACGGCGTGTTTCAGGTGCGGACGCTCGACGATGCGATAGCCGTGCGTGCCGCGCTCGCCGAACCGCCGCAGCACGCTGTTGTGATAGGTGGCGGATACATCGGCCTCGAAGTCGCCGAAGCGTTCCACAACCTTCACATACCGGTCACGGTGCTCGAAATGGCCGACACCGTCCTCTCACGAACGATGGACCCGGAGATGGGCGAACTCGTCGCAACACAGGTGGGCGAACTCGGGATCGTTGTCAACACGGGCACAAGGGTCAGTCGGATCATCGGCGAAGACGGACACGCCGTCGGCGTCGAAGCAGCCGGGATCACCTACCCTGCGGACATTGTTGTACTGAGTCTTGGTTCGGCCCCGAACTCCGCGCTTGCGGGGACAGCTGGTATCACGCTCGGACGTACAGGAGCGGTCGCCGTCGACGATCACCAGCGGACGAGTGCCGAGGGAGTCTATGCAGCAGGTGACTGTGCCGAGGAGCTCCACCGGATCAGCGGCGAGGCCGTCAACTTCCACCTCGGGACCATCGCCAACAAACAAGGCCGGGTCGCCGGCACCAACCTGGGTGGCGGCAACGCCTCGTTTCCCGGGGTGCTGGGCACTGCAATCACCAAGGTCGACGACATCGAGATCTCCCGTACGGGCCTCAGCCTCTCGGAAGCAACGGCCGCAGGGTTCGATGCCGTGGCGACGGGTCTCCGGAGCTCAACCGGTTCCCACTACTGGCCGAAAGCGACACAGATGCGAATTCGCGCGGTCGTCGACCGAGTATCCGGCAGACTGCTCGGCGCCCAGATCGTTGGCGGTCCCGGATCGGGCAAGCGCATCGATACCTTCGCCGTCGCTCTGTGGGAAGGCATGACGGGCGCCGATCTGGAGTACGTCGACCTGTCCTACGCGCCGCCATTCTCCGGTGTCTGGGAGCCCGTCAACATCGCTGGACGAAAAGCAGCCTCCGTGCTCGTCTAGGACGCCCCATCGGGCAGGACTCCAACCAGACGCCCATCGCGATCGACGATCGGGATCGGTGCACCATTGAAGAACGATCGGAGATCCTCCGATGCCTCGACGGGATCGTCTGCTTCGAGGAACAACGGATCCTCCATCACATCCCGAACGGTCGCACCGATAGTCGACTCTGCGCCGATACGAAACAGGCCGACGAGTTTGCCGTCCTCGGCGACGGGCACGATCGGCACGGAGCTCACTGCAGTAGCTTCGCGCACCGACAAGAGCGGACCGATCACCTGTGCCTCTTCGACTGAGTGAAAGCACCGTCGCGGTGAACTGCGAACCACAACGATCCCCCCGGGCGCGGCCTGAATGAGACGGCGGCCGGGTCCGAAGAACTGGCGCTGGAACCACGATCCTCCAGGCGCCCCGAGCACGAGCAGGGCCCCCTCATCGAGTGTCGACACGAGCTCGCCAGCGCTCGAAACTCGCTCGAGTCGACGTTCCAATCCGGTGACCTGCTCACCCACCAGGTCGAGGTTCGCGCGGCTCGCCTCATCTTCGGCAGCATCCCGCGACGCCGACACGATCGCACCGGGGATCCCGGCGGCGAGCGCGATGCGTTGTGCAACCTGCCCCGCGAAGAGCGAGTGCGGACCGCCCCCGATGGCGGCGACCACCGACGACACGCGGTCGACATCGAACCGGTTCGACGCGACGACGTTCACCAAATCGAACGATGTGAGCTTCCTCTGAACGATCACGTGCGCTCGGGCCGCAATGCACGCATCGCGGAGGTCGCCCTCGGCGAACGAGGGCCCGTCAGAGGCAAGCATTCCCGCCAGGGTCTCGCAGCCTTCGCCGCGGGTCCACACTACTGACCAGGACGATGCGTCTCCTGCACGCCGCACCATCAGTGATCGAGGAAGTGACGAAGTACGCCGGTTACTTCCTCGGGTGCCTCGATCGGTGTGAGATGACCCGCCCCTGGTATGACGCTGACTGTCGCACCGGGAATCCGGGTTGACATCTCGACTGCGACGGTGGGTGGGGTGAGCGCGTCGAGCGCTCCCACCACGACCGCAGCCGGGACGTCGATCGTAGCGAGGACATGCACCCGATCGCGCCTGTCCGCCATTCCGCGAAGCGCCGCGATGACAGCCTCTGGCGTCGTCGCTCCGATCATCTCCGCCAAGCGCCGCTTCGGGCCGGCACCTGCGCCAGGAGCGAGAAGCGCACGCGTCATCCCGTCGACCAGTGAGCTGGTGCCCTGCTCTGCCACCTGGACCGCTTGTGCCCTTCTACCCTCTCGGGCCTGCTGCGTATCGGCGCCGGCCTTCGTGTCCAACAGCGAGAGCGATCGAACGGCCTCAGGGTGCCGCTCCCAGAGGGCAAGCGCAATGTACCCACCCATCGAAAGGGCGACGATGTCTGCTTGCTCGTTGCCGATGAAGGTCGCTATCGAGTCGGCCACGGTTTCCATGGTGAACTCATCGAGCGGCTCGGACGCGCCGAACCCTGGCAGGTCCGGTGCAACGCAGTGGCGAATGTCTGAGAGGCCGTCGAGTTGATCGAGCCACAGCCGATGGTCGAGGGGGTACCCGTGAATGAACACTGCGAGAGGTCCTGAGCCTGATTCTTCGAAGGCGATGGGTCCACGAATCTGCATGGCACCACGATACTGTCCCTTTGGGAACGTATGGTCACCCCATGAGAACGCTTGCTCTGCTCTTGCTTGTCGCGGTGTCGACGGCATGCACCCAGACACCAGTCGCGCGGTCCACGGAAGCCAGGGCCACTCGAATCATCGACGGTGACACATTCGACATCGGCGGGTCACGTGTCCGCCTGATCGGTGTCAACGCTCCCGAACACGACGAGTGTTTCGGCCCAGAAGCGACTGCCGCGCTCACCAACCTCATCCAAGGCGCGACCGTGATGCTCGAAACCGATGCCCAGCCATACGACGACTACGGAAGGATCCTTGCATACGTGTACCTCGACGGACGCCTCGTGAACGTGGATCTCGTCACCGACGGATTCGCCCTTGCCCAGGCATACCCCCCGAACACCCACCACAAAGACGAGCTCAACGCAGCGATGTCCACAGCGCAGGCACAGCAGGTTGGCATGTGGGCAGAGGGTGCGTGTGGCCCGGCATCGGAGGCCGTGTCTATCGGGCCGATCGCTGCCAATCCGTCTGGACCTGACGAGAGCGTCCTGAACGAAGAAACGATCACGATCGTCGCGACATCGGAGGTCGACCTCACCGGCTGGATACTCAGAGACGGTTCCAGCAGCCATCGATTCCGTTTCCCTGACGGGTTCGTGCTCAAGGGGAAGGTGACGATCCACTCGGGGTGCGGTCAGGACACCTCGACCCATCTCTTCTGGTGTGCCAATGGCCCCATTTGGGACAACGATGGAGACTCCGCCCTGATATACGACGAATCGGGTGCACTCGTCGATGCCGTCACGTATCCTCCGGATGAGTAAAGGAGAGATATCTATGGGATTCATGGACTCGCTCAAGAAGCTGTTCGGTTCTGCAAAGGAAATGGCCGATGATCTCGGCGAGAAGGCCGCACCGATGATGGAAAAGGCCAAGGAAATGGCCGGCGACTTCGGCGAAAAGGCCAAGGAAATGGCCGATGACCTGGGCGAGAAGGCCGCACCGATGATGGGCAAGGCCAAGGAGGCTGCTTCGGAGGCGTTCGAGAAGGCCAAGGACGTCGCGGAGGACTTCCGCAACAAGGCGGAAGGTGGTGCCGAGGCGGCCGAGGAAGTCGTCGAAACGACCGAAGAACCGTCCGAGGGTTGATCCGAGAAGTCATGTGGGCGCGTCGTCGACGCGCCCACTGCCGTGTCTAGACCCAGCGTTCCGCGACCGTCTTCATCTCCATGAACAGACGCAGGTAGTCGGGGCCGCCGGCTTTTGCGTTCGATCCGGACATGTTGAAACCACCAAAGGGTTGGACCCCCACGAGCGCCCCGGTGATCTTCCTGTTGATGTACAGGTTTCCGACGTGGAACTCTGCCCTTGCACGCTCGATCCGATCCCGCCGAGCAGAGAACAGGCCACCCGTCAGACCGTAGAGAGTGCCATTGAAGATCTCGACGGCGTGATCGAAGTCCCTCGCTCGCAGAACAGAGAGGACGGGACCGAAGATCTCGTGCTGAGCGATGTAGGCATCGGGTTCGACATCAGCGAATACCGTCGGTTGCAGGTAGTAGCCGCCGTCCATGTCGATAGAGTTGCCTCCAACCAACAGCTTGGCTTCTCCCCTCCCCCGCTCGATGTCTGCCATGATCGTCCTCTGCTGGACAGCAGTGATCACCGCGTTGACCCGGGCGTTGTCTTCGGCAGCACCGACCCGAAGTGCACCTGCCGCGTCTACAACACGCTCCAACACTTGGTCATACACATCATCGACGAGGATCAGCCTCGACAGGGCAGAACACTTCTGGCCTTGGAACCCATAGGCGCCCACCACGGCTGCTGCTGCCGCGGCCTCCACATCGGCGGTTTCGTCGACGACCATGGCGTCCTTGCCGCCCATCTCCATGAAGGCACGCTTCAACCAGAGCTGACCATCGTGGACGATGGCGGCTCGCTGACCAATTCTGAGGCCGACCTCCATCGATCCGGTGAAGTTGACGAACCTCGTTCTCGGATGATCGACGAGGAAGTCGCCGATCTCGGACCCGGCGCCAGGAAGGAAGTTGATCACTCCCGGCGGGAATCCCGCCTCCTGCACCGCTTCCATGAACTTGGCGCCAATAACCGGAGTTGAGGAGGCCGGCTTGACGACCACCGTGTTGCCTGCTGCAACCGGACCGGCCGCCATACCGGCAAGGATGGCGAGCGGGAAGTTCCACGGAGGGATCACTACGCCGGCGCCGATCGGGATGAGATGCGACTCGTTGTCCTCACCCGGGTACGAGTAGACCGGCAGCGGCTTCGACATCTCGACCGCTTGACGTGCGTAGTACTCACAGAAGTCGATCGCCTCTGCGACATCGGCTTCGGCCTCGAGCCAGTTCTTTGACGCTTCGAGCGTCTCCCAGGCTGAGAACTCGTACTTGCGGGCTCGCAGGATCGCTGCAAGCTTGATGAGGTGCCGAGCGCGTGCGGCTCCGCCGAGACGGGACCACGATGGGAACGCCGCCCATGCCGAGTTCAGCGCTCGTTCGGCAGCGTCCTGGTCGGCCAGCGAGACGGTCCCCACGACTTCCGCAGGCTTCCCGGGGTTGACGCTCTCGAGTTCCCGGCCCGTCGTCACCTGCTCGCCACCAATGACCAACGGATGGTGGGTGAATTGTCCCCTGACCGTCGAGAGCGCCGCTCGATAGGCGTCGGCGTTTTCCGGATCGGAGAAGTCGGAGTACGGCTCGTTCACGTACGGCTCGAACAATGTTCCTCCTTTGCGCACTCTCAGCCTAGAGGCGGGCGTTGTCCGCCGTACGGGTACCTCCGTACGCGATCCGAATTCGTCACGAGACTGTAGGGTGACTCTCCTACCGAAAACCGAGAACCGACATCGGGCCGAGCTGCGCTCACAGTCATCAGTCATCAGTCATCAGTAAGAACGCGGTCCCAGACAACTCGAAACCATAGGGCGACCCTCTCACCGACAACCGAAAACCGAGAACCGACATCGGGCCGAGCTGCGCTCACAGTCATCAGTCATC
>CAZWHZ010000045.1:0-12753 GCA_964633745.1 uncultured Acidimicrobiia bacterium
CACCGAACGGGACCCCCTGCGTCTTCTCGTACTCCCCGATGACCATCCCGTCGGGGCCGTAGAGGACGTTGGCGTTCACGAACCCGCTCTCGCTCACGGTGCGCGATGACCCGATGAGGATGAACGCGTTCAACCGTCGAGCCTCGGCGCCGACCGCGACAGCGTTCGCCGGATTGGTGATCGTGTCTGCGTCATACATGGCGGAACTCTCGGGCCAGATCACCAGGTCGACCGAACCCGTCGCGAGCGTCCGCGTCAGTGCGAGATGTGAGTCGAAGATCCTCTGGTTCTCGTTGTCGCAATACTGACCGGGGCACGGGCTCGAACCCTGAATGACGGCGACTCGAAGCGATGTCCCATCGACGCGGGGCGGCCAGATCAGTCCGGCAATCGCCATCACCACGCCCGCAAGTATCGAAGCGCCAACCCACCGGAGATCTCGCCGTTCGACCAGCACCACGATGCCTGCAGCAACGGCGATCGCAAGCACCGACAGTCCGGTCTCTCCCACCCACTGAGCACTCTCTCTGAGTGCTGGAACGTCACCAACCGCGATCCCCAGAGACCCCCACGGGAACCCACCGAACGGCCAATTCCCTCGTACCCACTCCGAGACCGTCCACGCGCCGACGACCAGGAGCCACCACCGCGGCGACGCTCGAAACCGCCACGCGACGTACCCGACGGGCACCAGGTAGAGCGGCAGGAACGGGAACAGGAACGCTGCGCCGACCCTCGTGGAGATCGCGACCCACCAGATCAGCGCCGTAAAGAACGCAAGCCCGAAGAGGTAGGAGGCTGCAAGCGCCGCCCGGCGGCTCGGCGCTCTACGAAGACCCCACAACAGAGGAACAGGGGCGATGAACACCATCGCCCCCCACCCCACTGGCGGAAACGCCAACCACAGCAGTCCCGCGGATATGAGTGCACCGAGCCAGGCCACCCGGGCACGCTAGTCGGCCGTCGCCGCTCCGCGTCGTTTGACGAGCCGTCGCACGATCAAGAACACGAGCCCCACCGGGATGAGGACCAACAGGAGAATCGGCAGGAAGAACACTCCCAGCCAGATCACTGCCGAAGCGAGCCACTGGAGACCGGCCACGAGTCCGCGCAGCGCGTTCCGGAAGATCGTGCCTGCGTTCCAACCCTCTTTGGCGATCGGTTCGAGTGCCTCCGAAGGGGTCAGCGTGACCGACACGGTGGCAAGGGCGACCTGCGAGTCGTACAGGCGCTGCCTTCCTTGGAGCTGTTCGACTTCTCCGCGGACCTGCCGGATGCTCTCGAACACGTTCAGGAGATCCTCTGGCTTTGCGTCGGGTCGTTCGCGGACGTCCGCCAGCAGCAGCCGGAGCTCATCTTCATAGGCGGTGAGGTTCTTCAGCTGCGCTTCGAGATCGCTGTACTCCTCGGAGATGTCCTGCGCAGTGGTCGACAGGGAGCGCACATCCAGAGCCTCAGCCTTGAGGGCTCGAATGAAGGCGTCGAGTTGATCCGCTGCGACCCGTACCTGCAGCGTCGAGAACGCCGGGCCATCGACCCGCTCGCGGTAGGTCTGTTCTGCCGACACATACCCGCCGTACTGCTGGGCAAGACGGCGAACGTTCGTCGCGCTTGCTTCAGGGTCGGCGACCTCGAGATCGATCGACGCGGTCTGGATGACCTTCCGGTCCTGGGCCGCGGCATCGGGAGCACTTTCATCGTACGCCAACGCGCCCTTCACGGACGCCTGATCGGGGGTCGGAGCTCCGCCAGCCATATCGGCCGATTCGAGCGATGTGGTGCCGCCCACACAGCCTGCCGCCAGGACAGCGGCGAGCGCCACGATGATCAGTCCACGTCTCACAATCCACTCCTCGATTGGACATGAGTGAGACGCTCAGAGACAGTTCGGGGGTTCCCGGTCAGGAGGCGTGGGGCGGCGGGTTGTCGTCCTTCCACTTGATCGAGCACCCCAGCGACGGCCATTGGTCCTCAGAGACCGGTTCCCCTGCGAGCACGGCGTCCACGGCTGCCCGCAGGTCCCGGCCGGTCACCGGCTTTCCACTATTCGGCCGGCTCTCGTCGAACCGCCCCCGATACACCAGCCTGCGGTCGGGACCGAACAAGAAGAAGTCGGGAGTGCACATCGCGGTGAATGCTGCCGCGACCTCTTGGGACTCGTCGTACAAGTACGGAAATGCGAATCCGAGCTCACGGGCTCTGGCAGCCAGCTTCTCAGGGGCGTCCTCCGGATAGCTCGTCACGTCGTTGGAAGCGATTCCAACGATGGCAAGATCAGCGTCCGTGTAGTCGTTGGCGAATGACGCGAGTCCCTCCTCCAGGTGCTTCACGTAGGGGCAGTGATTGCACGTGAAGATCACCAACAGCCCGGCGCGATCCGAGAAGTCGTCGCGGCCCACCAGGCGTCCTGTCGTGACGTCGGGGAGTCGGAAGTCGGGAGCGGCGGTCCCGAGTGGGAGCATCGTCGATGTGGCGGCCATGTGTCCTTCTCCTTCGCGAGTGTCCGAGTGTACGTGAGTCCCACAAGGCACACGCCTCACTCGCCACTAGCCTGGCCGCGATGGCGCTCCATGAACTCACCGCCGAGATCCCGGAGCTGGTTGCACCGGCGTTGATCGTCGCGTTCGACGGCTGGGTGAACGCCGGTTCGGTAGGAACCGATGCGGCGGAGTCGATCGGCAAGGAAGGAGAGACCATCGCGACCTTCGACGGCGACGTTCTATTCGACTACCGCTCGTCACGACCCGACATCGAGTTCGTCGAAGGTCTCATGCGGGTGACCAAGTGGCCCGAGATCTCCATGACCCTGGTCCGTCAGACTCGGGACGTACTGGTGCTTTCGGGCAGCGAGCCGGACTTCCGCTGGAAGTCGTTGAGCCAGGAGATCGGAGGGCTCGCCCAGTCGCTCGGTGTCGTCGAGATGGTGTCGTTGGGAGGGGTTCCCGCGGCGGTGCCGCACACGCGCCCTGTTCGCATCCTCACCACGGCATCGCGCCGCGACCTGATTCCAGCCGACGAGCAGCTCCCTCAAGGCGTTCTCAAGGTGCCAGGTGCGGCAGTCAACATCGTCGAGCAGGCGGTCACCGCCCACGGTATCCCCGCCGTCGGGTTCTGGGCACAGATCCCTCACTACGTTGCCGGCCCGTACCACGCGGGGGCCCTGGCCCTCGTCGAGCGGGCAGCGAGACACCTTGGAATCGATCTCCCGCTGGGCAACCTGGCCGATGAGGCGAAGGAGCAGCGCCGAGAGCTGGACGAGACCGTTGCCGGCAAACCCGAGGCCGTTGCCTACGTCAAGCGGTTGGAGCAGATGGTCGGTGAACAGCAACACGTCCCGACCGGTGAGGAGATTGCGCAGGAGGTCGAGCGATTTCTCCGTGAGAACACCGACCCGTTCGGCGATCAGGGCAACTGAGCTAGGCGGTCTGTGCCTGACGCGACGTGTAGAGGTAGCCGATGAACATCAGCACGGCACCCAGGAACTCGCCGACGTAGAGCGCCACCGGAATGCCGAAACGCTGCGCCGATCCTCCGAACGCCGGCATCATCGCCCCTGCGGCGATGAGGATGTTGCCGATCATCCGGTTCGCTGCCGATCGGGTCTTCCAGAAGTAGTAGGCCGAGTAGATCGCCCCGCCGACAAGCATGACCACGCCGTACAGATTGAAGAACGGGGTGAGGACGCGCACGCCGGAGGTCGTGATGGCGTGCCCGCTCAATTCATCCTTCAGCATCTGCGTCGGATCCAGCTGAGCGCCCGCCACCTTGACGACGGCGTACAGCGACCCGATCGCCAGGATGGCCATGAGGATGTGCGCCAGGCGGATCTTGCCGATGCGCCGGTTGACGAGAAGATAGACCGTTCCTTGCCCGAGCCAGGCAGCAACGAGGATCGCACCGAACAGGTACCAGAGCCGGAACACCAACGGGCTCCAACCCGCGAACCCGTAGATGGCCTCCATCGCTCCGCCGATGCCATACATGAGAAACCCGACTCCCCACAGAAGCAGATACGGATGACGTCTCGCAGCCCACTTCTTCAACACCACGAAGGCGAACACGAACGAGATCGCGGACGACGCCGCGGGGAGATAGGCGCTCAGCAGTTCCTGCATCGGGTACTCCTATGACGTAGCGATCACATAGAGGGCGATCCCGATGAGCGAGACCGCCGCGACGGCGAGGATCGCCAAGACGATGGGTACCACGCGACTCCGATCCATCACACCTCCAGTCGGAACGGTATCAGCCCGATTGATCGACGCCGAGTCGGATCAGATCTGATCGAGGAGCTTCGCCTTCTTCTCGGCGAACTCATCGTCACTCAGCACCCCCTGATCGCGGAGCCGGGCAAGCGCTTCGAGCTGCTCCGCCGGGCTTTGTCCACTCGTGACCTGGAGGGCCATCGTGCGGGCCTCGCGAAGCTTGTAGACCTGTGACTGGATCTCATCGGGATCGGGGATATCGCTGAACCGGCTCTGTCCACGCTCCCCCGCCGACTCGATGATCAGATCTCCTGAACCGACGATCCGTTCGATGACCGATTGGTGGAACGTGACGTCGTTGATCACCTCCAACGGTATCTCCTTGCCATGACGAGCGATCATCCCCCTGCGGACGATCACGCGCTCGTTGGTGATCACATAGTGCGTGTAGAGCCAGTCGATGAACGGTGGCACCGCGAGCAGCAGCCAGATGACAACTGCGGCCGCGAGCCCTACCCACAACCAGGTACCTTCAGCCATGACGAGGGTGACCACGATTCCCGCGATCGCGACCACCGTCACAAAGCCGGGCCAGACGAGCTGCTTCCAATGGGGTCGGAACGCTCTGATGACCTCTTCGCCGCTGCTGAGCTTTGGGTGCTTCATACCGCCCAGCCTAAACCGGCGCCCTGCCGGTGTGCCCGTATCATGGCCGTCGTGGCGACCCCAGATGATCTGTTCCTATTCCTTCACGACCTCGGCATCTCCGTGACGACACTCACCCACGACCCGGTATTCACTGTGGACCAGGCGCGCCAGATACGCGGGGATTTGCCGGGCGGTCACTCGAAGAACCTGTTCCTGCGCACCAAGAAGGGAGCGATGTGGCTCGTTGTCTCCAGAGAGGATCGCCAGATCGACCTCAAGGAAGTGGCAGTCCGCCTCGGCTCGGATCGGCTCTCGTTTGGAAGCCCCGAGCGGCTCATGAGAGCTCTGGGCGTGATCCCCGGCGCGGTGACACCCTTCGCCGTCATCAACGACACGGAGGGAGCCGTACAGGTCGTGCTCGACCGAGGACTACTGAAGCTCGATCCGCTCAACTTTCATCCGCTCGATAACACGATGACCACGGCGATCTCAGCGAGCAACCTCCTGCGATTCCTCGACGCCACCGGCCACCAACCCACGATGATCGATCTGTAGTCAACAAAGCCGAACCTCCAGGGACACCGCGGGCGGCAGTCGGGTCGTCGCCTAGCATCGCCGGTATGCCATCGAGCGAGCAACCACAAAGAGCGTCCCGACGGCTCGGCCACCACCCCAGACAGACAGTGCGCGACGCGCTCGCCGATCTCATCGAATTCGTCGATCCCGATCTCGATCAGGATCACTACGGGGCCGGCGATGTGATCGAGCGTCTCGAGCGGCGTGTCGCCGGCCTTCTCGGCACGGAGGCATCGGTGCTCATGCCGAGTGGCACCATGGCCCAACAGATCGCACTGAGGATCTGGTCCGATCAGGCACATATCGATCGTGTCGCGTTTCATCCCACATGCCACCTCGAACTCCACGAACAGGGCGCGTACCGACAGCTCCATGGTCTGTCCTCCACACTGCTAGGCGGCCCCGATCGGCTATTCACGATCGATGACCTCGAGGCACTCCGCGAACCGGTCGCAGCGATCCTGTTCGAGCTGCCGCAGCGGGAAATCGGCGGCTACCTGCCCAAGTGGGACGACCTCGTCGAGATGACCGATTGGGCACGGGAACGCTCCATCAAGCTCCATCTCGACGGAGCTCGCCTCTGGGAAACGAAGCCGTTCTACGGCAAGGAGTACGCCGAGATTGCCGGGCTGTTCGACTCCGTGTACGTGTCCTTCTACAAGATCCTCGGGGGTGTCGCCGGGGCAGTGCTGGCTGGGCCGGCCGATCTGATCGACACGGCCCGCATCTGGCAGCGTCGCCACGGTGGCAACCTCGTGCACATGTACCCACTTGCCGTATCGGCGCAGCTCGGACTTGACCGACATCTGGAGAAGATGGGCGAGTACCACGCGAAGGCAAGAGAGATCGCGGCCGTGTTCTCGTCGCTTCCGGGCGTTTCCGTGCGACCGAACCCGCCGCACACCAACATGATGCACGTGTTCATCGATGGCGACCTCGAACGGCTCCGGGCTGCGGGCGGTCGGATCGTCGAAGAGGCCGACACCGAGCTGTTCGGCTACCTCGACGAAACGATGGTGCCCGGTGTCACCCGATTCGAGCTGACCATCGGCGACTCGGCCCTCGCGTTCGAGGCGGACGAGGTCAGGGAGCTACTCGGGAGGCTCCTCACCCTTGCTCGCGAGTGAGGTCATCTGCTGCCGTCCGCTCCCTGAACCAGTCATAGCTCCCGTACGTACCGTCCATCCGTGTTGGTGAAGCCGACACGTTCGAGATACCGGTTGTGCGCCGGACTCCCACCGTCGCTCACCAGCCTCTCGTACCCGAAGCCGTCGAAGACCTGCCGGCTGTTCCGTCCGAACAGGAAGCGCGCCGCCTTCAGATCGCGGTGGACCGGCGTCACGTAGTCCAATAGCACCCGCAGCGTCCGTTCTCCTTCCGGTGTGCCGATGAACAGCCCGACGGGCACCATGTCCCGAAGCGTGAGGATCGCGAGTTGATCGCCTGCCGGTTGGAGGCGGAAACCCGGAAAGAAGCGGGCGATATCGTCGCGGTAGAAGTCGACCAGCCCGGACACGTACATCGACTCGGGGCGTACCTCGAGCAGGGTGAAGTACTCCTTGTCGGTGAACGCCTTCCACAGGAAGAACGTGTTCAGCACCACGACGATCACGTTGACAATGGCGATCGGTAGTGAGTCGATCAGGAAGCCATAGATGGCAAACAGAACGCCACCGATCAGGCTGATGATGCGGAGGCGCACCACGGACGTCATCGCGAGGGATATCACTACCAACGCGGAGGCGACATACCCGAGGAACTCGATCACACGTTGGAGCGTACCCGGCCGAAAGAGCGGCTGTTCTCCCCCAACCCAGGGCTTCGCAGCTGTCAGTCCCCGAACACTCCGGGAATCGTCCGGCCGCACTCCCGGCACCGCCCCCGGTCGATGGCCCAGGCGGTGATGCGGTAGCCCATGCGACCGATCACCCTTGTCCCACATCCCGGACACCAGGTGCTCTGGGTCTCCTCGTCCGGGACGTTGCCCGTGTAGACGTAGTGCAAGCCGTTGCCCACAGCGATCTCCCTCGCACGCAACAGCCTGGACAGGTCGGTCTGCGGTACGTCCGTCATCCGGAACGACGGATGGAACGCCGTGAAGTGGTGCGGCACATCGGGTCCGAGGTTCTCCACAACCCACCGGGTCATCGCATCGATCTCCTCGTCGGAGTCGTTCAGCCCCGGGATGAGCAGCGTCGTGATCTCCAACCACACGTCGGTCTCTTCGTGCACATAGCGGAGCGTGTCGAGTACCGGCCCGATACTTCCGGCGCAGTAGCGGTGATAGAACTCGTCGCTGAAGGCCTTGAGGTCGATGTTCGCCGCGTCGATCACCTCGTAGAACTCGGCTCGCGGCGCGGGGTTGACATACCCGGCGGTCACCGCAACGGTCTTCAACCCGGCGATGTGCGCAGCGCGGGCCGTGTCGATCACGTACTCGTGGAAGACGACGGGGTCGTTGTAGGTGAACGCGACACTTTGACACCCGCGGGCAAGGGCAGACGCAGCAACTCGATCGGGTGGCGCCTCCTGACCGAGGACGTCGTCGGTGCGCGCTTTGGAGATGTCCCAGTTCTGGCAGTACCGGCAGGCCAGGTTGCATCCTGCGGTCCCGAACGACAGCACCGAGGTTCCGGGCAGGAAGTGGTTCAGCGGCTTCTTTTCGATGGGGTCGACCCAGACGCCGGTAGACCACCCGTAGGAGGTGAGCACGATCTCGTCGTGCTGCCTCGCTCGAGTGAAGCACAGCCCTCGCTGGCCTTCGCGGAGCTTGCACTCGCGTGGACAGAGGTCGCACTGGATCCGTCCATCATCGAGACGGTGCCAGTACTTCGTAGCAACTGCCTGCATACCCGAAATCTACGCCTCCGGCGGGATGAGTAGGAGTTTCCCGGTCGTCTCGCGAGCCTCGAGAGCCCTGTGGGCCTCGCCTGCAGCGTCAATCGGGTACCGACCACCGACGAAGACATCCAGCCACCCTGCCTGGATGCCGTCGAACACGAAGTTCGCGTAGCGTTCCAGATCCCCGCGATCAGCCGCGTAGTGGAAGATGGTCGGCCGCGTGACGAACAGCGACCCGTTCCTGTTGAGATCCTGAAGATCGACCGGTGGCACCGGACCGGACGACTGCCCAAACAGCACAACGGTTCCAAAACGACGCATCACTCGAAGGTCGTTGGCGAAGGTCGCCACTCCCACACCGTCGTACGCGACGTCTACGGGGCGCGGTCCCGCCACCCGCTCGATTGCGTCGACGAACTCTTCGTACCCGGACGCGATCTCCGCACCAAGACCTTCGGCGATCTGCTGTTTCTCAGCAGTCCCGGCCGTCGCGAACACCCTGGCCTTCGCATGGATCGCCATTTGGATGAGAAGCCGTCCCACGCCGCCTGCGCCGGCATGTACGAGGCACGTGTTGCCGGCGGCGAGCGGATATGTATCGCTCACGAGGTAGGCGGCGGTGATGCCCTGCAGCATGGCAGCAGCTGCGATCTCCAGATCAACATGAGGCGGAACGGCAACGGCTTTGTCGGCGTCCACGACCACGAGCCCCGCATAGGAACCCGGAGCCGAGAACCATGCGACTCGGTCGCCGATCGCCCAGCGGGTCACCCCTGCGCCAACCTGATCGACGATGCCGGCGCCCTCGAGCCCAGGGATGAATGGGAACTCCACCGGGTAGAGCCCGCTGCGGTGGTAGACGTCGATGAAGTTGACCCCTGCTGCAGCGAGCCTGACGCGCACCTGACCCTCGCCGGGTACCGGATCGGGCACCTCCATCCACTGAAGGACATCGGGACCACCAGTTGATTCGAGACGAACGGCGCGCATCATCTCCTCCTCGGCCATAGGATGATCATCCATGCAGCGTACGACAATCGAGGAACTCCTGAAAACGGCTCGCTCCCGCATCCGCCGGTACGAGCCAACTGACGTGGCCACCGCGATTGGCGAGGGGGCCGTTCTCGTGGACCTTCGCTGCCAGGACGATCGGGCCCGCGAGGGCCGCGTCGCAGGGGCCGTTCCCATCCCTCGAACGGTGCTCGAGTGGCGCGTCGACCCTGACTCGCCGTGGAAGGATGATCGCGTCGCCAATCCGGACGTTCCACTGATCCTGATGTGCAATGACGGCTACTCGTCCAGCCTGGCAGCGGCGACGCTCGTCGACATGGGCTTCGTCGACGCGGGCGATCTGATAGGCGGCTTCAGGGCATGGAAGGCCGAGGGCTTGCCGCTGGTGTAGCTAGGTCCTGACGATGTGCGCGTCCGACTCTGCGTTGGCGATCACCACTCCACCGGCAATCTCCGTCACATGCACATGTAGGATCGGTGCACCATCGGGCAGCGACTCTGGATCGGGCGTCTCGATCTGTACGGCACCACCGGTAACCGACTGCTCGACCTCCACTCGCCAGCTCTTGCACGCGAGCACCCTCACACCGCCGGCGATGATCGTGATGTCGAGCTTCGCTCCCTCAGGATCCAGCACGGCCTGGCGCAGGTCCACGTCGACGCCTCCCATGACCGCGATGACCCGTCCAGCGCGAAGTCGGTTCGAGACACTCTCGTAGGTCCGGCCGTCCATCAACGCCACGAGCCGGAAATCCTCCGAGTCCTCGGCGCTGTCTTCCCCCAAGAGCGCGGTCGCGGCGGTTGCGGCAGCCTTCAGGAAGACGTTGACCACGACAAACCAGAACAGACCCTTCAGCAGCTTCTTCATGTCTTCTCCTCTCCATCGACCTTGCGCCGCCGCAGCTCGGACAGCAGAGCCTCGTCTTCGTACCGCATCAATTCAGACGACCACGACAGCAGCACGGGCGGATCGTCGCTCCCCAGAAGCTCCACCACCTCGTCCCGCAGCGTCCTCGCCCACGCCTGTCCCGATGCCGAAGCCTGCTTCGACAGCGTGCCGTCAGCGTTCGCTGTGAAGACCTCGGCAAGTGACTGAGGGTTGCCACGCGATCCTTTCTCCCCGTACAACAGGATGACCGAGCCGATGGGAACATCCTGCACCCCACCGGTTGCGATGAACGAGCCCTCGTATGCCCACCCGGAAGCCTTCGCCTCGTCCACCCGCTCGACGATCTTCGCCCAGTTCTTCAGACGCGCATCACCGAGCATCGGAATCGTGACGGCGACGAACGGCTCCACACGCCCACTGTACCGGCTGGGCTCGAGCTATCGTCGAGGTCATGGCACGGTGGGGCATCATGGGCGCGGGTCGGATTGCCATCGCATTGATCGAAGCGATACGCGAGGCCGGAGGTGAGGTGATCGCCATCGGGTCGGCATCCTCCGAACGGGCTGAAGCGTTCGGAGCCCGCCACGACATCCCGCACCGGTATGGCAGACATGAGGCAGTCGCCCATGACCCCGACGTGGACGTCGTATACGTGGCGTCCACCAACGATGCTCATCTCGCCCATACCCTCGAGGCGATCGAGGCCGGCAAGCCGGTTCTGTGCGAGAAACCCCTCGCACTCGACTCCAATCAGGCACGTGAGATGATCTCAAGCGCGCGGGCCCACCACGTCTTCCTCATGGAGGCGATGTGGATGCGGTTCCATCCGGCCACAGAGCGGCTGCTGGAGCTGCTCACCACCGGCTGCGTTGGAGAGATTCGCTCCGTTCGAGCCGATTTCGGGTTCCCGGCCGCACCGCACACCAGCAATCGGCTGTTCGATCCCGCGCTCGGGGGCGGAACGATTCTCGATCTCGGTGTCTACGTCGTGACCTTGGCCACGATCGTGCTCGGGGCACCCGACGATCTCTCGGTGCAGATCGAACGCTCCGATGCCGGCGTCGACGTCCAGGCAGGATTCGTCCTCCGCCACCCTGGGGGAGTCTCAACGCTCAGCACCTCGTTCGTTGCCGACATGGCCAATGAAGCGATCATCTCCGGTTCTGAGGGAAGGATCAGACTTCACGCACCGTTTCATCATTCGCCACGGTTGACCATCGAACGACAGGGCCAAGTCATCGATACGATCGACACCCGCCCCGAGGGTTCGGAGTATCGATTCGAGGTGGAGGAGGTCCACCGGTGCCTTCAGGAGGGCCTCACCGAGAGCCCGAAGATGCCGCTCGACGACACGCTGACGGTGATGGACGTCCTCGATCGCATCAGAACAAAAGTTGGCTTGACATTCCCCGGTGAGTAGATCAGTCGCGCCACCGATTGGCGAGCTCGTCGGCGTGCTCGTTCCACCGATAGCCTGCATGACCCTTGATCCATCTCAGCTTCAGCTCCGGCCGCCAGTTCTCGTACACGGCTCGGACCAAATCGAGGTTCTCGACTTCTCCGGTCTTGCGTCGCCACCCACGCTTCTCCCAACCGGCCGCCCACTCGTTGATGGTGCGAACCGCGAGGTTCGAGTCCGAGTAGACGACAGCCGGCGTGCCGCGAGGAACGAGGTCGAGCGCAGCGAGCAAAGCGGCTAGTTCCATACGGTTGTTCGTCGTGTGGTCCTCGTGACCATGAGCTTCGGCAACGATCTCGCCGTCGATCACATAGACGGCCCCCCATCCTCCGGGACCGGGGTTCGGGGACGCACTTCCGTCGGTGAATACTCCCGAGTTCGGATCCTCCCCAACCCTGGGTTGCGTCTCGCGCGCCGATCCCGAGCCGGCATCACGGCAGTCCAGGCAGTGCTTTGGTGTCCAGTCTGGATACCGATCGAGCACATGCTGAGGCAGGGTGAACGATGAGCCACAGCGTTGACAGGTGAACATTCCCGGCAAGGGTACCGGAGGGTTGCGGCAACCGTCCGGGGCTGGGAGGCTCACCGCACCCCCCGCTGGGGCCGCGGGTATACCGGGCGCGGATGAAGGGAGCCGACCGGACGGTCAGCCGCACGAACACCGTACCCCGTTTGAGGCGCGTTGTGAAACCTTTCCGTGCTCCGCGCCTAGGGCACCAGAAACGATGACTGCCACGCCGGGCGTTCCCGAGTCCCTCCTTCGGGGCTCGGGAGGGTCATCGACGAGAGTCGATCGGGAGGACTTCCGGAGTCGAGCACGTCCCACCACTCCTCGTCGGTGAGGCGACCCTGGTCCTCGCTCCTCCAGAACTCGTAGTAGGAGTAAACGCCACCCAACGCAACCTGAAACCGTCCGTTGTCGTTGGGCACGAGCACGAGGATCTCGTCGATGGCGCCGGTTCCGATCTCGAGGAAATGGAAGCTGGTTCTTGCGATGTCGGCGACGAGCGCGTCCTTCGAGTCGGCCGCCGCTACCGCACCGGTGTCCGGATCGGTGTCGGCCGACGCGTACCACAGCCCTTCGAGCAGACTCCCGACACTGCCGAGCCAGTCGTTGTCAGCGT
>CAZWHZ010000046.1:0-12372 GCA_964633745.1 uncultured Acidimicrobiia bacterium
CAGGAAAAACGGGATGCCGTGACGATCGCACACTTCACGGACCGCCCTGAGGTTCTCCAAGGAAACCGGCTGTCCTCCGCCCGAGTTGTTGGTGACGGTCACCATCACGAGCGGGATGCGTTCCGCACCGACTTCGGCGATCGTTGCCTCGAGCGCTTCGATATCCATGTTGCCCTTGAACGGGGCGACCACCGCAGGGTCGTGTCCCTCTTCATTGAGCAAGTCTCTGGCTTCGGCACCCTGATGCTCGACATTGGCCCTCGTCGTGTCGAAGTGGGTGTTGTTCGGGACGACGTCGCCTTCCCCCACGAGCGTCTCGAACAGAATCCGCTCCGAAGCGCGCCCCTGGTGCGTGGGGATGATCTCCGGGAATCCGGTGATGTCGGCGATCGTGTCCCGGAAGCGATAGAAGGAACGGCTCCCGGCGTACGACTCGTCACCGTCCATCATCCCTGCCCACTGTTGCGACGACATGGCCCCGGTACCGGAGTCGGTCAGCAGATCGATGATGACCTCATCGCCGTGCAGACCGAACAGGTTGTAGCCGGCTCGTCTGAGTGCCGTTTCCCGTTCGTCGCGTGTCGGGAACTTGATCGCCTGGACGCTGTGGATGCGAAACGGCTCGATGATGGTGCGGTAGGGCATGACTCAGTCCTCTCGAAGGCGATGACGGAACGAACGCCTCGCGCTCTGCCCCGCTAGTAGCTCGCCTTGACGGCAAGTACAGGACAGTGGGCTCCCAGCAGGATCTCCTGAGCGTTGCTGCCGAGCAGCAGCTTCCCGACGGCGGAGCGCTTCCGCAACCCGATCACGATGAGGCCGGCCTGCTCGTCGTCGGCGGCCTTGATGAGGTCTTGGGACGGTGAGAGCCCTCGCACGTACTCGTGGACGCTGTGGGCGATGCCTTCTTTGTCGAGTCGAGCTTCGACCTCGTCCAACTCCTCGCGGTAGGCGAGCACCTCGTCTATCCCCTCGTGGTCTCCACCCAACATCGAGTGAACTACCACCAGCTCGCCACCACGCAGCTTCGTCTCGTTGATGGCGGCCTTCAGCGCCGCTTCGCCTTCCGGGGTCTTGATGAAGCCGACCACGATCTTCATGCCGCTCCTACTCCTTTGCCGACGATCCGAGGCTACCAGCAGCCACCCACCCGAGGCTCCGTTCAACGGCTTGCGTCCAGCGTTCGTAGAGCGTTCGGCGACGATCGTCGTCCATGGCGGGTTCCCACCGGCCCCCCTCTTCAAGCCGGAGATTCGCGAGGTCGCTCCAATACCCGACGGCGAGACCTGCGGCGAACGCGACACCCATGGCCGTCGTTTCCACCACCGACGGCCGGACGACAAGGACGCCAAGGATGTCGGCTTGGAACTGCATGAGGAGATCATTGACGACCATGCCTCCGTCGACGTTGAGCCGGGTCAGCTCGACGCCCGAATCGGCACGCATCGCCTCGAGCACCTCTCTCGTCTGGTAGGCGGTCGCTTCCAGCGCGGCTCGGGCGATGTGACCTGCTGTCGTGTAACGAGTGAGGCCGACGAGTACCCCTCGGGCGTCGGCTCGCCAGCGGGGGGCGAACAGCCCGCTGAAGGCGGGCACCAAGTAGACATCGCCGTTGTCTGGGACGCCGGCGGCGAGAGTCTCGACGTCCTGGGATCGCTCGATGATCCCGAGGTTGTCCCGGAGCCACTGAACGAGAGCTCCAGCCACCGCGATCGAGCCTTCGAGCGCGTAGACGGCCGGCTGATCACCGATCTGGTAGGCGACAGTGGTGAGCAATCCGTTGTCCGACAATACGGGACGTGTTCCCGTGTTCATGAGCATGAAGCAGCCGGTGCCGTACGTGTTCTTGGCGTCGCCAGGTGTGAAGCACCCCTGACCGAAGAGAGCTGCTTGTTGATCACCGAGGATTCCCGCGACAGGAACGCCTTCGAGTGGTCCTTTGGCGCTTCCAAACACACCAACCGAGGGCTTGATCTCGGGCAGCATCGCCGCGGGGATATCCAGGGCATCGAGCATGACCGGGTCCCAGTCGAGCGTCTCCAAGTTCATGAGCATGGTGCGCGAAGCATTGGTGACATCGGTGGCGTGCACGCCGGTCAGCTTCCAGAGCAGCCACGAGTCGACCGTGCCAAACAGGATCTCTCCGGCTTCGGCCCGACCCTTCAGTTCTGGCGAGGCCTCGAGCATCCAGGCGATCTTGGGTCCGGAGAAGTAGGTGGACAGCGGAAGCCCGCAGCGTGCTCGGAAGCGATCAGGTCCTTCGACGCCTCCGAGACGATCGCACAGGTCTGCCGTTCGCGTGTCCTGCCACACGATCGCCGGATGAACGGGCCGTCCGGTCGTCCTGTCCCACAGAACCGTCGTTTCGCGCTGGTTGGTGATGCCAATCGCCGCGATGTCCGACGCGGAGAGGTGGGCGCCTTCGAGCGCCCGGCCGATCACGTCGACGGTTTGTTCCCAGATCTCCTGCGCGTCGTGCTCAACCCAGCCCGGCCGTGGGAAGTGCTGTTCGTGTTCGAGATGCGAGGACGACACGACCGCGCCGTCGTGGTCGACGACGAGACACCGTGTGCTGGTGGTTCCTTGGTCGACGGCGGCGACGAACATCAGCCTCCACCCTACCGATCCGGATGCCGCTCCCCCGCCATCTGGATGGCTCGTTCGAGGTCGGTCACGTACTGGTCGACGACGGCCGCGGCATCCTCGACGAGGCGGTCGATCTCGGATCGTTCGTCGGCATCGAAGCGCTGAAGGACGAACGTGGCGGGATCCATGCGTCCCGGCGGCCGTCCCACCCCCACCTTGAGCCGCGTGAAGTCGCGGCTGCCGATCTGTTCAACGATCGACCGCACGCCGTTGTGTCCGCCTGCGCCGCGACCGGTGTGGAGGCGCAGCTTGCCAAACGGCAGGTCGATGTCGTCGTGGATCACGAGCAGGTCGGCGGGGTCGACGTGGTAGTAGCGCAAAGCAGCGGCAACCGGCGGGCCGGAGACATTCATCGAGACCCTCGGTAGCGAGAGCAGCACATCAACATCGTCAATGGTTGTGTGCGCGACCGACATGGCGACCCGTCGGGGACCCCGTCGGAACGAACGCCCGTGGCGCTTCGCCACGGCCTCCACGACTTCGGCACCGATGTTGTGACGGGTGCCGTCGAAGCGCCGTTCGGGGTTTCGGAGGCCGACGATCGCCTTCACGGCTACTCGTCGGCAGATGCTTCGGCCTCTTCGGAGTCCTCGGCCTCGGCGTCTTCTCCCTCGACACCTTCCTCGGCGCCCTCTTCTTCCTCGACCGCTTCGGCTTCGGCGGCAGCCGGAGTCACAACCGTGACGACCGGGTCGTCATCGTCGCCGAGATACTCGACGCCCTCGATGGCCGGCAGATCGCCGATGCGCAGCGTGTCGCCGACCGCCAGTTCGCTGATGTCGACGATGATCGACTGCGGAATCTCGGTTGGCAGAGCCTCCACATGGATGCTGCTGCGGATCGTCTCGACGATGCCGCCTTCCTTGACACCGACCGATTCGCCGATGATCTCGATGGTGACCTCGACCTGGGTCTTCTCGGTGAGCGAGATCTTCACGAAATCGACGTGAGTGATCTCCCCGCGGACTGGATGCCGCTGGACTTCCCGCGCCATGGTGAGTTGAGCGTCTGCCCCTTCGGTTTCGAGGTTGATCAACGCGTTGGCGCCGGCGCCGGTGTGCAGCGCGACATACAGGTCGTGAGCGTCGACGGCGACCGCGATGGGGGCAACGTCTCTGCCGTAGATGATGGCGGGCACCATGCCCGTGCGCCGCAACCGTCGCGACGAGCGGCTCCCGGGCTCGCGCCCAGTCTCGGCGCGCAGTGTGACTTCCATGACATGGCTCCTTGGGAAAGAGAGGTGGAGCGGTGATTATGCCTCGTCACGGCCGATTCAACAAGGCGAGCAACGTATCAGCCCGGCACCGCAAGGTAGATGGCAACGTTGCCACCGGCCACGATCTTCTCGGAGGTGGAGGGCACCCCTGCCGCCGCCAGGGCGCCAGGAACACCATCGTTCTGTTTGAAGGACCGGTACTTCGAGTAGTGGCCCGAGAGACGCTCGATGACCTCCGATGCTGCTCGCAGAACGGGACCCCGCCATCCGCGCAGCGTGCCGAACCTGAAGTCGATCACCATGAGGGCACCACCCGGTTTGGTCACGCGCGCCATCTCCCTCAAGAACGAATCCCGCTGATCCTCCGGCACTTCGTGAAGCACCATCGTCGTGGTAGTCAGGTCGAACTGATTATCGGGGAACGGAAGGGTGTCCCCATCCGTGAGCTGAAGATTGGCATCTGCGCCAAGCCGATCCTTGGCCCTGTCGAGCATCTCGGTCGAGACGTCGACACCTGAAACCGTGCAGCCCGCCGACAGGTACGGGACGAGACCGGTACCGGTGCCGCACCCGACGTCGAGCACCTGCCATCCCGGTTCAGGCGGAAGAACCCGTATCGCGGCCAGCCTGACGCCCGCTTGCATCGGTTCGATCACCCGGTCGTAGATCTTGGCGATGGTGCGGTACGGGTCAGATGGCATGACCACAGGGTACGACACACCCCTGATCCAAGCCGAGGGGTACTTCTAGTCGCTTGGCGTCAGAACCTGCACCTGCTGGGTTTCGACCCACCATGGTGGAGGTGAGAACCCGATCAGGCTGGAGCCGTGAGTGACGATGTTGAACGGAATGGCAATCGATGTGTCATCGACTCGTTCCCATGTCGCGCCGTCGCCGGACATCCACAGTGCAGATTCCCATTGGGGGCCCGACCGGCGGGCATCGAAGTCGTCTCCGGCGGCGTAGAGGGTGTCCCCAATCTCCGTAACAGAGGTGGCACTCTGGTGGGCGACGGATGCTTCAATCTCATCGCTCGATCCGGCCCGCCGGTGCCATGTGTCTCCATCGGGCGACGTCCATGAAGCCATCTGGCCAGTTGCAGTGCTCCTACCCACGGCCACGAATCCGCTTTCCGTCTCCACCACCGCATTCATGATGGCTTCGGAGAACCCGCCCCCGTCGCCGGTTGTCCTTCGCCAGGTCAATCCGTCAGGCGACGCCCATGCTGCAGCGGTGGGAACGAACTCGCCGCCGGGAGAGGCGCCGACAGCAAGCAAGCCGCTTCCGGTGGCCAGCACATCCCCCACGTCCGACGACTCGAACAGGGCCGCGGACTCGGCTGGTCCCTCGGACCAGTCGGTTCCATTGGTGGTCGTCAGCAGTGTCGCAACCCTCGTCTCGTTGACAGAGGCTTGCGACACCAGCACGGTCGCCCTACCGGTCCCCGGGAAAATGGCCTCCAGACGAGCGCCATCGATGGGGAGGTTCACCACCTCCCACGTGCGGGCGTCTGTCGATTGGAACAGGGCCCCACCTTGGGCGTAGAGCCCAAACGGAGTGACAACGATGTCGCTCAAGCAGTCCAGGATCAGCTCCGTACGACCATCCTGTATCGACGTAGCACCCGTGTCGGGTCCTGCGGACTGCACCCACGTCGCCCCGTTAGTACTGGTCCATACCGGGAACCCGCCTGCGCCACCGTCGTTGGTCGCGCAGCCCGTCACGACAATCGTGTCGCCCAGCGAGACGGCGCCAGTGATCGTGACGTCACCGAACACGGCCGGATCGGCTCCAGAATCCTGCCAGCCGGCCAGCGGAGGCAGCAGCCCCGCTACTGGAACCGTTGTCGACGTGGTCTCAGGTTGATCGGCACCGAACCCCAAGTTCCAGAGGGCATCATTGATCTGCTTGGCGATGGCAACGGCATCGCCATCGGAGATTGGGATCACCGCCGATACGGGGACCCAAGAAGCGTCTTCGTCCCATGCGGTCCCGTCTTCGTGCACGAGTTCGGGGTCTTCGAGGATCACCGTTCCGACGAATCGTTGGTTTTCGAACACGACCTCGATGGACGCGACGTAGCCGTTTCCGTCAGATCGCGTGCCGCTGCTCGTGTGTACCCACGCGTCCGTTCCGTGGTCCCACGTCTCCTTCGCGAACTCCTGGTCGAGCATCGTTCCGATCGACGGGTCTGAGGCCCTCAACTGAGTCGAGACGGACACGACGCTGCCCCCGGACGTTTCGGCGACCACCCCCTGCCAATCCCGTGTTGAACCGAGTTGTGCAGGAGTGTCGGCGGCCCGCGCGTTGAATACGACATGGACTCCCAACACCGAGTCGATCGCTCGGAGAACGGCGCCTCTGCGAATCGAAGCAATCTCGGACGTTGTTGTCGTCGCCCCCGTCACGGTCGTCGTCGGCTGGGTCGTCGATGTTGTCCCCGGCGCGATCGGAATCGGGGTGGGGACGACGCTGGTACCTCGGTTGAGGAGCGCAGCCGCGCCGACCACCACCACGACCATCGTCGCGGCGAGCGTCGCGCTGACCCACCGGCTCGGCCGACGCTCCCGAAGCGGGGGAATCGCTGCCCCTGCCAGAGAGGAGTTAGTTCGCTTCGCTGCGTCTCTGAGTCTGTCGTCGGTGTTCATCGGTCGTCCTCCTGGCCGAGGGTCCCGGCCAGCGTTCGTTTCGCCCGCTCGAGGTGGGTCTTCACGGTCTCTTCACTGCACGCCAGGATGTCGGCAACGTCTCGCCGCGGGAGGTCGTTGAGGTAGGTGAGTGCCACGACCTGGGCCTGGCGACGAGGAAGCTTCCTCACCTCGTCCCAGACTTCGAGCCCTTCAACGGCCGACTCCGCAGGATCCGGGCGGCCAACTCGCAACAGTGCTTTCGCTTCGGCCATGGAACGCCTGAACGTCGACACCGACCTGTTCGCAACGACCTTGCGCACCCATGCACCAGGGTTGTCCAGGCCACCAACCCGCCCCCACTCCCGGTACGTCACCGTGAACGCATCCTGAGCGATCTCCTCCCCGGCCGATCTGCTGCCGCTCAACACGACGGCGAGCCCCAACACCGACCGGTACTCGCGGCGGTAGAACGCCTCGAACGCGTTGATGTCGGTGGCCGGTCTACTCATCCCCTCGCGTGCCATTGCCTGTATCACTACCAGTAACTCGCCTGAGCTACCAGTCTTGGGGGACCTGTTTCTCAACGACTGCCGACCCGTGAGCGACCTGAACGTTTCCGATAACTCCCGGAGGTGGCTCTGTCCCGACCCACGCCTCAATGACGTGTCGACTGTCGCCCGCGTTCGAGATCCGTGAGCGGCAGCACACCGGCCCCCGGATGCTCAGGGGAGCATCACCTGTCCACAGGGCTGCGCCCTCTATCCTGGCATTGGAAGGGGTGTTCTATGCGCAGGTTGATTGCGTTCTTGACCGTTGCAGTCCTGACCGCCTCCTGTGGTACGGCCATCGAATCGTCTGCCGGCACAACGTCGGCCTCGACGACCTCGATCGCAACCACGACAACCACGGTGGTCACGGTGACCACGACGACCCAGCCCGACACGTCCGCGCCGTGGGACAACGCGCCGATCACGGACGTTCCCCAAGTGCTCATCGATCAGTGGGGGGCAGCCGAGAACAAGACTTCGTGCTCGGCGCTGTACCCGGATGGGACAATCGATGCCACGGCATCGATCCGCAAGGCGAGTTTCTCAGGCGGCTGGGGAATCGCCTGGGATCTCCCGAACGGGCCCGGTCGCGAGTCCTGGGGGGACTACTGCACGGATTGTGGTCGCGGTGCCTTCGGCATCGCCGGTACCGGAATCCGTGCCCAAGGGGATGAACCTGTGATGTTCCCCAGCCGGCTCTCGTGGGATGACGGCAGCATCGCCGGGTACGGCACCGAAGGGTTGGTGGCGCCGGAGACGGGTGCTCCCCTTGTGATGTACCTCCTCGTGCCCGAGGAAGGCTGTGTCTACGACGTTTGGTCGTTCCTCGGCGAGGAGCACCTCCTGCACTTCACGAGCCAGTTGCGCAAGGTCGTAGGGCTCACGGGTGAGCCGACGCTCTGGCTGTCGCAGCTTCCTCCACGGGAAACCAAGCAGCTCGGTGCCGCGCCCTGGGATGAGGCACGACTTGCCGCCTCAGACGTCCCCGATGTGGAAGTCACTGAGTGGAAAACCGACGCCGGGGCACCCAAGGGCTGCCCCATGCTCGCGTTCGCCGATCTCGGCGCAGCCGACGGTGCTGAGCCGCGACAAGCCACCAGCGAGGGCGAGATGCTGGTCGCCTGGGATCTGTCGTCGGGTCCAGGTCATGACGCGTTCGGTTATCTCTGCGCGGACTGCGGGCGCGGCGTCATCGGCCTCGGGACGTTCCCCGCAGGAACGGGTGCAGATCTGCCGGTCGCGTTCGAGTGGGACGACGGCAGTGTCGCGAGGGTGCGGTCGGGTGCGACCAGCTATGGAACCGAAGCCCTCCTGAGCGTGGACGGCTTCGATTGCACATACTGGGTGTGGTCCCACCTCGGAGACGACCACCTCGAGTATCTGCTGACACAGCTCCACCGCGTGAAGGGGATGCCGTAGGGGCGTGCGCCGCTGCGCGCAACGCCGGCTCAGCCGGCAGCCAGACGGACGCGCCACTCGTGATCGAGCAACCATGCCTTCGTTCCCAGCCCGCCGGCGTAACCAGTGAGCCGGCCGTTGGCGCCGACCACCCGGTGACACGGCACCACGATCGGGATCGGGTTCCTTCCGTTGGCCGCGCCGACGGCTCGCGACTTGTTCGGGTCGCCGAGTCTTCGCGCCTGTTCCCCGTACGTGATCGTCTCGCCGAAGGGAACTCCGCGCAGCACCAGCCATGCTTCCTGTTGGAATGGCGTGCCCCAGGGAGCGAGCGGCATGTCGAACTCGGTGCGTTCACCGCGGAAGTACTCGTCGAGTTGCTGGACGGCCTGGTCGAGGACCGCGCTGCCCCCCGCACCGACCTCCTCGGTCGGACCGAGCGCGCCGCTGCCAGGGTTGTGGGCGTCCGGGTCGCGACGTGCGGACTCCGTGTCGAACCAGATCGCGACGATCCCGTCGCCACCGGCGACGATCGTGAGCATGCCGATCGGTGAGTCCATGGTTCGATGACGGAGCGGTGTCGGGATCATGTCGGTTCCTTTCGAGAGAGCGATGCCCAGAGGTGGTGAACTGCGTAGGACCGCCACGGACGCCACGTGTCGGCGACGCCGGCGTCGAGATCGAGCGCGGCGAGGGCGTGGCGGACCCCGAGATCGGTACCGAGGAATACGTCGGGGTCGCCGAGCCCGCGCATCAGGACGTACTGTGCCGTCCAGGGACCGATGCCAGGCACGGCCATGAGTTGTTCGACGACGTGTTCGCGGTCGATGCCGGGATCGAGTTCGAGCGTGCCACCGGCGATACGTTTCGCAACCCGACGGATCGTGTCTGCTCGCCTGGTAGGCATCGGGAACGCTTCGGTGGGTGCACCGGCGAGGCGTTCCATCGATGGGAACACGTGCGTGAGGCTGCCGATCGGCGTGGGGAGCCGCTCGCCGAGTGCGGCGCTGATGCGGCCGAGTACGGTGCGCGCGCCGGCGACGGAGATCTGCTGGCCGGCGACCGCGCGGACGACGGTCTCGCCGGCGCCGACAGAGCCCGGGGAACGCAGACCTGGCTCTGCTGCAACGAGTGTCGCCATCGTTGGGTCGTGAGACACTACCTCGTCGATCGCGACGGGGTCGGCGTCGAGGTCGAGGAGGCGGCGGACACGTCGGACGGCCGGTGCGAGGTCTCGCCAGTCGGACAGACGGAACGTGGCGTTGACGTAGGTCTCCGCTTCGATCGTGACATCGACGGTGCCATGACCGTGTGGGAGGCCGAGCGTACGGGCGAAGCCGGTTGCCGTTGTGGCCTCCACCCCGGGGACGGCTCGGTCCCCGAGGAACCTGAGGAGTGGCACAGCAGCCAAGGGTGGTCGCAGTGGAAGACGTACTGCGACTGTGCCGGTTTCACGCGCCGCGCCTCCCGAGCCGGCTCGAGTGCGTAGATCGGTGGGAGACACCGCGTACACGTCTCGAACGGTGTCGTTGAATTGACGGATGCTGCCGAACCCGGCTGCGAACGCAATGTCGCTCATCGAGAGATCGCTGGTTTCGATGAGCACCCTGGCAGTCTGTGCGCGTTGCGCGCGAGCAAGTGCAATCGGTCCGGCGCCGAGTTCCTCCGTGAGTATCCGGTTGAGATGCCGTTCGCTGTAGTGGAGCCGGGCGGCGAGCCCTGCGACACCTTCACGGTCGACGACCCCATCGGCAATGAGTCGCATCGCCCTACCAACGAGATCGCCGCGTACGTCCCACTCGGGCGAGCCCGGTGTCGCATCTGGGCGGCAGCGCTTGCACGCCCGGTAGCCGTGCTGTTGGGCAGCGGCCGCGGTCCGGAAGAACTCGCAGTTCGACCGCTTCGGTGTGATCGCAGGACAGCTCGGACGGCAGTAGATGCCGGTCGTGCGAACCGCAGTGAAGAACCATCCATCAAAACGAGCATCGCGGCTCTGCGCGGCCCGATAGCAGCGGTCGTGGTCGAGCACGAAGCGGTCATCCATGCCGACCATCATGCCCGACCAGATCTGTCCAAGCTAGCGGCAATCAGACATCACGACTCGACGTCCGATTCCCGCTGGTCCAGGTGTGGCTTCCGATTCTCATAGGTTCCATGTATCGATACCCTTCGCGCATGATTCTCGCCACACCGACCGGATCCCTGTCCGGCACTCTCCAGGTTCCCCCCGACGAACCCTCGTCCGCCATCGCCCTCATCATCTCCGGGTCGGGCCCAACCGACCGAGACGGCAACTCGTCCGCACTGCCGGGCCACAACGACAGCTTGAAACTGCTGGCCGGAGCGCTGGCGGCGCACGGCATCGCTTCCCTGCGGTACGACAAGCGCGGTGTCGGCAAGAGCACAGCAGCCGGCACGGACGAGTCAGCGATGACGTTCGACCTTCTTGTCGACGATGCCTCACTATGGCTGAAGACGCTCGCCGACGATGAGCGCTTCGACAGAACGATCGTGATCGGTCACAGTGAGGGTTCGCTCATCGGGATGGTCACGGCGTCTCGCGTCGGAGCGAACGCATTCGTGTCGCTCGAGGGCGCCGGGCGTCCCGCGGCCAATGTGCTTCGCTCGCAGCTCGCTGCTCAGCTTCCTTCGAACCTCCTGGCGGAGGTGAACCAGGTTCTCTCGGAGCTGGAGACCGGAAGAACCGTCCCGGAGCTTCCTCCCGGAATCAACGCCGTCCCTGCCGTGGGTCAGGCGCTGTTCCGTCAGAGCGTCCAGCCATACCTCGCGAGTTGGTTTCAGTACGACCCAGCAAGGGTGATCGCCGAGTTCACGGGCCCCAGCCTCGTCGTGCAAGGCACGACCGACCTTCAGGTGCCGGTTTCGGACGGCGAAGCGCTTGCCGCAGCTGCAGGAGACGGCACGCTTGCGGTGATCGAAGGAATGAACCACGTCCTCAAGATCGCTCCGGCGGACCCTCAAGCAAACATCGCCACCTATGGCGATCCAACACTGCCACTCGCGCCGGACCTGGTCACGGCCTTGGGTTCTTTCCTCGAAGAGCATGCCTCGTAGGCCGAACTGTCATAGCCAACCGATCCCTCGGCAGGCTTCGAGGTCTGCCTAGCCTTGCGGGATGACGAGAACCCTGCGCCGGTCGCGACGCATCGTCGCGGTGCTGATCGTTCTGGCCGGTCTGATCGTCCTCGTGATCGGTGGGTCGGTGGGATGGGTTCACCTTGCGGCCGGCGGCAGGGCGTTCGGCGCACCAAGCGTCCCGGAGGAGCCGGTGGCGATCGTGTTCGGCGCCGGACTCTCCCCTGACGGCTCACCTTCGGCGTTCCTCGGCTATCGCCTCGATGTCGCCGCCGATCTCTACGACCGAGGCAAAGTCGCCGTCATCCTCGTCTCGGGTGACAACCGCACCGTCGATCACGACGAACCGAACGCTATGCGCGACTACCTCATCGAGCTGGGCGTGCCTTCGGACCGGATCGTCCGCGACTACGCGGGGCGCGGCACGTATGACACCTGTGTGCGCGCAAAGGAGATCTTCTCCGTCCCGTCGGCCGTGCTCGTCACCCAGGAATACCACTTGTCCCGAGCGCTTGCCGTGTGCAACGCCGTCGGTTTGGAGTCCGTCGGTGTCGCCGACGTCCAGGCCGGCGAGCTCTTTCCTGATCTGGTGCGGGAGTACTCGATCCGGGAGATCGGAGCGAACATCAAGGCGGTTTGGGACGTCCTGACCAAACGCGAGCCGGTCCACGGAGAGAAGGAAACCTCAGTGACTGACGCGCTAGCCGCCGCCGGTTGGAGTGGATGAGCCGGGTCAGGCCACTCACCCAGCCTCTCCCTACGGACTCACCTGTGGACGCGCACTAGCTGATACTCGAACAACGAGTGGATCACCCGACGGGTCCATGATCCGAAGCAG
>CAZWHZ010000047.1:0-12284 GCA_964633745.1 uncultured Acidimicrobiia bacterium
GCGTCGATCGGCTAGCGGCGACCGAGCGGTGCCCACGCCGACAGGACGATGCCCAACACGACCCCCACGACCGGGAGACCAATCAGGGTCAGGGTTGTGAACGGAGCGATCGCGAGTTGCTGTAGCAACAGCGCGACGAAGAACCCGAACAGCAGTCCCGAGATGATTCCGAGTACTGGCCTGCCTTTCACGAGGTCCGCCTTCTGAAAGCCGATCCAAGCAGGGTCAGGCCGGTCACGATGGTGCCGGCCACGGTTGCGATGCCGATCGGACTCGACAGCGGGCTTCCTTCGATCTTCACCATCACATGTGCCGTGCAGCTCCCGCCGTCCGCCCCATGTGTCCCTGAAAGCTCATACAGCCCACGAGGGATGAGCGACTCGGCCACCGGGAATTCCGCTTTGAAGTCCTCGAGGTTGTAGTTGCCGTTGGCGGACCGGGTGTCGTCCGGGTTGGCACCACCCCAGTTCGCGATCTCGATGTTCCAGGGCCCTACCACGATGCCGAGGCTCCCGTGATGGTTCGTGTTGGCGAACGGCACCGATCCTTCCCACGCGGCCACAACGCCGCTCTTGTCGATCGGGACCACGATGGGGTTCCCGGGCGTGTCGTTGGCGGGGCCATACGTCGTGCCGTCGATCACGACCGACCCTGTACAGCCGCCCGTGACCGAGGCGAATGCAATTGCCGGAACCCACATCAGCGCAAGGAACGCCGACGCGAACAGCAGCGGTCTCCAGTGGCGTGTCAAAATGAACCCTCCTCTCCGCAAGGTCAACCTATCACATCGGTATCTGAAGGGATTCGCTACTCATCGCCCGGGCAGCACCGCCATCAGGTTGCCCTCGTCGAGTGAGATGAGAGCGGACTCGTGGACGAGTGCGTTGGAGACGCCTCGCGTACTGCCCGGGAGGAGGTCTTCATCGTCGAGTCGCCAGCGGAGACCGGTGGTGCGGACCCCGCGTGCCGGGCCACCGAACGCCAGGAGGCTGACGGTCTCGCCGGGGATGCCCTTGAGGTGCAAGGAGCCATTCACCCTGAACAGGGTTCCCGATCCGGTTCGCCACTCGACGTCGAACCCGTCCAAGGCGGCGAGGAGTGACGCGTTGGCGAGGAAGTGATCCGTCCGCCCGCCGGCGCCCCCGATGACGAGCAGCGATGTCGCACCCATCGACCGAGCGCGACCCACGGCAAGTTCCAGATCCGTCTCGTCCTTGTCGACAGGGAAGCGGAGCGTCTGTGGTACCTGGTCCACGGCATCCTCGGATACGGAATCGAGATCGCCGATCAGTAGGTCGACCGCCACCCCCTCACGCCTCGCGACGTCGAAGCCGGAGTCGGCTGCGATGACGAACGCGCCGTCAGGCAGTTCACCGATCGGATGTGGGGCCTCTCCGCCGGCGAAGATGACGATGCACATGGTCATAGGGTAGAGGACCGGTCTCACCCTCGACTCAGAGTTGAGGCAAACTACAAAATCGTCTTACGCGCAATCCGCGCGTAAGAATGCCTCCACCAGGTACTTTGTGAGGCCCGGTCGACCGGCGTCAGCTGCCTTCGAGTGGTGGTTGAAGGTAGCGATGAAGCCACTGGTGGGCCTCGTCGTACCAGCGGATCGAGTTGTCCCGCTTGAGGATCCAGTGATTCTCGTCCGGGTAGTACACCAGACGCGCTTCGATACCCTTCGCTTTGAGAATCCCGTACAACTCGAGACCTTGGGTGAGCGGCACGCGATAGTCACGTTCTCCCACGATGACGAGCGTCGGTGTCGAGTAGCCCGCTGCGTGCTTTGCAGGACTCCACCGGTCGACCCGATCCGGATCCGTCCAGTAGTCGGCGCCGTAGGCACGGGGACGACCTCGGGTCATGTCCGATGCGTACATGCCGGAGAAGTTCGTGACGGCCGCATGTGCGATCGCGCATGCGAATCGATCTGTCTGCGTCGTAAGCCATGTCGTCAGGTAGCCGCCGTACGAGCCACCCGTGATCGCCATGTGGTCTTCGTCGATGAACCCGCGCGCAACCAGATGATCGGTGGCATCGAGTATGTCCGCGGTCGGCATCTCGCCCCACGCTCCTTGGATCGACTCGGCGAATGCCTGGCCCCACGATGTCGAGCCATGGAAGTTGACGAGCGCCACGACGTACCCTGGGGCTGCGAACGCGTGGGCGTTCCACCGGAAGTGAAATGTGTCCCCAAAGATGCCGTGGGGCCCGCCATGGATCATGTGGACGAGTGGCCAGCGGCGCGACGGATCGAATCCGGGCGGGTACACGATGAACCCCTGAATACGGTCACCGTTGGCGCCGTCGTAGTGGAACTCCTCGACCTCACCAAGTTCCACCTCGGCGAGCAGTTCTGTGGTGAAGCTGGTGAGAGTCGCGTGGTGCTCGTTCCCCACCTGGACGACTTCCGGTGGATGGCTCAGATCCTGATAGGTCGCGACGAACCCGCTGTCGACGGGAACCGGCGCCCCGTACGTTCCTCCCTTGGCGATCAGCTCCGGCCGGCTGCCGGAGAGCCGGTAGACGTTGACTCGTGCGGCATCTTCGGCGGTGAATACCAGCGATCCGTCCTTGGTGAACTCCCAATCGGAGGCTGACCTGTCCCACTCCTCAGTCAGCACCTCGTGCGTCTCAGAACGCCTGTCGAATCGGACGAGACGCACGTTGTCCGCGTAGAAGTCGCGTTCTCGCTGCATGCCGTAGACGATCGAGGTGCCATCGAGGCTGTAGCGAGGCCGCCGCTCGTGGCCGGTGCCTTCAGGCGTGATGCACCGGAGCGGTCCGCCCTCGACAGAAACGAGGTATACGACGGAGCGCCGTTCGTCCTCAGTCGTATCGGCGGTGAACGCAGAGAACGCGATCTCTGTGCCGTCCGGGGAGACGTCATACGAATCCCCTTCCTGGTTCCACATCCACCAGTTCGTGGCGCCAGGAGTCAGATCACGGATCTCATCGGTCGACAGATCGAGGAGGAAGAGATGAGGGATCTTGCCATCGGTCAGCCACCGATCCCAGTACCGAAACATACGGCGTTCCGTGGTTCGCACGGTGGGCGGTTCGAAGGCCCGCGTGTCGTCCACAGTGAGGGCTTCTTCGTACAGGGGTGACAGGAACAAGACACTTCTTCCATCTGGCATCCACTTGGGTCCGATGACGCCCAGCGGCATGTCTGTGACCTGCTTGGCTTCGCCACCATCGAGGGGCATCACATGGAGTTGTGCCGGAGTCTCTGGGCCGGCTGAGCGAACGAATGCGACTTTCGACCCGTCCGGCGAGACCGATGGCGAGGCGGCACTCGAATCGGTCAGCCGCCTCGGTGCACTGCCATCCAGGAGGTACAGGGTCGTGGCCGCGTCGGAACCTTCATAACTGGTCACCGGAACGATGACGCTTCCGCCTCCTGCAGATGGTTGGCCGACCCGGGGGAAGGACCAGAGACTCTCAGCGGTCATGGTGTGTGTCATCAGCGTCCTCTCATCCTGCGCCCAGGCTTGCGTCTCGTCGCCTTGTTGAGGGCTCGCATCTTGGCGACTACGTCGTCGGTCAGAGCGTCGGTGCGTGCTCTCCATTGCCAGTTGCCGTCCGTCGTGCCGGGAAGGTTCATGCGGGCGTCCGTTCCGAGGTCCAGTACGTCCTGGAGAGGCGCGATCGCAAGAACCGCTCTTGACTTCCACACCGCCCACATGCTGTCCCATGCGATCTCGCTGTCGTCGGTGCCGAGATACTCGAGGACAAACTCCCGCTCTTCGTCGACGAGGCTGTCGAACCACCCTCTGGTGGTGTCGTTGTCGTGCGTGCCCGTGTAGGCAACGCTGTTCTTGGGGTAGTTGTGGGGAAGGAAGGGGTTTGTGCGGTCGGTGTCAAAGCCGAACTGGAAGATCTTCATTCCTGGAAAGCCAAGGCCATCGCGAAGCGCCGGGACACGCGGGTCGATCTCTCCGAGGTCCTCCGCGATGATCGGGAGTGTGCCGAGTTCCGTCTGAATGGTTCGGAAGAACGCTTCTCCGGGCCCGTCGATCCACCGTCCGTCGATTGCTGTGTCGGCATCACCGGGGACCTGCCAGTAGTTGACGAAACCGCGGAAGTGATCGATGCGGATGATGTCCACGAGCTGGAGCGTTGATCGGAACCTCTCGATCCACCAGGCATAGCCGGTGTTCTTGTGCACTTCCCAGTCGTGCAGGGGGTTTCCCCAGAGCTGGCCCGTTTTGGAGAAGTAGTCGGGCGGTACGCCGGCCTGGAATGCAGGGCGGCCCTCTTCATCGAGTTGGAAGAGAGAGCGATTCGCCCACACGTCTGCCGAGTCCGCTGCGGTGAAGATCGGGATGTCGCCGATGATCGAGATACCTGCTCTTCGAGCTCGGTCGTGGAGTTGCCCCCATTGTCGGGCAAAGAGGTACTGTGCAAATCGGTGCCGCTCGACGTCACGCTCATACGCCGAGTGCGCCTTCTCGAGCTGGCCCGGATCCCGGTCTCTCAACATCGGCGGCCACAGCGTCCATGGGTGTCCCCCGTAGAGGTCCTTGAGCGTCATGAAGAGAGCGAAGTCGTCAAGCCATGCGCGGCTGTCGCTCTTGAACGTCTCGAACACCGCGTCAGCCTCGAAACGTTCGAAGGCAGTGTCCAGCAGCGCACGCTTCCACGGAATGAGTAGCCCGTAGTCGACCTGATCGGCAGGGAAGTCGGGGGCGTTGTCCAGGTCGGATTTCTCGAGGAGGCCGTCCTCGACAAGCGCGATCGGGCTGATCAGATTCGGGTTGCCTGCGAAACTCGAGAAGCTCTGATAGGGGGAGTCGGCATAGCCGGTTGGACCGAGAGGGAGCACCTGCCACAGAGCACAGCCCATCGCTGCGAGCTGGTCTATCCATTGGTGTGCGTCTGGACCAATGTCGCCGATGCCGACGGGCCCCGGCAGGCTGGTGGGGTGGACGAGCACGCCTGAAGATCGAGTGAAGTGCATCCGTGCATTATTGCGCGGCTTCATCAATGAGAATCCGAAGTGCATCGTGTGCGACCCGCAGCGAAGTAGCCACCCTCTCCGGGGAGGGGCCGGACGCGAACAGGAACCCGAGATACCGGGACATCTCGGGAAGTGCGCGCACGTCGGCGCCCAGGGGAGTGGTGATCGTCACTTCGGAGATGCCGGGGACCTCGCGGGCTTTGGTGAGACCTTCGATGCCCTTGAACGTCCCTGAGGTGGGAACCGGCAGCATGTACACACCCGACGCGACATGCTCACGCTGCGGGTCGACCGGCAATCCCAGGGCATGTCGAAGCAACAAGTGCTCCAACGTCACTCCGAGCAGCCCGAAGTGCAGCGATCGGGAGCACATGCCTCCGATCGACCGCGCAGCAATCTCGATGACCGCAACCTCCGGTCCGTTGACGCGAAGCTCGGCGTGTATCGGTCCCTCGCTCAGACCGATGGCTCGTATGGCTCGTGCGGTGATGGACTCGACCTCCTCGAGTACCTCGGGATGCAGCCTCGACGGTGTCACGAGCAGCGTCTCTTCGAAGAAGGGTCCGTCCGTTTGTTCTGGCTTGTCGAAGACAGCGAGCACGGTCAGGTCGCCGCCACTGACCAGACCCTCCACGGCGATCTCGACTCCGGGTTGGTAGCGCTCGACGAGGATCGGCTCGTTCGGGTTCCCTCCTGCCACCGCGAGGATCTTCCGAATACGCTCCGCCGCCTGCGGAGCCTCCAACGGATGATCGACCCTGATGACGCCTGTCCCGCCGGACAGCGACAACGGCTTGAGCACCACAGGAGTGCCGACGTACTCGGCGATGGCGACCACGTCGGTACTTGGAACGGCGAGTTCGAACGCGGGCTGCGGAACGTGGTGCGCCGCGAGTGCTCTTCTCAACATCACCTTGTTGAGTGTCGCAGCCACCGCCGCGGGGGGGTTGTGACGTACTCCGAGCAGCTCAGCAGCCATCGAGGCCGTCATCACCGACCGGTCGTCAACGCCGATGACAGCGTCGATCGACCGTTCGGTTGCTGCGATTGTCCGTGCAGAGGCTCTCGGATCGGTGAGGTCGAGGTGGAGATACCAATCGTCCTCGAAGGACGATGGCGCATCCGAGGCGATGATGACGTCCAGGTCCAGCGAGTGGGCAGCTTCGATGAAGGCACCTGCCCGGTAGGTGCCGGACGGGAGAACGATGACAGCGGTCCGCATACTCACATCTTCGTCATCTGGAGAGGTTGTGTCGTGTTGATCACTGTTGAGGGTACGATCTGAGGCCATGGCCAACACGCTCACGATCACCGACGCTGCACTCATCAAGATCATCGAGATTCGGGATCAGGAGGCATCTGATGAGGAGGTCATGCTCCTGCTCGAGGTGACAGGGGTGCGAGATGATGAGTTCACCTACGCACTGAGTTTCGTGCCACAAGCCCATGTCGAGCGAACGTGCCGGATCGAGCGCTACGGAGACCTCGGGCTCGCGCTTCGCGACGAAGACAGCGACAAGCTCGAAGGAGCCACACTCGAGATGCGCGCCGGCGGACTGGCGATGGACAATCCCAACCGTCCTATCAGTCCAACGTTCAACGCCGAATCGTTCGGAACGCTCGAAGGTTCCATGGCGGAACGTGTTGCCCAAGTGATCGATCATCAGGTGAACCCGGCTATCGCATCTCATGGAGGAGCCGCGAGACTGGCCGGCGTCGAAGGCACCGACGTGTATCTACAGCTGCTCGGGGGGTGCCAGGGGTGCGGTCTCGCCGCCGTCACCCTCAGGCAAGGCATCGAGCGGATTCTTCGAAACGCCATTCCCGAAATGGGTCGGATCGTCGATGTGACCGACCATCAGGCCGGCGCGAACCCCTACTACGAGACGGCAAGCAAGTGAGTCGTCTCGAATAGCCTCTCAGTCATGGAGTGGCCTCGCACTCCCCTCGACCTTGCCGAGGAGCAGGTGCGGATAGGCTCGCTCGACGTGCCCGAATGGACACCGCCCTCCGGGGTTCTCACCGGCGGAGTGTTCGTGTGCTTCGAGCGGGGCGGCGAAGGCGCCGGCGGGCCCGGAGATCGAGGCTGGGCGGGCGCTGCGGTCAGGGAAGGACGTCGCCTCGTCATCTCGACGGAGTTCGGGGAAGCGGGCGCTGCCTACGAGCCAGGATTCCTCGCGCTCAGGGAAGGCCCGCTGCTCGAGGCAGCCGTGGTGTCGCTCGCCGTCCGTCCCGACGTGCTTCTGGTCAACGCCACCGGCCGAGACCATCCCCGTCGCGCAGGGCTCGCACTCCACCTCGGAGCAGTGCTCGATCTGCCCACGATCGGAGTGACGAACCGATCGCTGGTTGCGTCAGGCCCTGAGCCAGATTCCGATCGATTCGCTCGATCACCGCTGAGGATCGACGGCGACGTAGTTGGGTACCGGTTGCGAGCCCGCGAGACGGCGCGCAGCCTGTGCGTTCACTCAGGCTGGCGGACGACGCCGGAGGTAGCCCTCGATCTCGTCACACGAGTGATCGGGAGGTTTCGCACTCCAGAGCCGATCCGAAGGGCGAGGACGGTAGCCCGCAGGGCTCGGTCAGGTCACTGACGGAGTGCGTCGGCGACTCGCAGCACGAAGTTCTGGACAGTGCTCTCTGCGACGCGGTGAAGTACGGCGTCGTCGAAGATCTGGCCTATCGAACCGAACGGAACGGCGTATGAGCCACTGAGCCGGATCTGGGTGACATCGTCACCCACCCTCGTCAGACGCAGTTCGGCGGTCATCATCGGAAAGAGCATCGGAGTGCCTGTCGCCTTCCACGTGATTGGGACTGCGAACAGATCGAGGCCGTGCTCCGGTTCTCCTGTTTCCATCACCACTGTCTTGGCGAGCACCGGAGCCGTCTTGCCAGGGCCGACCTTCGCCCGCGGGAGGTCGCCGGATCGGTAGGCCTCGTGGGCCCAACCGCCCAACTCGGCCAGCACCGGTTCGAAGCGTCCTACCGCAGTCTCGAACGGCACCGGTATCTGTGACAGGTAGGTGACGAACATCGGGGCAGTGTGTCATACCGTCCGGGAGTACCACAAGGGCCGAAGGTCACATACGCGTAGAGAGAGCCGGGAGGGGTGTGGGATCGATTGGGGTCGGTTCACTCCCGGCTCTCTCGGGTCGACAGGTTGGTGGCGCCCGCCGACCCGCGTCGTCCCATATGATGGGCGAGCCGGCCCATGCGGTCCAGGGGCGAAAGGCCCTTTTCGAGCGGCCACGTGCTCGGAGTACAGTTCTGGCCGCCGACGCGGAGGACCGATGAGGGAAGCGACCGTTCCGGGCAGCGAGGGCATCGTCCACTACCGGGTGTGGGATGCGATCGATCGACCTCGAAGGGTCGTGCTCATCGTGCACGGCTACGCCGAGTATGGCGGCCGGTATGCGCACGTCGCGAGCGCACTCGCCTCGCAAGGAGCGGCCGTGTATGCCCCGGATCACATCGGCCACGGACACACCGACGGCGAGCGCGCGCTCATCCGCGACTTCGAGCATGTCGTTGACGACCTAGAACGAGTGGCGTCGGTCGCGGCGATGGAGCAGGGTGATGTGCCACTCGTCGTCGCCGGTCACTCCATGGGTGGGCTCCTGAGTGCCCGATTCGCGGAACGGAGTCCGAAGAACGTCGCCGGTCTCGTGTTCATGGGCGCTGTCATCGGTGACTGGGATTGGGCTCGGAGGGCGCTCGAAGATCCGTCCCTCATGGAGATCCCGTCCGACGTTTCCGGCATGTCGAGCGTCGAAGAGGAGCAGCGGTCGTACGCGAACGATCCACTCGTCTATCACGGTTTGTACAAACGTCCTCTCCTCGTGGCCGAAGTCGCTGCACTCGACCGCTTCAACGCGGAGCTCGGTCGCTTGACGATGCCGATTCTGTTCATGCACGGTATCGACGACCCGTTCGTGCCCTATGAGATCTCGATGGATGCCGTTCTGCGGATGCCGTCCGACGACGTCACGATCCGGCTCTTCAAGGGGGACCGCCACGAACTGGTCAACGAGCGGGATCGGGATGCGGTGATCGCAGAACTGGGCCGGTTCGCTGCCAGGTTCGGCTAGTTCATCCGTCCCTCGAGGTGGAATGGTGTGAGGATGCGATCGGCAAGGCCGGGTGCAAGCGCTCCGAACCAGGCGTAGAGACGTCCTCGCACGGCCGGGATGTACACCTCCGGTCGAGGTCGCCGAATCGCCGACACGACGGCTCGCGCGACCGTGTCGGCCGGTCCCTTTCGCTGGATGGAAGGAACATCGAGTCGATCGACCATTGGTGTGTCGATCCTTCCTGGGTGGATGCCGGTGACGGCAATGCCTCTCGAGGCGAGTTCCTGGCGTGCTACGCCGGTGAATCCGGTGAGCGCGTGCTTCGCCGCCGCGTAGGCGCCCTCCTGCGGCACGCCTCGCTTGCCGGCGAGAGAGTTGATGAAGATGAGCTGACTTCCAGGGTTCATGTGAGGGAGCGCGGCGAGGGTCAGTGAAACGTTCGCCAGGTAGTTGGTCCGCATGATCTCCTCCCAGAGGTTCAGGCTCGTGTCGTCGATTGTCCGGTGGGTCCAGATGCCGGCGTTGCCGATCGCGACATCGATGTGATCCCAACGATCCACAGTCGTCTGGACGAGACGTTGGATCTGGCCGTCATCGGCAACGTCCGTCGCTACGACCAACGCCTCACCGCCTGCATCACCGACCTCTTCCGCCACGGAGTGAAGGAGAGTGTCTCTCCTGGCGGCGAGCACGACTCTCGCGCCAAGCCGGCCAACCGCTACGGCAGTCGCGCGACCGATACCCGACGACGCTCCCGTGACGACCACCACTCGTTCTGACAGGATCATGCGGCGAGTCTAGGTTGACCTTTTTTGCGCTACTGGACGACTCCTGGACCTATCCTGCCTCGGGAGGAGGGATGATGGACGCCAGGCAGTACCCGACGAGCGACGCCACCTACGAGGCCTACGGGGCACACATCTCACCGGGGAAGGTTGCCCTCTTTCGCGAACTGGATCTGCGTTTCGTCATGGGCGAGCGAGGAGGGTCGACCTTCACGGACGCCTACACGGGGGATCGGCTCTACAACTGCCACTGCAACGGTGGTGTATTCAACCTCGGCCACCGCAACGAGGCGGTGCTGAGAGCGGTTTCCGAAGCCCTCGAGTCCGTCGACATCGGCAACCACCATCTCGTCTCGGGTCTCAGGGCCCGTCTTGCCGAGCGACTCGGCGCGACGACCGGAGGGGAACTTCCAGGGGTGATCTTCGGCGTGGGTGGCGGCGAGGCGATGGATCTGGCGCTCAAGGCCGCTCGCGGCGTCACTGGACGTCAGGGCGTGGTGTCGGCGAAGGGCGGCTACCACGGCCACACCGGCCTGGCAGTCGCAGCCGGGGACCCCGAGTACCGAACGCCGTTCGGTCCGAATCTGCCGGGGTTCACACAGGTCCCCTTCGACGATCTCGACTCGCTCGAATCGGCCGTTGACGACACCACTGCTGCGGTGCTCCTCGAGCCGGTGCCCGCCACACTGGGTATGCCCATCGCTTCGGACGGTTACTTCCGATCGGTCTCCGAGATCGCCAAGAGCGTCGGCGCGCTCGTCGTTCTGGACGAGGTGCAAACCGGCCTCGGGAGGACCGGATCGATGTGGTGCTACCAGCAGCTCAGCATCACCCCAGACATCTTGGTGACCGGCAAGGGCCTCAGTGGGGGCATTTACCCGATCAGCGCGACGTTGATGAGCCAGAAGGTGCTGTCGTTCTTCGAGCCGCTGCCGTTCGTCCATCTGTCGACGTTCGGAGGGGCCGAACCCGGCTGCGCAGCAGCCCTCGCGGTGCTCGACGCCGTCGAGGCGCCGGGGTTTCTCGAACGGGTACGAGCACTCGGAGAGCGCTTCGAGGCGGGTCTCTCCGGACTGCCGTTCACATTGCGACGCCGGGGTCTGATGATGGGCTTCGCGTTCGATGCACCCGACGCGGGTGTGATGGCCGCAACGATGCTGGTCGACGTTGGCGTGTTCGCCGTGTGGGCCGAAAACGATCGCTCCGTCCTGCAGTTCCTACCCCCGTTGGTCCTGACCGACGATGAGGCCGACGACATCATCGGTCGAGTTCGTAAGGCGTTTGCGTGAGACCTGTTCGTGTCGACGATCTCGATGCGCTCGAGTCGCGCTTCCAGCACGCGTTCATGACGGGCGACGACGACGGTCTCGACGTGATCGGGTACGGCGAGATCACGAGTGTCGTCGCATGGAGTGGACCTGACGGTCTTGTCGCAGCGAAGCGACTGCCGGCGTTTCCGGGAGGCGAGGGCGTGAGCGCCTACCTCGGCGTGTTTGGTGACTATGTGGAGGGCCTTCGGGACGCGGGTGTTGACGTCGTGCCCACCACGGCACAGCAGGTGACGCTCCGCAATGGCGACATCGCGGTGTACCTGCTTCAGCCGATGATCGACGAGCGCCTCCTCGGCCACAAGTACCTGAGCGACGCCGAGGAAGATGATGCAGTCGTGCTGCTACTCGATCGGGTCCTCGACGGGGTCGAATCTGCGATCGGTTCAGGCGTGGGCCTGGACGCTCAGATCTCCAATTGGGCGCTCGTTGATGACTCGGTGGTCTACTTCGACGTGACGACGCCGTTGCTGCGTGACGAGGCGGGTCGTGACAGGCTCGACACCGGCATCTTCCTTGCGTCGCTTCCGTGGCCACTACGGGGCGCAGTCAGGCGCTTCATGGTTCGCGGCATCATCGACGAATACTTCGATGTGCGTACGACGATGCTCAATCTCCTCGCCCAGTTCTACAAGGAGCGCCTCGCGCACCTGATCCCACTCGGTCTCGACAGGGCCAATGCCCGGCTGGAACGACCGATAGCACCCGAGGAGGTCCGTCGGTACTACGCGAAAGACGCCCGCCTCTGGGAGTTCCTCCAACAGCTTCGGCGGGTCGACCGCTGGTGGCACCTTCGAGTCCTGCGTCGTGCCTATTCCTTCCTGTTGCCAGGTAGAGTTGAGAGGTGACGAGTCGGGCGCTGTCATGAGTCGTCGAAACCTCGCGATCCTGGTCGCAGGGCTCCTGGCATTCGTCGGCTGCCGAGGCCCATCAGCGGCACCAACGACTGTCACCGTGAGGACCCTCGATGTGCCGGCCACTCCGCCGGCGAGTACCACGACCTCCACGTTCCCTCCCACCACAGCTGCCACGACTACCACTGCTCCGGTGGTCGCGGCGCCGCGCGCGTCGGTGCGTATTGTTCTGGCCGGGGACGTGATGCTTGGCCGGGGACTCCGCCGAATCGTTGCCA
>CAZWHZ010000048.1:0-12214 GCA_964633745.1 uncultured Acidimicrobiia bacterium
AGTGTGCGAAGCCTAGGCGTATCTAGCTCAGTGGACGGAACCTCGCCTGGAAGAAACGCAGCTCCGGCGGTTCGTAGGTGAACTCGAGACCATGCAGCGTTTCACGGTTCTCGTAGACGCTCACAACGGACTCTGCGACGACGTCCATGTGCGCCTGGGTGTACACCCTGCGGGGAATCGCCAGGCGCACGAGTTCCAGCTTCGGATAGTGGTGTTTGCCCGTCTCTGCGTCACGTCCTGCCGAAACGATGCCTCGCTCCATGCCCCGGACACCCGAGTCCAGATAGAGCGCCGCCGTGAGTGCCTGCGCCGGAAACTGATCCTGCGGGACCTGGGGCAGAATCGTCATCGCGTCGAGGAAGATGCCGTGCCCGCCGATCGGTTCGACGATCGGGATGCCGGCCTTCTCGAGTTGATGGCCGAGGTACTCGACCTGACCCACCCGGGCCTGCACGTGGTCGTCGGTTGCGACCATCTCTTCGATGCCTCTGGCCAGCGCCTCCATGTCACGTCCGGACATGCCACCGTAGGTGTGGAGTCCCTCGAATGCGACGAGCAATGCTCGGGCGCGGCGGGCAAGCTCCGGGTCTCGCACCGCCAAGAATCCGCCGATATTGACGAGATTGTCCTTCTTGGACGAGACGGTCGCTCCATCCGAGTAGGAGCAGATCTCGAGGACGATCTCCTTGATCGACGTGTCGAAGTAGCCGGACTCGCGCTGCTGGATGAAGTAGGCATTCTCGAGCGCGCGGGTCGCGTCCAGCATCACGAGGATCCCCTGGCTCTGGCAGTACTCGTACACCGCACGCAGGTTGGCCATCGAGACCGGCTGGCCACCCGCCATGTTCACGTTCGTCTCCAGCGAGATGTACGGCACTCTCTCGGCCCCGTACTCGTCGACGACGGCCTTCAGTTTGTCGAGATCCACATTGCCCTTGAATGGGAAACGGTTCGCCGGTTCGTGTGCCTCGCCGACGATCACGTCGACGAACATCCCGCCGGCGTACTCCTGATGGAACCGTGTCGTCGTGAAGTACATGTTCCCGGGAATCACATCTCCGGGTTTGATGAGGATCTGGCTGAGGATGTGTTCGGCACCCCGCCCCTGATGGGTCGGAATCAGCTCCGGGTATCCGTAGACGTCCTGGACGGCATCGACGAGGTGATAGAAGCTCCTCGACCCTGCGTAGGACTCATCTCCAAGCATGAGCCCCGCCCACTGGTAGTCCGACATGGCCGACGTTCCCGAGTCGGTCAACAAGTCGATGTACACGTCCTCCGAGCGGAGCAGGAATGTGTTGTAGCCGGCGTCACGAATCGCCGCCTCGCGTTCCTCTCTGGTGGTCATCCTGATCGGCTCCACCATCTTGATCTTGTACGGCTCGGCCCAACTCTTCACGACACTCCTCTCGACTGTGCCAGTCTTGCACATCCGGCAGGCGCCCTGTCCTGCCGTCGCCGCTCACCAACCCACGATTCGTCATCGCAACAACCGACACTGCCACGTAGGTGCCTTGATGGCACGAAGACCGTTTTGTCCCTTAGACTGGCCCCGTGCAAGGTCCGGGATCGCACCAGCCGGCTCGAACCGAGACCACGCTCCGTGAGAGCGGGGTATGCACACACACCCAGCCGGCATGTCCAGAGGAGACAGCATGACTGCGTCTGCGCGCGTCGAGGACCTCAACCCCAGTCACATTGCTCGACAGCAGTTCGAGCACGTGATCCCTTACATCAAGGATCTGGCCGAGTCACCCGGTCTCGCCGAGTGGCTGTTCGAGCCAGAACAGACCGTGAAGGTAACACTCCCTATCCGTCGTGACAGCGGCGAGATCGAGGTGTTCTATGGGTACCGGGTCCTGAACTCAGCAGTGCGAGGCCCCGGCAAGGGAGGGATCCGGTTCCATCCTCAGGTGAACGAGGACGAGGTCCGCGCCCTCGCGGCATGGATGACCCTCAAGTGCGCTCTCGTCGACATCCCATTCGGAGGCGCAAAGGGTGGTGTCCAGGTCGATCCACGGAAGATCTCGACACGGGAGAAGGCGTCGATCACACGGCGGTTCATCGCCGCCCTCGGCTCCAACATCGGCCCCTACACGGACATTCCCGCACCGGACGTCTACACGGACGGACAGACCATGGCGTGGATCTTCGACACCTACTCGATGATGCATCCAGGACAGAACAACCGTCCTGTCGTCACCGGCAAGCCTTTGGACCTTGGCGGATCTCTCGGCCGAGCTACCGCAACGGCCCAAGGAGCACTCTTCGTGACCGAGCGGTTCGTCGAGCTGGGCCAGGTGGCAGAGCTGTCGACCCTGAAAGGAGCGACTGTCGCGATTCAAGGCTTCGGAAACGCCGGACGAAACGCTGCGGTGCTGTTTGAGCAGGCCGGCGCAACGATCGTCGCCGTCAGCGACTCACAGGGCGGCGTATTCGATCCCAACGGTATCGAAGTTGCCCGCGTCGAGGCACACAAGGACGCAACGGGCAGTGTTGTCGGCCTCGACGGCACCAAGCAGCTCGGACACCTCGAGGTGCTGGAGGTGCCATGTGACGTCTTGATCCCGGCTGCGCTGGAGAACCAGATCACCGCCGAGAATGCCGGCCGCATCGATGCGCGAGTCATCGCGGAGGCCGCCAATGGCCCGACGACACCGGCGGCCGATCGCATCCTGCTGGAGAAGGGCATCCCGGTGCTTCCGGACATCCTGGCGAATGCCGGAGGTGTCGTCGTCTCGTACTACGAATGGGTCCAGAACATCGAAGACCAGCAGTGGGACGCCGAAGAGGTGCACGGAAAGCTTCGCAAGAAGATGTACCGGGCGACCGACCAGGTCGTATCCACCTTGGTGGATGCCGCCGAACATCTCGATGAGACGAGAGAGACATGGGCAGCTACTCATCCTGAGGATATGGTTCCAGAACCGAACCTGCGGACCGCCGCCTACATCGTGGCAGCGGGGCGCTGCGCAACGGCCGCCAGCGAGCGTGGCATCTGGCCGTGAAACGAACGGAGAGTCGAGTCAAGGGGCCCCTCGGGGCCCCTTCTCATTGGTCTCTCAGCCGGTACTGACCACGTAGTCGCCGGCGTCGTCCTCCCAGTGGAAGTCGATGACTCCTCGCGTGCGGGCCGCCTTGCAGAACTGGAGGAACCCGCTGAACCCGTACCGTTTTTCCGAGAAGTCCGGCTCGACCTTGCGGAGTTGGTTCTTCAGCCCGGACAGGAGGAGCGGTCCACTGCCGCCCTCGGCGTCGGTCACGACCTTGCGAAGGAGCGCGAACGCCCCCTCCTCGCCCTTGCCCTCCTCGGCAAAGCCAACCACCGGATCGCCTCTCGCCGGGCCCTCCCCCAACTCGATCGCGTTGCGAGACTCGAGGTGGCGAAGCAGCTCACCGAACCCGCGGAATCCGTAGTCCGACTCGGAGAACGTGGGGTCCTTGCGCAGAATCGCCCGTTTGAGACTCGACGCAACGACTGCTCCACCGTACGTGCTCTGGAGTCCGGAGAGCGTCTGGGTGACAAGCGGGATGAGATCTTCGAGGGATCCGTTCTCCTGCGGCTCTTCCGGCTCGGCTGCCGTCTCCTTCGGCCGTGGTGCCTTCCTGGGCGCCTCAACGCCCTTCAGCCGTTCGTAGAACAGGAACTCGTCGCAGGCAGGTGGCAGAAGTGCCGACGTCGACTCCTTGACGCCGACACCGATCACCTGCTTGTCGAGCGAGCGCAGCTTGTGAACGAGGGGCGTGAAATCGCTGTCCCCTGTACCTATGACAAACGTCGTCAAATACCCTCGTTCGAAGGCGAGTTCGACGGCATCGACAGCCATCTTGATGTCGGCGGCGTTCTTGCGGACCGCGCCCATCCGTTGAGGGATCTCGATGAGTTCGACGTTGTGACGTACGAGCATCCTGCTGTCCTCCGCGAAGGAGGTCCAGTCTGCGTAGGCCTTGCGGACCACGACCCGGCCCCGTTCGGCGAGCGCGTCGGCGATCGGCTTCAGATCGAATTGGAGACCGCGATCCCTGGCACCGAGGGCGAGGTTCTCGTAGTCGAGGAACAGTGCGATGCGTTCTTCTTCTGCTGCCACCCTGCCAGAGTAGTCCTCAGGCGGGCTTCGCCCACCGTCTTCGGTCTCCAGAGCGGACAGCAAACAGCAGACAGCTATCCGGCGACATGCGGCTCGAGTCGCTCCCGGCCGCGCTCCGGCCGTGAGGCGTGAGCTGCCCGAGCCGAAGATCACTAGCCTGGACGGATGGACGAATCCGCAGCAGCCTTCTTCGATCTGGACCGAACCCTCATCTCAGGGTCATCCGTATTCGCCTTCGGTATGGCGGCGTGGCGCCACGGCATGGTGACCACCAACGAGTTGCTGTCCGACGGCGTCAACGCGGTCTTGTTCCGTTTCGGTGGCTCCTCCGACGAAAAGGCAAACGCCGTTCGTGACAGGATCCTCGAAGCCATCGAGGGTCAGCCCGTTTCACAACTCGAGGAACTGGGTGACGAGGTCATCGAGCAACTCCTCGACGCGGTCCGACGCGAATCGCAGGCACTCATCAATCTGCACCACGATGCGGGCCGGGACACCTACATCGTGTCGGCGTCGCCGGTCGAGATCGTCCACTCGTTCGCCGAAGCGGTAGGTCTCACCGGTGGGATCGGCACAGTGTCCGAGATCATCGATGGCACCTATACGGGAAGGCTGTCCGAGCCGTTCTGCTACGGGAAGGGCAAGGCGATCGCGATAGAGAGGCTGGCATCGGACCGGGGCTACGACTTGCGCCTCTGCTACGCCTACTCGGACTCGATCTCGGACCTCCCGATGCTGGAACTCGTCGGCCATCCCGTCGCGGTGAACCCGGACCGCGCCCTCGAGTCGATTGCCTTCCGGCGCGGTTGGCCGATCATCGAGTTCTCGAAAACGGCCAAACGGGTGATCGGCACGACCACCGCCGTCGCCGGCGCCGCAGGCGTTGCCACCGCCACCTACTTCCTTGGTCTCAGCCACGGGCGGCGGCCCGGCTAGAACCCCATCACCGAGAACCCTGACAATGGCAAGATGTGCGGTTGCGATTCCTGGGTTCGAGAATCAGTCAGCGCTACCGACCACGTGGTCGCGAACTCGGAGCAGCCAGGTCGTCAACCCCACAGAGACCACAACGAGCACTCCCACTTTCAAGAACGCACTACCGACGCTCGGCGAGACGTTCCCGAGGCTGTCCGTCAACTCGCGTGGCAGGGTGTCGAGGGTGGCTGCGTACGCCTGGAGGCCGATTCGCCACAGCGATGACGCCGCGAGGCTGGTCACCGCCGAGGCCAGGACTGCCTCCCAGAAGAACACATACAGCAAGCCGATCAACGTGGACCGCTTGAACAGAAACCCCACGGGCATGAACACGGCACCGTAGCCAAGGGCAATGACGACCAGGCCGATCGCCGGCCCTGCTCCGATGCTCCAATCTCCGCTCACGAGGCCACCGGCGACCCACAGCGCTCCCACACCCACGGCACCGATCGTCAGTGTCGCCCCCACCGCCCCGGCAAGGGCAGCGCTCACGAGGAGGGAACGGGCGACGGGCTTGAGGCTGAGATAGGGAAGGGTGTGGTCCCTCCGCTCGTCACCGAGAGCGCTCGACGAGTTCACGATCCCGATGACCGGCAACACCACCGCCATGAGCACCCCGACCGCCATGCCATGGAAGACCTCTGTCGAATCTGCGGCGCGGCGGCCTACGAGTCCTACGATCGCGGCGGGTACCGCTGTCAGCAGTATCAGCCCGATCACCCGTTTCCGGTTCATCAGTTTGCGGAGTGTGTAGACGGTTATCGCGGCGAACGATCTCATCGGCCACCCACCAAGTACCGGAACGTGCTTTCCAGCGACTCGTCCCTCGGCTCGACCGACACGAGCCGAACGCCAGTGTCGACGGCGAGCGAGGCGATCTCCTTTCCGAAGCCGTCCGAGTCGAGCACGTCGACATCCAGTGCATCGTCCTGGACATCCACGCCTCCGACGTAGCCTCGCTCGATGAGTGCCCCTGCAAGGACGCGCGGCCGGTCGCACTCGACCCGCAGCTTCCGCGGAATATCAGACATCGCATTGCGTAGCGCAGCGATCGTCCCAACGCCGGCAAGACGCCCATCCACCATGGCGACCACCCGGTCGGCCATCCGCTCGACCTCGCCGAGCACGTGGGACGAGACGATGACGGTCTTGCCCTGTTCACCGAGTTCCACGAAGAGCCTGATGAGGCGGGCGCGCTGTACCGGGTCGGTCCCGTTGAGCGGCTCATCGAGAAATATGATGTCCGGATCGTGAACCAGCGCGCTCGCTACCTTCGCCCGTTGACGCATGCCTTTCGAGAACGTCGAGAGGTTCCTGCTTGCCACATCACTCAGGCCAACTACATCGAGCGCTCGAAGCGCCGCACCCATCGGGTCCGTGAGTCGTTGGAGTGTCGCGTTGAAGCGCACGAACTCTTTGGCGCTGAGGAAGCCGGGCACGTGCTCGTCTTCCGGCACGAGCGCGACTTTCGCGTAGACATCGGGGTGGGTTCGCGGGTTCGTACCGAGGATCGTGACCGTTCCTGCGGAAGGTCTGACCAAACCAGTGAGCATGCGAAGGAGGGTCGTCTTGCCCGCACCATTCGGACCGAGCAGTCCGGTGACCCCGGGACCGAAGCCACAACTGACCTCCGACACCGCGACCTTCTGTCCGAACCATCGAGACAGATCTCGGGCCTCAACGGTGAGGTCGCTCGGAGTGACGACATCGTTCACGATGCTCTCCGGAATCGCAGCCAGACGGCTGCGCTCACGACGGCGAAAATGACGCCGATCACAACGAGCGACATCCACGGTTCCATACCGGCAGAGGTGGCGGCGTAGTCGCCGGTCGAAATGCCGAACACCCAGTCTCGGACGATTCGTGGCTGCTCTTGAAGTGCCAGCAGGGACACGTACTTCGCCCCGGGGAAGCTCGCCAGCCGGACCACGGCTGCGACGATCGGATTGAGCATGATCATGATCCCCAGAAAGACCGCAGACGCGAAACCGGTCCTGCTCATGAGTGCGGAGATTCCAAACGCGACCGAGGCGTATCCGACGAAGAAGACGAGGGCGACCAGCACGATCTTCCAGAGGATGTCCAGATTCGCCCCCAGATAGGAGAAGAAGCCCTCAGGTGCGAGTGCGGCGAACGAGATGTGCAGAGCGAATTCGGGAACCAGAAAGAATCCCATGATGAGACATCCGAGTGCCGAGTACTTGGCGCCCAGATAGTCGATCGGACGAAGCGGCCGGGAGAAATAGATGGACAGCACGCCCTCGCGTCGATCCGGAATCAGCAACTGAGGTGCGGCAAGCGCGATGAACAGCAGTGAAATCGTTGACGCCGTATCGAAGTACTGCCCGTAGCTCGGGAGTTGGTCGGCGAGCAGTTGCTCGACACCGAATCGCTGCACCGCCCAATGCAGTCCGACGACAACCGCCATCGAGATCAACGAGATGGCGATCAGCAACCAAGGAAGGACCTTCGTCTTTGCTTTGCGGCGCAGCCCGAGTTCGCGGCGAACCCCTTCGCGTACGACCGCCCAGAACGCGCCCCAACGCCCCTTGCGGGGTCCGTCGTAGCCCCGGTAGCCGCGGTCGAAGATGACGGCGTCGCTCATGCTTCACTCCTCCGCCGCGCATCCTCGATGAACGCGTCTTCCAGGGTCCGTGCCCGCTGTCCCATGCGGCGCAGCCCTACCCCGGTTGCTGCGAGGCCGTCCCGAACGAGGATGAACGGATCGGTGCCTCCGGTGACGTGCAATACCCGTCCTGTGATCTGCACCTTCGCACCGTGGTCGGTCAGCCATCCGGCCAGACCGGCCGGGTCGTCGGAGACTTCGACGGTGAGTGCGTCCTCGTGGCCGATGCTGCCGATCGGAGCGCTGCGGACCAATCTGCCCCCATCGAGCATCACGACCCACTCACACGTTCGCTCGATGTCCTCGAGGATGTGCGAGGAGAAGACGACGCTGATGCCGAAGTCGGAGAGGCGCTCGATGAGGTGCAGCATCTGTTCCCTCCCTTCGGGGTCGAGCCCGGAGGCGGGTTCGTCGAGAAAGGCGAGCTCCGGATCGTGCACGATCGCCTGAGCGAGCTTCACTCGTTGAAGCATGCCTGTCGAAAAGTCACCGAGATATCGGAACCGCTCCTCGTGGAGACCGACCAGGTAGAGGATCTCAGACGATCGCCTTCGGGCGTCACCTGTGGGGATCCCTGCCAGTTCTGCGGCGAACGCCACGAAGTCGGCGGCCGTCTGTGCCGCAGGCAGACAGGCGCCTTCCGGCATGTACCCGACTCTCGAGCGAACCTCGACGAGGTGCGAGGCGACGTCGTATCCGAGAACGCTCGCCGCCCCGCTGGTCGGAGTAAGCATCCCCATGAGTACCCGAATCAGCGTGGTCTTGCCGGCTCCGTTGGCGCCTACGAGCCCAATCGCGCCGGTGGGGATCGATAGATCCAAATGATCGAGCGCGACGACGTCCCCGTAGCGGTGCGTGAGGTCCGATGCTCGTATCAGCTCAACCATCTTGTACAAGCTAGCGGACGCCAACCAGAACCCTGCCTACGACCCCCAACCCTCGAGATTGGCCTTCCGCTGCAAGTACTCGTTCTGATCGATCTCGCCGTTGGCGTAGTGCTCTTCGAGAATCGCAAGCGCCGACCAACTGAGAGATGTCGTTGATGCTCCGGCGTGGCGACGAGTCGTGAGCCAAAGAATCAGCCACACGATCAGCGCGACGCCGAACACCATCGACAGTGCGATGACGACACTCCATTCGGCAAGGCCGAAGCTGACAAGGCCGAACTGCATTCCAGCCTCCTGTTGTCCCTGTGCTGCCAGATCCTAGTGGCAGGACGCTGTGAAGCACAGGGCTCGTGGGAACCGGAACGCCGGGTGTTCACTGACCCTGAAGGTCGGTCTTCCTCTGGAGGTAGTCGTCGCGGTCGATCTCACCCTTGGCGTAGCGCTCCTCGAGGATGGCAAGCGCCGATGACTGCTGTGGCAGTGAGACCGGAGACGATGGTGCGGTATCCCTGCGCCGGCTGGTGAGCGAAACGATCACCCATACGATGAGGGCGACGGCGAGAGCGATCAACAGAGCCCCAAGCAGGGCCCCACCGAGCCCCCAGTAGCCGAATCTCTCCATTTGGTATGGATGCATGCGTGTCTCCTTGTCTTCGTTCTTCCCTTTCTAGCGAGTCCAGATGAGAAAACACTGAGAGTGACCGATGGAACCGGTGAGAGGAGGCCCTCAGGTGGTTCGAGCGATTGGTACCGAGGTCGACGGCCGGCGGCCCTTCACCGTCCCCAAACCGCATGGCGACGGCTTCGTGCTTGGATCATCGTCGGCGCGACGGTGAGGTTCCCGACACCCAGCCTCGTGGAGGTGAGGAGGTCTTCGACGTCCCACTCGTTTGCCTGCCTGTCGAAGCAATGAGCTGGATCGCTTCGGTGGTTTCAGCTTCGATCAGCGGTGACCGGTTCTCGCAGTACCGACGTTGTAGCGAGCATGTTCCTCGTGAGGAGTGGTGTGATGGTTCGGGCGTCTGCTGGTCGAGCGAACAGGTAGCCCTGGCCTGTATGGCATCCGAGCTGGCGAAGCCACTGCAACTCTTCGTACGTTTCGATGCCCTCGGCCACTGTCTCCATACCGAGAGTGTTGCCGATTTGCACGACGAGGCGAGCAAGAGGGGACTGCTGCTGGAGCGCCGCACCATGCACGAAGGACCGGTCGATCTTGACGATGTCGAAAGGGAGCTGGTCGAGGTAGGCGAGTGACGAGTATCCGGTTCCGAAGTCATCCAGAGCAATCCGGACTCCGAGTTCTTTGAGCCGGTCGAGAACCTGGGTGTAGGGCTGCAGCATGACGTTCTCTGTGATCTCGATGACGAGGTATCGGGCGTCGAGTCCTGATTCGGTGAGAGCGTGGTGCACTTCGTCAACGATGTCTGGTTCTTCCAACTCCCGGGGCGACAAGTTGACCGAGATGGTTGGCCTGGTTCCGGTCATGTCATGCCACCGGCGCATCTGGCCGCAGGCTTCATGTAGCACCCAACGTCCAAGCGCGACGATCTGTCCGGTGTCCTCAGCTGCGGGGATGAACATGTCGGGAAAGATGAGTCCGCGTTGCGGGTGGTTCCACCGCACCAGTGCTTCCACGCCGGTAGCGTCGCCGGTATCGATGTCCACGATGGGTTGGTAGTGCAAGACGAGTTCGTCGCGGCCAATGGCCCCTGCAAACTCTGATCGCAGCATCGAGGCTTCCATCAACCGCTCCTGGATGCCTTCTTCGAAGACCTGGTAGGAGCCCTTGCGTCTGCTCTTGGCCGCGTACATGGCCTGATCGGCCCGATGGATCAGCTCTTCAGGACTCAGACTTGCCTCCACGAGGGCGATTCCCAGACTCGCCTGGGCGATGACGTTCTGACCGGCGACAACAAGCGGCTCGGTGAGAGACTCGGCAATGCGCGCAGCGACGATGGTCGCATCGCCTGGTGTTGAGAGACCGTCCAGGAGGATGGCGAACTCGTCGCCGCCAAGTCGAGAGACGATGTCTTCGGGACGACAGCAGGCTTCGAGACGGCGGGCAACACCGATGAGGACCTGGTCGCCGGCCACGTGACCGAGCGTGTCGTTGATCGCCTTGAAGTCGTCCAAGTCGAGTACCAAGACAGCGGACTGTCTGTCGCGTGAGTTGGCAGTTTCGAGGACATCGCTGAGCCGTTCCCACAGGAGGGCCCGGTTGGCCAGTCCAGTGAGGATGTCGTGCAAGGTCCGGTCCCGCAAGTCGTCTTTGAGTTTCGTGACTTTGGTGAGGGAATCTTCGAGGCGTCCATTCTCCAGGGAGACAGTGACCTGGCTCGCCAGCGTCTCGAGCATGCGAAGATCCTGGGTCGTGAAGGTCCGCAGGTCGCCCATCGGTTCGCTCACCACCAACACACCGTTGACCTCCCCCGGTCCGTGTACCGGTACGGCCATCTGATGCGCAGAGTGTCGGGTGTGCCGGTCAGACTCACACGCGAGGAGCAGTGACTGGCCTGAATTCAACACGTCACTCCATGCCGCATTGCCGGTGTCGGGCTCGATGCGGTCGATGATCTGCTCGTCCGGTCCGGCGGCGGCGAGGAGACCTTCGAAGCTCACACCTGCAGGGAAGACGCGGACCTCCGCGTGTCCAGCGTCGAACATCGACCGAGCGTGCATCACAGCCGCGAGCATCGCGTCCTCGACGCGCAGTGCCTGGTGCAGCGCCCGGGTCGCAAGGTACAAACCTTGAATCCGCTGTCGCTCCTCGCGCTGCGCTACGTATGCCCGGTAGGCGAGATACAGAGCGACCGGAGGCACCACCGCCGCCCATGCCGTGCCAGGCCGGGTCCACATCACCGTGGCCGCCACCAACCCCAAAGCTGCGTTCATCAGCGACGACACCGCAAGTAGCTTGAAAGCGTCGATCCGCTCTGGACGTGTCAGATCGCCACCCGAGAGAGAGATCGCCGCGTTGACGAGCACACTGGCGATCATGATCCCGGCTGCGACTGCGACAAGAGCCCCGATCCATCCGGCGGTGCCGAGAGGATCTCCGGCTCCGAGGATCGATCGAAACACGACGATGCCGATCCCGGCCTGGAGCGTGAACATGGCAAGGTTGAACGCTGCCTTCTTCGGCGTCTGGTGCAGGTGCAGCACCAACGCCAACGCGTTGCCGATCACCTGCGCGACGATCAGACCAACGGGATCGACGAAATACAGGCCCACCACCAGGGGAATCTCCCCCATGGCGAATACGTGAGCATTCTTGCGGAACTGCAGCGACACGACGGCAACCTGGCCTGCGTACACAACCGGGACCATCACTATCCAGTGCAGGTGAAACGGAGCGTCCAGAGGGGCGAAACCTGACGCCACCACAGCCAGGGCCGCTGCTGCGCCAGCTACAACTCCGATGAGCACCCAGATCCGGACAGACCCGGTCATGAACCGCCGTAAGAAATGCTGTGCTCTCGGCATCGGGCCCTCGTATCTACCGGCAGATCAGTTCCACAGGAACGAGCCCCACGCCAGGTTCCCCCACGCCAGGTTCCCCCACGCCAGGTTCCCCCACGCCAGATTCCCCCACGCCAGATTCCCCCACGCCAGATTCCCCCACGCCAGATTCCCCCACG
>CAZWHZ010000049.1:0-12198 GCA_964633745.1 uncultured Acidimicrobiia bacterium
CGGCGTCTGATGGTGTGGTGGTACCGAGGGTTACTGGGGCCGTAGTCGATGACGTGGCTTGGGTCGTCTTGGTGCGCTCAGATCCACCCCCGAAGAGGAAGACGATCAGCGCAATCAGGGCAACCACCGCGAACGCGCCGACCTCGTATCGGAAGCGGCCGATCAGCTCTCCTATGGACTCAGCACGCGGCTCTCGATCCATCACACCACATTCCCCAGCTCAGGCTAGTGGGTGGTCTCAGCGCCCCGCCACCCCGATGCAGTACAGGGTGCCGTGGTGCACGGAGCCGAGCAACAAAACCTTCGACACGAGCGATCAGAGGGCGGAGTTCCTCGATGGGGGAGTCGAGGTATCGGTAGGCTGCGTGTTTCGCGATCCGAGCGGCGCTCTTGACGTCGAATGTCCCGGCGAGGCCTCGGCTCGGGGATTCCTCGGTCTGGCCGGTGGGGTCAGCAACTCGACCCTGACGTCCTGTTCTGGGAAGTAGTACACGGGGAAGTGTGGGCTTTCCCATACGAGCTTGACCTCCGTGCTGTCGGCGATGACTTCGCCACCGAGATAGACACGAACCCTCTTGTGCCCGTCTTCGATGCGTGTGCGTCCACGGTTCATCGTTCTCTACAGGCACAACAACATCGCGCATGATTCTCGACATTCCGGTCGTGCGACTCGAAGGAGGCCTGGGACTCCTTCGAGGTGCACCTGGCTCTGGTTGAGGCCCGGTTCCGTTGGTCGCCGGGTTCAGGTCCGCCGTGTCGGTGTGAAACGGTCGGCGCTAGCGTTGGAAACGCCCGCGGGGCCCGTTGGCTCACTCGGGCGCAAACACCGGTCCGGTCCTCGGGCCATGGCGGGCTCTACAGGCAGCCGGCCCAAAGTCTTGTCTTGGCAGGTGTACACGCCGATGAACGAAAAGACTCTCTGTCTCCGGGCAATGGGCTATTGGTTCATTGGCAAGGTCACCGTGAAGACCGTGCGGCCGGGTCGCGATGCGGCCGTCAACTCACCTCGGTGGCGATGCGCCACGATCGAGTAGCTGATGTCGAGCCCCAACCCCGTTCCCGATCCTGGAGGCTTCGTGGTGAAGAACGCGTCGAAGACCCGGGGGAGTACGTCCTCAGGGATGCCGACTCCGTTGTCCTCGACATCGACAACGACGGCACCATCCGATACCCGTCCGCTGACCGTGATCTTCGCATCGGGCGTGTCCGAGACTGCATCGGCAGCGTTGTCGAGGAGGTTCGTCCACACCTGGTTGAGTTCACTTCCGTGAGCCGTGATGGCCGGGATGTCCTCCAAGTCGAGGCCCACCTGTATGCCTTTGAGCTTGTGTTCAAGGATGACGAGGGTGTCTTCGATTCCCTTGCGGATGTCCACGTCTTGGAGAGGGGCCTGATCGAGATACGAGTAGGACTTCAGCGCTCCGACGATCGTCGACATCCTCGAGGCGCCTTCTTCGATCTGTCCGATCAACCCGGTAACCAGGGACGTAGCCACGAGCGCCTCCAACACCACAGCGGCGTCGGCCCCGTAGTCGGAAACGAGCGACTCGACAGCGTCAACGGTCATGCCCGACGACGCGACTCCCTCGGCCAGTTCCCAAGGTCTCGGAATATCCAGCGCCGTCAAGACGCGTTCGACTTCCGATTCGAGATCGGCTCTTTCGAGCGACCCCAATCGTTGCGGCGCTTGGGGTGCGGTGTGGAGACGCTCTTTGAGGTCCGGATGCGCGACTGCAACCGTGGAGGTGGCCGCGAGAGCAGCACGCAGTCTCTCAACCGCCTCCCCGAGCCTGCCCGCGCTCCTCTGGACAGCAGCGGCCGGGTTGTTCAACTCGTGAGCCAATCCTGCGGTGAGCGTTCCCAACTGGGCCATACGTTCCGACTGTCGAAGCCGCCCTTGGGTCTCTCGCCATCGGGCCAGCAGGCCGGTGAAGAGTGCCCGTGCCGCAGCAGCACTACTCGCCAGGAGGTCGTCGAGATCCTCTTTCGGGATGGCCAGGAGCGAAGCGTCTGTCGATGCTCTGGCAGTGGCCATACGGGGCGCGACATCGAGCAGTGCCATCTCGCCGATCACCTCCCCAGGTCCGCGCCGAGCGATCAACATCTCGCGATCGTCGGTGATCTTCACGATGTCGATCTCCCCTTCGTTGATGACGTAGGCGTGATCACCTTTGTCACCTTCCTCGAACAGGAGGGAGCCTGCGGGAAGATCTATCTGCTCAACTCCCGATGCGAGACGCTCGAGGTCCTCTTGTGCGAGCGTCGCGAAGAGTGGGACGGCTCGTAGACCCTCGGTGCGCTCAGACCGTGTCAAGGTACTTGTGCACCATCGAGACGGAGATCGATCCCTGGCCAACGGCCGATGCGACCCTTCGGACGACGCCGTGGCGGACATCCCCTGCTGCGAAGACCCCGGGCACGCTGGTTTCGAGGAGGAGGGGATCCCGGTCGACCGTCCACGTCGCAGGCTTGGTGCCACCGAGGAAGATGTCGGGACCCGTGTAGATGAAGCCGCGATCGTTGCGCTCTACGACCCCCTCGAGGAACGCCGAGTGTGGCACAGCCCCGATGAAGATGAAGATCCCTGATGCGTCGCGCTCATTGATGTCCGTTCCTGTCTTGAGTTTGATCCTCTCGACCTTCTGTTCTCCGAGGACCTCGACCACTTGAGTGCTGGAGAGCACCTCGATGTTCTCTCGTGAGGCGATCTGATCGACGAGGTACTGGGACATCTTCGCTCCCAGCGATTCGCCTCGCACGATCAGTGTGACGCGTGCGGCGAACTTGGAGAACATCATGGCCGCCTGCCCGGCCGAGTTTCCACCGCCGACTACGAAGACGCTCCCTCCCTGGTAGGTCGTTGCCTCTGAGACCGAGGCTCCGTAGTAGACGCCGGCTCCTTCGAACCGTTCATATCCGGGCACGGCGAGGCGCCGCACGGTCATGCCTGTGGCGACAAGAACGGCGTGACTCTGCAGCTCGCCACCGCTCTCCAGACCCACCGTTTTCACCGAGCCGTCAACTCCGAGACTCGTCACCGTATCGGCGAGAATCTCCGCCCCGAGCCGGATGGCCTGCGTAACCGCCCGTCGGGCGAGATCGCCACCGCTGATGCCCGACGGGAACCCAAGGTAGTTCTCGATCCTGGCGCTCGTACCCGCCTGCCCCCCTGGGGCTTGCTGCTCGATCATCACCGTTCGGAGTCCTTCCGATGCTCCGTATACGGCAGCGGCGAGTCCTGCGGGTCCTCCGCCGATGATGATGAGGTCGTAGAAGCGGCTCGTCGCTTCCGTCTTGAGCCCCACATGTTCGGCAAGCATTCTTCTGTCGGGGTCGACGAGCACGGTTCCATCCGGGAAGAACACGACGGGTATCGTTCCACCTGACGCCTCCACCATCTCGGCTGCACCAGGCTCCCGCTCTATGTCGAGGAAGCGATAGGGCACGTGGTTGAGGGCAAGGAAGTCCTTGATTGTGTGGGTGTGCGGCGACCATGTGGTGCCGGCGACACGAACGCCGTCGAAGGGGGCCGGGACATTGGCTCTCCAGTCATCCAGGAGGTCGTCCAGAACCGGGTAGAGGTGTTGCTCCGGAGGATCCCACGGCTTCATCAGGTAGTGATCCAGATCCACAACGTTGATCGCGTCGATGGCGGCTTCTGTGTCCGCGTACGCGGTAAGCAGCACTCGCTTGGCGTCAGGGAAGAGTTCGCGTGCGTGTCGGATGAACTCGGTACCTGTCATTTCCGGCATGCGCTGGTCGACCAGAAACAAGGCAGCAACTCCTCCGCGCCCCTGGATGCTCGTCAGTGTGTCCAGGGCCTCCGAGCCTGAGCCCGCGGAGACGATCTGATAGTCCTCCGCATAGGACGCTCGTAGGTCCCGCCTGATCGCCTCCAAAACGAGGCTGTCATCGTCAACTGTCAGGATCACCGGCTTCACTCAGCCTCCTTGGTCGGGCGGTCGGGTATTTGGAGAGGGTGATACTCGTGGGTAATGCGGTCAGGTTCTATGTCCACAACCCGTAGACCTGAAGAGTCGTAGCCGAGCGGATATCCGACCGGACCCGACGTCACCATGGTGAAGTCCCCGTCGCGAGCTTCTGCGTTCCTGTGGAGGTGGCCGGCGAACGCGATCTCCACCCCGTGTTCATGGATCAATCGAAGCAACCTCACCCGCCGTTCTCGCGGGATGTTCCAATAGCTGTCGGCCTCGTTGGCGTTGTCGACGAAGAGCGGATGATGACCGAAGAGGACTATGTGGTCGGCGCCCTCGGCTCCGTTCAGCTCTTCTTCGAGGAACGCGAATTGGTGCTCGAGGTGATCCGGAACGTTCTGAGGCTGGTCGAAGACGACAGTGTTCATGACGATGAAGCGGGTTCCATTCGCGCCGAACGAGTAGAAGTCCGGTCCGAACACCTGCCGGTAACGATCGATGCTCTCGTTGGTCGGAGCTACCGAGTCCGGCGCGATGTCATGGTTGCCGGGTACCCAGTGCACCTGGATCGAAGGGTTGAGATGGGCGCTGATCCTGAGTAGTTCATCCAGTTGCTCCTGGGACGAAGCATCGTCGATCATGTCACCGCCGATCACGACGAAACTCGGGTCGAGGGCGTTGACGGCGTCGATGGCCGCGCGGTATCTGATGGCGTCCCACTCGTGGCCGTCGACCCGTGGGACGCTCGAGACGCGCATGTCGCGATCCAAGAACGCAGCGGCCTCTTCTTCGGATAGACCGCTGAACGTGGCATAAGCCCCGAGTTGCGTGTCTGCGAGGAAGACAAATCTTGTGGTGGTCACGGGGGCTCCGCAATAGCGCGTTACGACACTACCGGCTCGTGCTGCCTACAGGCCGGAATCGGAGGATCCTCAGTCACGGTTCGAATCAACACCGCCGAGTGGTGCAACCGATGGAAGTCAGGCTCGCTCGTCCACCACCTGTGCTCGATAGGCCCTACTCCTCTCGGGTGAACGCGCTGCCGACCGACGCTCGCAACTCACCCCTTGCATCTAGCATGGCGGCCATGCTCGTCTTTCTGTTCACGGATCTAGAGGCGAGCACTCGCCTCTGGGAGCGTTACCCGGAGACGATGGGACCGGCACTTGCTCTCCACGACATGATCCTGCGCGAAGCGGTCGTGACGAGCAGTGGCAGCGTGGTGAAGACCACCGGTGATGGGCTGATGGCCACCTTTGCACGCGTCCCCGATTGTGTCGGCGCCTGCGTCGCCGCTCAGAGAGCGCTGCACAGCGCCGAGTGGCCCGTCGACGAGCCCCTTCGGGTACGGATGGGGGTGCACATCGGAGACGCGGAGCCGAGAGAAGGCGACTACTACGGAACCGCCGTGAACCGGGCCGCCCGAATCATGGCTGCAGGGCACGGTGGCCAAGTGCTGCTCTCAGCCGCCGCAGCCCAGTTCGCTGAGGGCACACTCGCGGAAGGCGTGGGACTTCGAGGTCTGGGGACCCACCGGCTCAAGGACCTGCGAGAACCCGAGCAGCTGTTCCAGCTGGTTGCCTCGGATCTGCCGGCGGACTTCCCTCCGCTCGGCACTCTCGATCGGACGCCGAACAACCTCCCTATCCAGGTCTCCGAGTTCCTGGGGCGCGAAACAGAGCTCGAAAGGGCACGGTCGATCCTGACAACACCCGGTGTGAGGCTCCTGACACTCAGCGGTCCAGGTGGTACGGGAAAGACCCGGCTCGCACTCCAGCTCGCGGCTGAGCTCGTAGAGGCGTACCCCGACGGTGTCTACTTCGTCGACTTGTCGGCCGAACGGGATGCGGACGGAGCGTTCGAGGCCGTCATCCGCGACCTCGGCCTCGCCGGCGCACGGGAGGGATCCCCACTACAGGTGTTGAAGGCCAAGCTCAGGGAAGGAGCCCGGCTGGTGGTGCTCGACAACTTCGAGCAAGTGACCGCAGCCGGGGTAGGTGTCGTCGAGTTGTTGCAGTTCTGCCCCGACCTCGAGATAGTGGTCACGAGTCGTGAAACGCTTCGGGTCAGGGGCGAGAGGGTGTTCCCGGTGCCAACACTGTCGCTACCCGGGCCACTCGCACAACCCGTGGAGATCGCCCAGTCGGAGGCGGTTCAGCTCTTCGTCGATCGAGCGAGATCCGTGCAGTCGGGCTTCACGTTGACACCGGAGAACGCGAGATCCGTTGCTGACATCACCATGGACCTGGACGGACTCCCGCTGGCGATCGAGCTGGCGGCCGCCCGGCTAGCGGTGTTCAGCGCTTCCGATCTGCGGGCCAGGCTCCGCACGAGGATCGACGTGCTGGGACACGGGGCGCGCGATCTTCCCGATCGACAACGAACCCTGCACAACACCATCGAGTGGAGCTACGAGCTGCTCGACACGGACGAGTGTCGCGTATTCGAGCTGATGTCCGTGTTCTCCGGCGCACGACTCGAAGCAATCGAGGCGGTTGTTGGCCAGGTCTACGGCGACATCGACTCAGTCGAGGTAGTGGGATCCCTTGTGACCAAGAGCCTCATACGTGGTACAGATACAGACGGATCCCGTAGATTCTCCATGCTCAGGACCATCAGGGAGTACGCAGCCGGCCGACTCGCGGCGACCCCCGATATCGAGACAGCGGTTCGGGTGGCCCACGCTCGCTTCTTCTCTGACCATGCTGCCCGACTCGGTGATGCGCTGCGCGCAGGGGACCATGACGTCGCCCTCGCGAGCCTGCTGACAGACATCGACAACCTGCGTTCGGCCTGGCGCTTCTGGGTGGAGGCTGGTGACCTGGACACGCTGAATCTGATGCTGGATGGGCTGTGGGCACTAACCGACTCACGCGGTTGGTACCACGCTGCCGTCGAGCTCGTCTCGGATCTTCTGACGGTGCTGCTGCAGACCGAACCGTCTGCCGAGCGAGATGCGGAGGAAATGTCGCTCCGAACCAGTCTCGCCCGCTCACTCATGGCAACGGGTGGTTTCACCGTCGAAGTAGAGGAACAGTTCCAGCGGGCCCTGGCCCTCTCCTCGACCGGGGACGACCTGACGAGCCGAGTACCGGTCATGCGGTCGCTCGCCACCTACTACCTGAACGTAGCTGACATGGAGTCTGCCTCGGCCATGGGGCACGCGTTGCTGGACATGGGTCGACGCGAGGGCGACACAGGGGTGATGATCGAAGGACACGTTGTCGTCGGAGCAACCACGTTCATTGAAGGGCTCCAGGATGCGCTTGATCACTTCGAGCGTGCCATCGAGCTGTTCGACCCGAAGATTCATGGCGCCGGACGCTTCCGACTCGGATCGAATCCGGGAGTAGTGGCGCGCATGGCAGCGGCGATCCTATGGATGCAATTCGGCAGGCCAGAATGGGCAATAGGGAGGGCCACCGACGGATTGGCGCTGGCACGCGAACTGGAGCACCCGTTCAGCGTTGCCTACGGGCTCTACCACTTCGGTTACCTCCAGCTTGGACGCAGCAGATTCCGGGAGGTTCGGGAGCTGGCGATCGAACTCGACTCCGTCGCACGTCAGAACGACTACCCAGTATGGAGGGCGCTTGCCTCCGTGCTGCATGGAGTGGCCGACTGCGGGCTCGGAGCAGCTCAAGAGGGTTTGGAGATGACCGAGGCCGGAACCGACCTGTACAAGGGATTGACGACTCCTCCGGTGTTCTGGGCTCCGCTTCAGGCGGTACGGGCACAGGGGTTCTTCCTCGCAGGAAGACCGGAACGGGCATTGGAGCTTGTGGACGAGGCGGTCGAACTCGTTGGAGTCGAGAGCTTCTACCCGGAGTTCCGCATTCTCAGGGGTGACATCCTCGTCGCGCTCCAGGAGACGGTGGCCGCCGAAGGCTCCTACCGTGCAGCCCGACGGGGTGCCCGTATGATCGGTGCCCGACTCACGGAACTGGGAGCACTCGTGGGACTCGCGAGACTTTCGGGAAACGCTGGAGAGAGAGACGAGATGGCCACCCTCTACGCGACGTTCTCGGAAGGATTTGACCAGCCTGAGCTCGCCGAAGCGAGAGCTCTCCTTGGGAGCGCCTGAGAGTCGACGCAGGCCCGTAAACCTCTGTGATGATTGCTCGCCGTCTGTCGATCAGGACACAGCGGGACCCGGCAACCTGTCAGTCGGGAAGCGCCGCGGCCAGTTCTTGGGAGTGCGGGGGGATTTCGAGGTAGGACTGTCGGTCGTGGGGATCTGCGATCCGCTGGGAGCCTTCCTCGAGGTGGCGTCGGGCCTTTGCAGCATTGGGACGCTTCGGTCATCACCTACAGCGAGTGAACGGTCGGAGGCGCGCTTTCAAGGCCGGTAGAGTCGCTGCATGAGCGATTCACTGCTGTACCTGTCACGAGCAGACGTCGAGTCCGTCGGTCTCGATATGGGAACCGTCATCGACCTGCTCGAACAAGCTTTTCGGGAAAAGGGACAAGGACGGGTCGAGATGCCACCCAAACCCGGTATCCACACCCGGCCTGACGCGTTCATTCATGCCATGCCCGCCTACATCCCTTCGCTCGAGTCGGCCGGCATCAAGTGGGTGAGCGGCTACCCGGCCAACCAGGAGCGTGGGCTGCCCTATATCAGCGGCCTCCTCATCCTCAACGACGCCGACACAGGCTTACCGACCGCGGTGATGGACTGCACGTGGATCACCGGCGTGCGAACCGGCGGCGCCACCGGCCTCGCCGCCAAGTACCTCGCTCGACCAGACAGCGAGACGGCGGGCATCCTCGCCTGCGGAGTGCAGGGCAGAACCAATCTGGAAGCCCTCGCCCACCTCTTCCAGCTGCGACGGGTCTACGCCTACGACATCTTCCCCGCATCACGGGACCGATTCGTAGCCGAGATGAGCGAGCGACTCGACCTCGACATCGTCCCTGTCGACTCTCCGCGTGACGCGGTTGTCGACTCGGATCTCGTCGTCACCTCCGGTCCCATCCTCCATACTCCCGACCCCACGATCCCTGCAGGGTGGGTTCGCGAGGGGAGTTTCGCGAGTGCCGTCGATTTCGACAGCTATTGGACGGGTGAGGCTCTCGCCGAGTTCGACCGGGTGACGACCGACGATCATGACCAGTTCGCCTACTACCGCGGCCTCGGGTACTTCCAGGTCACCCCGGCACCGACAGCCGACCTCGGAGAGATCGTGATCGGTACTCGTCCCGCTCGTGAGCGGGACGACGAACGGATCATCGCCATCAACCTGGGTCTTGCGCTCGACGACATGGCCGTCGCGCCAGAGGTCGTCCGGCGCGCCCGCGAGGCAGGTATCGGAACGAAGCTGCCGTTCTGACGCCCGTGCTGCGAACCCAGGGATCAGGGGATCGGAAAGCGACCCTCCTGGGTTCGGGAGAGGTGCTTGACGCCGAAAGGAACGAGCCGACTCTCCTCTTGAGAGAACTGCTCGATGCGCCAGCCGTCGTCCGTGGGAATCAGATCGGTCACGAAGCCGCCCTGGGGGTAGTCGAAACCGAAGCGGACACCACCCCCGTCGAGCGCGCTCCCGACGCCAGGTGAGGAGTATGCGGCGCCGAAGGTGTCGAACAGGAACATCACGATGTGTCCTTGCCCTTCTGGATTCCACCCGATGTACGCGACAGCCTCGTACGGCTCGTCGGTCAGTGGGGTGACCGTAGACGGGAGGTAGTGCATCCGAATGTAGGCGCCGCCGAGTACCCACTCGACCACCACCTCTTGGACCAGTGGTCTGCCGAGAATCTCGCCTTCCAGGTGCCAGTCGCCTTCGAGGCCGTCGAGATCATGGACCGGAAGAGCCATGACACGCATTCTGCCACTTGCGCTCTAATCGGACAGGATGCAGCAATCAGATCGATTCCGATCAGATCCACGTCGTCGCAGGTGTCGGTGAGTACGACTACTTTCGCCCACCTACCGGGAAGGACTGTCCACAGGGAGCACCTCTTGGCCGCATGGGGCGAACAGAGCCTGACTGCGGCCATCGACCTGTCGGGCAGCAGCCCTCTCCGGGTCCAGGGTCGCGATGTGGCCGAGTCGGTGAAGGCAATCCAGACGTCCGAGCACTGAGGTCGAATCTCCAACGCAGGACTCGGGGCCGCGCAACGCGGTTGTGAGGTCGCGGTCGCTTCGCAACTGGGCGTTTCGCCGAACGCTGCAGGTATGCCGGCAGCCGGGAGAGACTCCCGCAATTTGCGGCCGCAAGATATCAGGTCCCGGTAATCTCGTCCGATGCGATTCCACGAGATCCAGCGGCGCTATCGCGCGGGCATGGCCCGGTACGGGAATGTCGAACCGTCTCTCTTCGACTCATCAGGTACCACGATTGCCCCTGTCGAAGACCGAGAAGGAACCAATCGCGCGTCCGCCTACCGGATCGGTGTGCACACTGTCGTGTACTGCGATCCTGCCGTGGCCGACCTCGTACGATCGTTGGCCGATGCCACGCAGTCGTTCCCCCCTTCGGAACTCGCCGGCTGGGCGAAGACCCGGGGATTCGAGTTCGAAGGAGGAGGTTGGCTCCACCTGATCGACCTCTCGATGTTGCGTTCCGTCGATCTCCCGGAAGGTGCGAGTGTGTCGGTGCTCGATCGCGGGGATGCGACCCATCGGGCCCGTATCGGTGACCTGGTGGCGGCGGTGGGGCCGGACGACGCCGACGAGGCAGACCTAGATCTCGATCACCTCGACCCACGCATCGTCGCGCTGGTGGACCCTCAGGGCAGGATCGGCGCCTACGCGAGTGAACGTTCCTTCGAGTACGGCGAGGAGTTCGCCGACATCGCCATCGCCACTCACCCGGAGTTCAGGGGGCGAGGGTGGGGGAGTGCTGCCGTCTCGGTCCTCTGCGCAGACATCTTTGAGCGGGGTCGTCTCCCGCTGTATCGATGCACGTGGGACAACACCGGCTCACGGCGTCTCGCACTGTCACTCGGATTCGTCGAGACGGTCACCCTCGCCGCTATGCGCATGCGCGAGGCGAACTGAACGGACTTCTTCCTCAGAACGGGTAGTTTCGAGGAGAGGAGGACAGCATGAACACCCGCAGGATCAACCCCTGGCTGTTGATCCTGATTTCGATCCTCGTCGCCGTTGTCGTCACTCGAGTCGCTGTCACGGCATCCGAGAATCGTCACAAGATCGAGCAGAACAACTGATCCGGACGGCAGCGCCGTTCGTACGAGCGCACCCGGATCCGGCGGGTCGCCGCGGGAGGTGAGTGCAAGTGACCCCGTGACGATGACCTTCAACGGAACGGGCTTTGCTGCCATCCGGACGGGCTTTCTCGGGTCTGACGATCGAAGATCGATACCGGTCGTGCTACCACCGGCTCGGCGCTATGGCACGGGTACTTCTGGCCACCCGCACCGATCTAGGGCAGCCCCTCCGGTCGGGAGATATCCTCAAGACGACAAGGAGGCGGAATGGAGCAGACACCGGTGCGTGTCGCCGGCACACGAATCACTACTGGTCGATCCATTGAGGTCACCAACCCCTACTCGAACGAGGTGATCGGGCTCGTTCCAGCATGCGATGCCGCGACCGTCGTGACCGCCTGCGAGGCGGCGGCCGTCGCGTTGGCCAGGGAGGACTTCCCTCAGTACCGCAGAGCGGAGGTGCTCGAGAGGGCCGCGAGGCTCGTCTCCGGGCGAATCGACGACTTCGGCCACACGATCGCACTCGAAGCGGGCAAGCCGATTCGCACGGCCCGTGCCGAAGCAGGCCGCTGCGTCGACACACTGACCTTCGCTGCCGCCGAGGCCAGGAAGCTCACCGGCGAGATGATTCCGATGGACGCTTCCCAGTCGGGGTTTGGGCGACTCGCGTTCGCTTTGCGCGTTCCGATCGGGGTGGTAGCCGCCATCACGCCATTCAACTTCCCGCTGAATCTCGTTGCCCACAAGCTCGCTCCGGCAATCGCGGCAGGATGTCCTGTCGTTCTCAAGCCGGCATCCTCGACGCCGTTCTCCTCGATCATGCTCGTCGAGTTGCTGATCGAAGCCGGTATGCCCGCCGACTGGGTGTCGGTCGTGACAGGTTCCGGCAAGGAGGTCGGTGAGCCGCTGATCACCAACCCGATTCCGGCGCTGGTCACATTCACGGGGAGCCCTGCCGTGGGCTGGCGTATCCCGGCACAGGCACCGCGCAAGAAGATCTCGCTGGAACTGGGCTCGAACTCACCCCTGATTGTCGAACCGGACGCCGATCTGGATCTGGTTGCCTCCAAGGTGCGGGTTGCGGGGTTCT
>CAZWHZ010000050.1:0-12162 GCA_964633745.1 uncultured Acidimicrobiia bacterium
TCGCCGCCGACGGACAGGTGGTCCACACCACGACTCCTGTTGTCAAGAAGGCGCAGGAGGGCGTGCTCGAGTTCCTGCTCATCAACCACCCACTCGACTGCCCCGTATGCGACAAGGGAGGCGAGTGTCCGCTTCAGGATCAGACTGTTGGGTACGGACCCGGTGAAAGCCGTTTCGTGGAAGAGAAGCGACACTACGAGAAGCCGATCCCCATATCCGATCTCGTTCTCCTCGATCGGGAGCGCTGCATCCTCTGCGCCCGCTGCGTTCGCTTCGCCGACGAAGTCGCAGGCGATCCGCTCATCGAGTTCGCTGCTCGAGGCAACACCACGCAGATCGCGACGTTCCCCGATGAACCGTTCTCCTCGTACTTCTCAGGCAACACCGTGCAAATCTGCCCGGTCGGTGCGCTCACCGCAGTGCCGTACCGGTTCAGGGCGCGGCCGTGGGACCTCAAGAAGGCCGAGTCGACCTGCCATCAGTGTTCCGCCGGAGAGAGCATCGAGATCGACGCGAGCCAGAACGACGTCCTTCGCTTCACCGGCGTTGACAACGATGCTACGAACCAAGGGTGGCTCAGCGACAAGTGCCGCTTCGGCTTCGAGTACATCGGATCGAAAGATCGCCTGCGCGTTCCGCTGATCAAGAACGAGGACGGAACGTTCAGGGAGGCGGAGTGGGCCGAAGCTCTCGACCTGACCGCGCGACGGCTGCAGGAGATCGTGGACGCGTCCGGAGGAGCCGCCGTCGCCGGATTGGGCGGCGCTCGTGGCACCAACGAAGATGCCTACGCCTTCTCGAAATTCATGCGCTCGGTCATCGGCTCCAACCACGTCGACGCCCAGATGGACGACGGTTTGAACCCCCGCCTGCTCGCAGCGGTCGACCGCAAGGCGACCATCGCGGATCTCGACACCGCAGGATCCATCTTCGTGTGGGGACCCGATCTGAAGGAAGAGTCGGGCACGCTGTACCTCCGGGTCCGTCAAGCGGCGCAGAAGCGAGGCGTGAAGCTGGTCGTCGTGCATCCACGAGCCACCGGGCTCGACGACTGCACGACACACAAGATCACCTACCGGCCCGGGCAGGGACCTGATGTGCTTCGGGGCCTCGCTGCAAGTGAAGGCGAGTACGCCGCCGCTCGGGCGGTGCTCGAAGGGGGACCGGTTGTCGCGATTGTGGGACGCACCGGTGTGACCGAAGATCCGAGACTCGCCGAATCCGTCGCCGCGTTCGTGTCGACCCTTCCAGAGGCGAAAGTGCTGCCCTTCGCTCGCCGTTCGAACGTCTACGGGGCGCTCGACATGGGCATGGCTCCCGGGCTCCTTCCCGGAAGAGTCGCCCTCGATGACCCGGACCAGGTCGCCTCGTTCGAGGCCGTGTTTGGCGCCGTTCCCGACCATGAGGGCCGGGGTGCCAGAGGTATCCTCGAAGGACTCGAAGGTGGGGAGCTGAGAGCATTGGTGATGGTGGGCGCGGATCCGGTTCGCGACGTTCCGGACGGGGCACTCGCTGCACGCGCTTTCGACGCTGCCGAGTTCGTGGTCGCGCTCGATCTGTTCCTCACCGACTCGTCCTCACGGGCCGATGTCGTGTTTCCTGCCGAGGCGTTCGCCGAGAAGGAAGGAACCACGACGAACCTCGAAGGTCGCGTGCAGAAGGTGGCCCGCATCGTTGCAGGGCCCGGGCAGACCCAGGCCGACTGGTCGACTCTCGAACAGATCGCTCATCGCATGGGAACTCCCATGGGTTTCGAGGATGCCGCCTCCGTGAGCGCCGAGATCGCTCGTGTCGCACCGGCCTACCGGGGTCTCGGATGGGGGGATCTGCGTGGCGACGGTGTTGTGGTCCCACGAAGCGAGGCCGACCAACCGCTGCGCTATCAGCCGGTCGACCACAGCGTTGGATCAGTGTCGGCTCCCTTCGTCCTCCACTATGCGCGAACGCTGTATGACGACGGTGTCGAGATGCAGCACTCGCTATCGCTTCATCATCTCGCCTCTGGCGCCAAGGCCCATTTGCACCCGGCAGACGCCGCCGAACTCGGGGTCGAAGAGGGAGACGAGGTGACGGTCGAGACCGTGTCGGGCACCGCATCCATGACGGCCACAATCGACGCCTCACTCGTCAAGGGGGTCGTATACGTGCCGTTCAACCAACCTGGAGTGCCGCCACTCGGTAGGTCGCTCGAGGTGACGGTGCGGAAGGGGGTGGATGGCTGATGGACTGGTGGGATATCGGGATCGCCACGGTCAAGGTCGTTGCCATCTTCGCGATGCTCATGGTCGTCGTGCTGTTGCTCGTCTGGACGGAGCGGAAGGTCGTCGCAGACATGCAGAACCGGATCGGTCCGTTCCGTGCAGGGCCGTTCGGGGTGCTTCAGACGGTCGCCGACGGGTTGAAGCTGTTCTTCAAAGAACCCATCACGCCTCGCAAGGCCGAGTTTGGTCTCTACATCCTCGCACCGGTCATCGCGCTGATCCCGGCGTTCATGATCTTCCTGGTGATTCCGATCGGTCCCGCCTTCACGGTGACGCTCGGCGGCATCGAACGGACGATCAGTCTCCAGGGAACCGACCTGAACATTGGACTGCTCTACATCCTCGCTCTCTCATCGGTCGCCGTGTACGCGATCGTGCTGGCGGGGTGGTCGTCCGGGTCGAAGTACCCGTTGCTCGGCGCCGTGCGTGCAACCGCCCAGGCCATTTCCTACGAAGCTGCCATCGGACTCGCGCTCGTGCCTGTCGTGTTCTACTCGGGCAGTCTCTCGATCCAACAGATTGTTGCGTCTCAGTCGGGATCGTACGCCGACCTGTTCGGGTGGCCGATCCTGATGCTGATTCCCCGGTGGAACATCATCCCGATGTTCGTGTCGTTCGTGATCTTCTTCATCGCCGGCATCGCCGAGACCAACCGCGCACCGTTCGACATGGTCGAAGCCGAACAGGAACTCGTCGGGGGGTTCCACACCGAGTACTCCGGCATGCGTTTCGCGTGGTTCTTCCTCGCCGAGTACATCAACATGTTCAACATGTCGGCGCTCATCAGCACGCTGTTCCTCGGCGGGTGGAACGGCCCGACGTTCGACGGGAGCATCCCCAGCTGGATCTCCGCCCTGTTGCCGATTCTCTACTTCTTCCTCAAGACGATCGCCGTCCTGTTCGTGTTCATGTGGGTACGGGCGACGATGCCACGAATCAGGTACGACCGGCTGATGGTCCTCGGTTGGAAGGGGTTGATCCCCGCGGCACTTGCCTGGCTCGTGTTCGTCACGATCGTCATCGGTCTCCGGCAGTTTGGATTGCCATGGGCATGATCTCCGAGTTCATCAGAGGCCTCAAGGTCACCTTCGGCATCGGGGTCAGGACCGTCTTCAGAGACGGTCTGGTCACCGAGCGCTATCCGGAGGAGTTCCGTGAGAAGCCACAACGATTCCACGGCCGCCACCAGCTCAACCGGTACCCGGACGGCACCGAGAAGTGCATCGGGTGTGAGCTGTGTGCCGGCGCGTGCCCTGCGCACTGCATTTACGTCCGTGGCGCCGACAACCCGCCCGACGCGCCGGTGAGCCCTGGGGAACGGTACGGGTTCGTCTACGACATCAACATGCTTCGCTGCATCTTCTGCGGGCTCTGCGTGGAGGCGTGCCCAACCGAGGCGATCACCATGACGCAACTCTTCGAGATGTCGGTGACCGACCGGCAGGACGCGATCTACACGAAGAAGGAGCTGCTGGTCCAGGAGGATGGCACCCCGAATCACATGGTCGCCGAGGACAAGTTCGCAGACTTCGAGGAGCTGACTGAAGGCGATGGATGGATGCGGGCAACGGCTCCATCCGGGCGTGCGGCCTACGAGGGAGTCGTCAGCTGGACCCCCAGGGCCGGCAAGGAGCGGCTCCCTGAGAAGGGCCAATCGTCGGAGGACGAGTCATGACCGAACTGGTGCTCTTCTACCTGTTCGGTTCACTGGCGATCGTGGGTGCCCTTTCGGTGGTTCTCGCCAAGAACCCGGTGCGGTCGGCGATGGGGCTGATCCTCACGATGCTGTCGCTCGCCGTCTTCTACGTCGTGCAGTCGGCCTACTTCGTCGCCGCCGTGCAGGTGATCGTGTACGCGGGCGCGGTGATGACCCTGTTCCTGTTCGTGATCATGCTCATCGGTGTCGATCGGTCGGAAGACCTCAAGGAACACATCCCGTGGCAACGGCCCCTGATGTTCGTGCTCGGGTTCGTTGTGCTGGGTGGTGTCGTGGCGGTCATCGTAGGCAACGAATGGTCGTGGGTCACCGGTATCTCGAACCTCGCCGAGGCCCCTGTGGGGAGTGCAGAAGCGATCGGTGAGGGGCTCTTCACCAACTGGGTGCTGCCATTCGAAGCCACGTCGCTGCTGCTCATCGTCGCGGCGGTCGGTGCCATCGCGCTCGCCTACTTCCCGGCGAAGAGGAAGGAGCGGGAATGACCGTCACCGCAGGCTGGTACATGACCCTCGCAGCGGTGTTGTTCGGCATCGGAGCGGTCGGCATCCTCGTGCGCCGGAACGCTGTCGTGATGTTCATGTGTATCGAGCTGATGTTGAACGCAGTGAACCTGACATTCATCGCCGCCGGTCAGGAGCTCCGAGATCTGACCGGGCAGCTTGCCGTGTTCTTTGTGCTCGTGGTCGCCGCCGCCGAGGTTGTTGTCGGGCTGGCGATCATCGTGGCCGTCTTCCGCAACAGCGAGACCGCGTCGGTCGATGAGTTCAACGAGTTGAAGGGATGACGATGAGCGAGTTCTTCATCCGCAACATCTGGCTCATCATCCTCCTCCCGGCGATCGGCGCCGTGGTGCTGCACTTCGTCGGGCGCAGAATCGGCGAGCCGATCGCGGGGTGGGTGGCATCATCGATGATCGGTCTGTCATTCCTCATCGGTCTGATCGCCGCGATTCCACTCTTCCAGGGGACCGCCGAAGCGCACGTTGTGCACGTGTTCGATTGGATTCCGGCGCTTGGCGCCAGCGCCGAGCTGCTGTGGGACCCGCTGTCCGCGCTCATGGTGCTGGTCGTTTCCGGAGTTGGCGCACTCATTCACATCTACTCCATCGGCTACATGCACGGCGACGAGAGGTTCACCCGCTTCTTCGTCTACTTGAACCTGTTTGCGACGTCGATGCTCACCCTGGTGCTCGCCAACAACTTCGGTGTCCTGTTCGTCGGATGGGAACTGGTCGGGCTCTGTTCGTACTTGCTGATCTCGTTCTGGTACGTCCGTCCGAGCGCTGCCGCAGCCGGCAAGAAGGCCTTCATCGTCAACAGGATCGGAGACTTCGGGTTCCTCATCGGCCTGATGATCATCTTCTCGACGTTCGGGACACTGTCGTACACGACGGTCCTCAACGATCCCGGCAAGCTGCTCGGTGCAGGGGCTGCCACCGCCGTCGGGTTGTTGCTCCTCGTCGGTGCAACCGGCAAGTCGGCGCAGCTTCCACTGTACGTCTGGCTGCCTGACGCCATGGAGGGCCCGACTCCGGTGTCGGCTCTCATCCATGCCGCAACAATGGTGACCGCGGGCGTGTTCATGATCGCTCGGACCTCGTCCATCTACGCACTGTCGGATACGGCGTCGATCGTGGTCGCGACCATCGGTGCCCTCACCGCCTTCTACGCGGCGACGATCGCCATGGCGCAGACCGACATCAAGCGAATACTCGCCTACTCGACGATCAGTCAGCTCGGCTATATGTTCCTCGGTGTCGGCTCCGCCGCCTACGTCGCCGGTGTATTCCACCTCATGACCCACGCGTTCTTCAAGGCGCTGCTGTTCCTTGGTGCGGGTGCGGTGATCCACGGAATGGCCGACGAGCAGGACATCATGAAGATGGGTGGGCTGTGGTCCAAGATGAAGACCACGGGCATCACCATGGCGGTTGCGACACTCGCCATCTCCGGAATCCCTCCGTTCGCCGGGTTCTGGTCCAAGGATGAGATCCTCGCGTCGACGTTCGGTCGGGGCGGCTGGTGGGTGGTCCTGTGGGCGATCGGTCTCATAACCGCCGGCCTGACCGCCTTCTACATGACACGATGGTTCGTGCTCACCTTCCTCGGGGAGCCACGCTGGGACGACGGTGTGCACCCCCACGAGGCACCGAAGGTCATGACGGTTCCGCTCATGGTGCTTGCCGCACTCGCCACGGTCGGAGGATTGATCAACACTCCGTTCAGGGCCGGACTCGAGCACTTCCTCGAGCCATCGTTCGAGCACCTCACCTCCGGGCCGTCCGGCGCCACGGTGTGGCTCCTGGCCGCGATCTCCGTGGTGGTGGCGCTCATCGGGATCGTGGTCGCATGGAGGCTATACAGCAGGCGGGATGCCGCAGAGGAGGCGTGGACTGCCGGCCTCCCGTCGCTGTGGCGACGCATGGGGCATGCCTACTACGTGGATGATGTCTACGGAACGCTCGTCGTCGCGCCTGGCAAGCTCCTGGCGGCCTGGTCGGCGTTTGTGCTCGACAAGAAGGTCATCGATGGCGCCGTCATCGGGGTCGGAACCGTCGTACGCCGCATTGGTGCCGCCCTTCGCCCGCTCCAAAACGGGTTCGTGCGCAGCTACGCGTTGTCGATCGCTGCGGGGGTCGTCGGTCTCGTCATCTGGTTCCTCGCCACAGGAGGGCTGTGAGAGTGGACTTCCCGATTCTCACCGTATTGATCCTGCTGCCGTTTGCGGCGGCGGTCATCGTCGCCCTGCTGCCTTCACGTCGAAAGGAGCTGTTCCTCCCGGTCGGCATCGCGTTGAGCCTGTTGCCGGTCGCTCTCGCCGGCTACCTCTTCTTCGTGTTCAAGACCGGTGAGGCCGGCTTCCAGTTCGTCGAGAACGTCCCCTGGTACTCGCCGTGGGGCATCTCGTGGCACTTGGGTGTGGACGGAATCTCTCTGCTGATGATCGTGCTGACCGCGATTCTGATGCCGATCTCTCTCGCCGCGTCCACGTCGATCTCGAAGCGGGTGAAGCAGTTCGTGGTGTTCAACCTGCTCCTCGAAGGCGGGCTGATGGGCGTCTTCCTCAGCCTCGACATGTTCATGTTCTTCGTGTTCTTCGAGGTCATCCTCATCCCCATGTACTTCATCATCGGTGTGTGGGGCTCGGAGCGTCGCATCTACGCGGCGGTGAAGTTCTTCCTGTTCACGGCGTTCGGATCCGCGTTGATGCTGGCGGGGATCATCGCGATGGCGTTGATGTACGCCCACCAGAACGGCGGGATGGTCAGCTTCGACTACCTCGGCTGGCTCACTCTCCAGATGCCGATACACACGGAACTGTGGCTCTTTGCAGCGTTCGCCATCGCGTTCGCCATCAAGGTGCCGATGTTCCCATTCCACACGTGGTTGCCAGATGCGCACGTCGAGGCACCGACTGCAGGATCGGTGATGCTGGCAGGCGTCTTGTTGAAGATGGGCACCTACGGGCTGCTTCGCTTCAACCTGGGGTTGTTCCCGCACGCGACACTGAAGTTCGTTCCGGTGATGGCGGTGCTCGCCGTGATCGGCATCGTCTACGGTGCCGCCGTCGCGATCGTGCAGCCGAACCTGAAGAAGCTCGTCGCCTATTCGTCGGTGAGTCACCTCGGATTCATCGTTCTCGGAATCTTCGCGCTGACTTCACAGGGACTCGAGGGTGGCGTTGTTCAGATGTTCAACCACGGCATCACCACCGGCGCACTGTTCCTCTTGGTGGGGATGATCTACGAGCGCAGACACACGAAGGAAATCTCCGACTTTGGCGGTATCCAGAAGGTGATGCCGATCTTCGCCGGGTTCTTCCTCTTCACCGCGTTCGCCTCGATCGGCCTGCCGAGCCTCAACGGGTTCATCGGTGAGTTCCTCATCCTCATGGGCAGCTTCCTGACCCTGAAGTGGTACGCCATCGTCGCGGCATCAGGAGTGATCCTCGCCGCCGTGTACCTGCTGTGGGCGTACGAGCGTGTCTTCACCGGTCCGATCACGAAGCCGGAGAACGAGAAGCTGCTCGACTTGGATGCTCGCGAGAAGACCATGCTCGGGGTGCTGGCGGCCCTGATGCTGCTCATGGGTTTGTACCCGAAGATCGCGCTCGACAAGATCGGCCCTTCGACCGAGGCGGTCCTCGACCGGATCCAGGCCACGACCTCCTACCAGGTTCCTGCACCGGGACGACTGGCCGACGTGCTGGGAGGGATCGGCGGTGAGTAGCGTGAACATCTCCTACCTGGCGATCGGCCCGGAGATCCTCCTGACACTCGGCGCGGTCATCGTGCTGATGGTTGATGTGTTCCGCAAGCCGTCTCCGAGGGTTCACGCATGGCTCGCCGCGCTCACGCTGGTGCTTGCCGGTGTCGCCGTCGGTTTCCAGTGGTCTTCGGCAACTGCCGATGGGCCGAGCCTCTCGTTTGCCGGGATGATCACGACCGACACGTTCGGTGCGTACGCCGGCTTCGTCCTTCTGGGTGTCGCCGCACTGGGGCTTGCGTCGGCGTGGCGGATGATCGTCGAGATAGGACGTCGGGGCGCCGAGGGTGTCGTGCTCGTGTTCATGGCGGCCGCAGGATTCATGATCATGGCCACGTCCGTGAACCTGGTATTGATATTCGTGGGCCTGGAGATCGCCTCGATGTCGCTCTACGTCCTCGCCGGTATCACCCGCAAGACGTTGCAGGCCGACGAGGCGGCCCTCAAGTACTTCCTGCTCGGATCGTTTGCCTCTGCGGTGTTCATCTACGGCGCTGCACTCACGTTCGCCGGATCCGGGTCGTTGTCGGTGTACGACATCCACCAGTTCTTCGCATCGTACGTAGTCCTGAAACAGAGCGTGTTGCTCGTCGGCATGGCGCTGCTCATCGTTGGCGTCGCGTTCAAGGTCTCGGCGGCGCCGTTCCATGCATGGGCGCCTGACGCCTACCAAGGCTCGCCCGCAGGGATCGTCGGGTTCATGGTCGCCGCTGCGAAGGTTGGAGCGTTCGCTGCGCTCGCCCGCATCCTCATCTACGGCTTCTCCACCTTCTCACACGAGTGGACGACGGGGCTGTCGCTCCTCTCGGCGATCTCGATCGTCGTCGGCATGCTCCTCGCAGTCGTACAAACCGACATCCGCAGAATGCTCGCCTACTCATCGGTCGCTCACGCAGGGTTCATCCTGTCGGCGCTGACCGCGGGCGGCGCGGGAATTCCCGCCATGTGGTTCTACGTCGCCGTCTACGCCGTGCAGGTCATCGGGGCCTTCACGGTTGTCTCCGCTGTCGCGGGACCGAGCGGGGGCGCCTCACCGCTGAGCGATTACACAGGCCTCGCCGAGCGGTCACCGTTGCTTGCCGGCTCGCTGGCGTTCTTCATGGTTGCCATGTCGGGTGTGCCGTTGACCTCGGGGTTCGTCGCCAAGTTCGCAGCCTTCACGTCGGCGTGGCTCGGTGGATTCGAGTGGCTGGTGATCCTTGCCGTCCTCGCCTCGGTGATCGGATTCTTCTTCTACCTGCGCGTCATCGTCCTCATGTACATGCACGATCCCGTGGCCGTGGAGGCTCCTGGCGCCACCAGAGGCGGGTTCGAGGCAGTGGGGGCCGTCCGATGGGTGTTGATCATCACGGTTGCCATCACGCTGGTGTTCGGCATCCTCCCCGGGCCCCTGCTCGACGTTGCCCGCCAGGCATTCCCGTTCTGATCCTGAACCCAGGGTTCGCGGGTGTGGCGCTGGTTCGGCCAGAATGGCGGATGACATGAAGCACCGTTTCGCTGTGGCGACCCTGTTCGTCGGCCTCCTCCTTGCGTTGATGGCCGCACCGGCGGCTGCGCTCCAACCTCCGACCATCACGGCCGATCGCGCCGCAGCGGATCTCGTCCTGGTGCAGAAGGGCGACGTGGTCACCGAGGACCTCTATGCCGTCGGGAACCGGGTGGTGATCGAGGGGACCGTCGAAGGTGATGTTCTCGCACTTTCAACGGGTGAGCTGCTGATCACCGGCCACGTGACCGGAAGCATCAACGGTGTTGCCTCTTCGGTGGTCATCAGTGGAACGGTAGATGGCTCGGTGAGGGTGGCTGCCGCGACCGTGAGAGTGGATGGCCACATCGGTGGGGATCTCTTCGTCGGGGCGTCGAACGTGATCGTGACCGGAGACATCGGTAGAGATCTCCTCGCATGGAGCCGGAATCTGGACTCGACCGGTTCGATCGGTCGCAACGTCTCCGGCCAGTCGTTCGGAACGGCGCGCCTCGGAGGAACGATCGGTGGCGACGTCGAGATGACCACGAACCGCCTCGACGTCCTGGCGGGCACCACGGTGGGAGGAACGCTCGCATACCGCTCCTCGACCGATGCGACGATCGGTCAGGGAGTGACCGCAGGACGCCAGATTGTCCGCAGGGAACCGGTTCGGCCAAACGTACGAGTCGAGGCGATCTTTACCCTGACCCGACTTGTCGGGCTCCTCTCCGTGCTCATCATCGGCCTGCTGCTGTTCTGGGCTGCCCCCAGACCGCTGGAGCGAGCGGTGCACATGGTTCGAACCGCGCCGCTACGCACGGTTCTCTTCGGACTCGCCGCTGCGGTGCTCCCTCCACTTGTGATCGGGCTGGCCGCGGGGGCGGCAATCGCCTCGTCTGTCGAACTTGCTCTGCCTGCCCTCGTGGTGGGCGGTCCAATCGCCGTCACTATGTTTGGTCTGATCGCTGTTGGCATCCTCCTTGCTCCCGTTCCGGTCCTCACGGGCGTGGGTGGTCGATTGCTCGGTCGGGCGAGAAGCGGACAGGCCGGATTCCTGCTGGGTGCGTTCCTGTGGGTGGGACTGCTCCTGATCCCGTTCGTCCGCACGGTTGTGCTCGTCGTGACGGCGCTCCTCGGCCTGGGCGCGTGGACGTCTGCGCTTCTGGCCGCCGGAAGGGAACCCATCGTGGAGCCCCAGGTACTGACCGGGGCGGCACCGGCCGAGGTCATCGAGGAGACGCGCGACGACGCGGCTCAGCTGTTCCCACTCCCACCGGAGTGAGCCGCAGTTCCGGGCATGCCCTACGATGTTCGGTGTGAACTCCGACCTTCTTGGGCGGTCTCTGCGGGATCTGCGTATCTCGGTCACGGACCGCTGCAACTTCCGCTGCACGTACTGCATGCCGAAAGAGATCTTCACCCGCGAGTGGGAGTTCCTCAGCCGGGAGCAGCTTCTCGGATTCGAGGAGATCGAACGACTGGTCAAGGCCTTCGCGACGCTCGGCGTTCACAAGGTCCGGATCACCGGTGGTGAGCCGCTGCTCCGCAGAGACCTCGAGGCCCTGATCGAGTTGATCGCAGCAGTCGACGGAATCGACGATCTCACGCTCACTACCAACGGGTCACTCCTCGCCCGCAAAGCTGAGGTTCTCGCAGCCGCCGGACTCGACCGGGTATCGGTGAGTCTCGACTCGCTCGACGATGTGGTTTTCCGCTCGATGAACGACGTCGACTTCCCCGTCGCGAGGGTGCTCGAGGGGATCAACGCTGCCGCTGAAGCAGGCTTGGGACCGATCAAGATCAACACGGTGGTTCAACGGGGTGTCAACGATCACACCATCCTCGAGATGGCCGAGGAGTTCAGAGGGACCGGACACATCCTTCGCTTCATCGAGTACATGGACGTCGGGCACACCAACGGTTGGCGTCTCGACGAAGTCGTACCAGCCAAGGAGATCGTCGGAACCATCGACCGAGTTCACCCGCTCGAACCACTTCCTGCCCAGTACCCGGGCGAGGTCGCCCGCCGGTTTCGTTATCAGGATGGGCAGGGAGAGATCGGGGTGATCGCCTCGGTGACCCAGCCGTTCTGCGGCGCGTGCACCCGCGCCAGAGTGTCTGCCGATGGCTCGTTGTACACCTGTCTCTTCGCGACGAAGGGACACGATCTGAGGCCCCTCCTGAGATCAGGGGAGCCCGACGAGGTGCTCGTCGAACGGATTCGGTCGCTGTGGGAGGGGCGGGACGATCGCTACTCGGAGCTTCGATCCGGCGCAACCGACGGGCTGCCCAAGGTAGAGATGAGCTACATCGGGGGCTAGCCGGAGGCGCGCTGTGCCCGCCGTACCAGGTAGCAGGTACCGCCTTCTCATCCCGGCGCTCCCCAACGAGTCAGCCCCTCCGCAAGATCTTCGGGGCTGTCGACGCTGAACCACGAGCGGCCATCCTCAC
>CAZWHZ010000051.1:0-12132 GCA_964633745.1 uncultured Acidimicrobiia bacterium
GGCGCGGGTTCCGGGCGCGGCGGCTCGGCAGCCGGTGCCGGAGTCGGCTCGACCACCGACGCAGGTTCCGGTTCAGGAGCAGCAGCCTCCACAGGTTCCACTGCCGGTGCCTCTCCGACCTCCCCGATCACGACCATCGGCGTTCCGACCTTCACGGTCTCCCCTTCGGGAACGAGGATGTCGAGGATCGTCCCTGCCACAGGCGAAGGGATCTCCGTATCGACTTTGTCGGTGGATACCTCGACGAGTACCTCGTCCTCACGAATCGTGTCGCCGACCTTCTTCGGCCAAGACAGGATCGTTCCCTCGGTGACCGTCTCGCCGAGCTGCGGCATGTTGACCGTGGTGGCCATCCTCGCTCCTCCCTATCGCTGCAGCTTCAATGCAGGCTCCGCCCGCTAGCGGTGAGCAGCGTCTCTCCCACCGCTTCGGAAAGCGTCGGGTGGGCGTGAATGAACGCCGCCGCCTCGGACGGCAACGCCTCCCACCCCACTGCGTACATCATCTCATGGATCATCTCGCCGGCCTGTGGGCCGACAATCGATGCGCCGAGGATCGGCCCGTCCTTCTCGGAGACGATCTTCACGATGCCCCGGTTCTGTCCAATGATCCTCGCTCGCCCGACCCCCGTGAACCCGTGGGTCGCAACCTCGACGTCGTATCCGAGTTCCTTCGCTTTGGCCTCCGAGTAACCGACCTCGGCCATCTCCGGGTGCGTGTAGACGACGAGCGGGATCGCCCGATAGTCGACTGGTTGGGTTTCGCCGGTCGCGATATGAGTGATGGCTGCGATCCCTTCGGCGAAGCCGACGTGGGCGAGCTGTGGAGTACCGGCCACAATGTCGCCGATCGCATACACACCAGGCTCCGCGGTCTGCATCGTTGCCCGATCCACCTCGACGTACCCATGATCGACCACCGCGTTGGTGGTCTCGAGTCCGACGCCCTCGGTGAGTGGTTTTCGGCCTACCGCGACGAGCACGACGTCCACCTCGACCGAGTCCTCGCCGAACGGCACGACGACACCGGTCTCACCCACCTGCGGCGCCCCCACTTGAATCGACGTGCGGATCTTCACGCCATGCCGTTTCAGGTTCTTCGCCAGCTCGCCGGCGGCGTCCGCGTCGGCTCCGGGAACGACTTGATCCATCATCTCGAAGAGGTGCACCTCGCTGCCTACGTCGACGAGCATCGACGCGAACTCGCATCCGATCGCACCGGCGCCGATGATCGCCACCCGCCCCGGGCGTGCCGTCCAGTCGAGCGCCTCATCGGAGGTGACGATGCGGGCACCGTCGATCTCGTAGCCGGGGATCGATCGCGGGGCTGAACCCGTGGCGACGATGACGGTGCGTCCTTCGAGCATCTGCTCGCCGTCGGGACCCGCGACCCTCACCTTGCCGGGCCCGTCGAGCCGTCCGAACCCGGAGACGAGCTCGACCCCCCGAGACCTGAGGAGGCCGGCAAGACCTTTCGTGAGCCCACCAACGATGTCGTTCTTGCGGGCGAGCGCCACGCCCCAGTCGAGGGTCGGCTCGCCCGCCGTCACGCCGAAGGTCGCGGCACCCTTGACGGTTGAAAACACTTCGGCGGTGTGGAGCCAGTGCTTCGCCGGGATGCAGCCCCTGTTCAGACACGTGCCGCCAACCTGCTGGTCCTTCTCGACCAGAGCGACACGCAAACCGAAATTGTGTGCATACAGGGCCGCCGCGTACCCGCCAGGACCGGCACCAATGATCACGACGTCGTACAAAGAGCTCCTCCGTGTGAGAGACCCGAGGATAGTGGCCCGAGATCCTTGACGGATTGCGAAGGATCACCACTTCCAGCCGACGCTACTGTCGTGTCGATGGTCAGACTGCCCTCGTCGAACGCGGCGCTCACGACGCCCGATGGAATCGTCCTCGACGCCCGGTGGGATGAGACCGATCAGGCGCGAGGGATCGTGGTCTTCTGCCATCCGCACCCTCAGTACGGGGGAACGATGCACGCGCCCCTGATGCATCGTGTCGCCCTCGGGCTCGTCGAAGCAGGGTTCACCGTGCTGCGGTTCAACTTCCGCGGCGTCGGTGAGTCGACCGGGACGTGGGGTGGTGGAACAGCCGAAGTCGTTGATGTGGACACGGCAATCGGCGCCGCCCGGAGCAAGCATCCCGATCTACCGGTCTCACTGGCCGGCTGGTCGTTCGGCGCGCTCACCTCACTGCGGTGGCAGGCTCGCACCGGCGACAACTCCCCGTACGCGGGAATCGCACTGCCGCTGGACATGTACGTGCCCCCGCACGACCTCGTGACAGGGCGCAGGACACTGATCATCGGTGATCGGGATCAATTCGCGAGCGTCGAAGCGACCCGCGGCTACGGAGAGAGAATCGGAGCAACGGTGGAAGTGCTGGCAGGCAGCGATCACTTCTTCGTGTTTCGCCACGATCGCGTGACGGAGTTGCTGGCACAGACGTTCAGCTGACCGCCTTGAACCCCCGGTTGCGCGCCTCTGATGGTTCATCCGGTGCGAACGATGACAACAGCTTCCTCTCGAGGAGGTCTTCTATCTCGACTCGAGACTCCAGAGCCTCGAACTGCTCGTCATCGTCACAGTCGAAGAACCGCATCGTGTCGCGTGTTCCGACATACCTGGCGTGTTCGAACCGTCTGAGCCGGCCCATCAGCCGAACGGCCCTTCCGCGACGGCCTCTTCGCCGCGGTCCCACTCGGCCCAATCGAGCCACTCGGCGAGCTGCTCCTGGTCCGGTGGTTCGGCGTGGAAGTCGGCATCGTCGTCATCGATATAGGACACATGCTCGATCTGGTCGTCTTCGATGGTCAGCTCCAGGAAACCCATAGAGCGGAATACCCCCTCGTCGTCGGGGAGCCATAGGGCGACAACGCAATCGTTCTCACAGTCGCCTCGCGACGCGACGAGGCTCGGGTAGCGCATCCAGAAGTCGCTGAGACCTTCGAGCGCCGCCTCGACACCGACACCTTCGAACACATCCGACGTCACACTGTCGCTCACCAGCTCAGTGATACCGTCGAGGTCGCGCGCATTGAAGGCATCGACGAGGGCGTCCCGGAAGTTCTCAGCCTCCGGCTCGGGTACGGATTCGGATTCATCGACACGGACCATCCGAACCTCCTCTTGAGAACCAGTGTACAGGTTCGCCGATCAGCAACACGGCAGCCGGCGGCGGTGAGATCGATAGCCGCCACGCGGGCACGGTCGACGGCGCGACGGCGAACCATCCCGCGAGAACCGCCTGCACGACGACGTGTCGCAGATCAGATGCGAACTGACTCATGGTACGGCCCGAATACGCCTTTCAACGTCGCGACGATCTCACCTTCGGTCGCCCGAACTCTGGCTGCGTCGACCATCAGCTCCATCAGGTTCGCGTCGCCCTGCGCGCCCTCCTCGAGCGCTTTCAGCGCCGAGTCGACTGCCTGCTGATCGCGAGCTGTTCGGACGTTGCCGATGGCGAGCCGCTGGTCGAGTTCCACCTGCTCGGGAATCACCAATGTCTCGATCGGTGGGTTCTCGTCGTCGACGTAGACGTTGACACCCACGGTCGACCGCTCCCCCGTCCCGATGGCCTTCTCGAACTCGTACGCCGAGTCGGCCAGTGCCCCCTGGAAGTAGTTCTCCTCTATGCCCCGAAGGGTTCCATCCAGCATCGACCCGTTGCCCATGTCCCACACCTTCTGGAGGATCTCCTCGGCACGCGCCTCGACCTTGTCGGTCATCTCTTCGACGAACCATGACCCGCCGAGAGGGTCGATGGTGTTGGCCACTCCGGTCTCCTCTGCGATGACCTGCTGGGTGCGTAGTGCGATTTCGGCGGCCTTCTCGGTCGGGAGGGCGTACACCTCATCGAGTGCGTTCGTGTGCAGGCTCTGGGTTCCGCCAAGCACCGCTGCGAGGGCCTCGATGGCGGTGCGAACGATGTTGTTCTCAGGTTGCTGAGCAGTGAGGGACACGCCCGCCGTCTGAGTGTGGAACCGCAACTTCAGAGATCGTTCGTCGGTGGTGCCGTACACGTCACGCATCCACCGAGCCCAGATGCGGCGTGCGGCCCGGAACTTGGCGATCTCTTCGAAGAAGTCAAGGTGGGCGTCGAAGAAGAACGAGAGACGCGGGGTGAAGTCGGCGATCTCGAGCCCCCGCCGCAGACATGCTTCCACGTAGGCGAACCCGTCACCGAGTGTGAACGCGAGTTCTTGCGCGGCTGTCGCGCCGGCCTCCCGGATGTGATATCCGGAGACTGAGATAGTGTTCCACTGGGGAACTTCCCTCGTACAGAAGTCGATCATGTCGACGATGATCCGCATGTGGGGCGCCGGAGGGAAGATCCACTCCTTCTGCGCTATGTACTCCTTGAGGATGTCGTTTTGGAGGGTGCCGCGAACGTCCTTCCAGTCGACTCCCTGTTCCTCGGCAGCGACGAGTAGAAACGCGAACAGGACCTCGGCGGGACCGTTGATCGTCATCGATACCGACACGTCGCCCAGCGGGATGTCTTCGAACAACCGCACCATGTCATCCACCGAGTCGACGGCCACCCCGCACTTGCCGACTTCGCCGAGCGACCTCGGGTCGTCGGAGTCGATGCCCATCAATGTCGGCATGTCGAAGGCGACCGACAATCCGTTCTGCCCCTTCGAAAGGAGCGAACGGAAGCGTTCGTTGGTCTCCTTGACGCCCGCAAACCCTGCGAACTGGCGAGTCGTCCAGAGCCTGCCCCTGTAGCCGGTCGCGTGAATGCCTCTCGTGTAGGGGTACTGGCCGGGATGACCGATGTTCGGGTCGGGTTCGCCTTCATCGGGAACACCCAAAGCCGGGACATCTTCGAACGAGATCGTCTGGAAGCGTTCCCGGCGCTTCGTGCCTTCGGCGTACTCCCGCTCCCACTGATCCTTCACGCGCCACCTCCGGATGGAACCTGCGCTCCGCAATTCGGGCACGTCGCAACGTCGATGTCACCGACGATGAACGAGATACCGCAGTCCGAGCAGGTTCTTCGTGAAGAGGTGGACTCCGGTGCTGTCCTTCGCGGTACATCCATCGCCGGCCGCACCTCATTGACGACGCCACAACTCGGGCAGGGGTAGCGACCCGGTCCTTGGACGGCGAACTCGGTCTGGCAACGCCCGCAGCGAATCTGTGTCATCGAGCCACGCTCCTCATGGCGCCATGCTACCGCCGGGTATGGCAATCAGCCCCGGCTACGATCACCCGATGGACTTCGCGCTGATGACCGAACCGCAGATGGGCGGCACCTACGACCAAGTTCTCGCCGCAGCGAGATGGGCGGAAGATGCCCGACTCGTGTCCTTCGCCCGCTCCGACCACTACTACTCGAGCAGAGAACCCCGCCCGGATGCCACCGACGCGTTCGCAACACTCGGAGGTCTCGCAAGAGAGACGGTGAAGATTCGTCTGGCCGTATTGGTGTCCCCGATCACGTTCCGGCACCCCGCAGTCATCGCCAAGAGCGCGGTGACCATCGACCAGATGTCAGGGGGACGCTTCGATCTGGGCGTCGGAACCGGCTGGATGGAGCTCGAGCACAAGGCCTTCGGACTGCCGTTCCCTCCCTGGAAAGAGCGGTTCGATCGTCTCGAGGAAGCCTTGCGGTACGTGGAGCACGCCGTTGGCCGCGCCGACGGTCCGATGGTCGGCAACTACTACTCGCTCGATGCCGATGTTCAACCCAGACCGACCAACCTCCGGTTGATCGTCGGCGGCTCGGGGCCCCGAAAGACCCCGGCACTCGCCGGCACGCACGCAGACGAGTACAACCATTTCATCGCACGCCCGGACGAGATCGCCCCAAAGGTCGAGCGTCTCAAGGTCGCTGCGCGGAACGCCGGTCGAAATCCGGACTCGATCGTGGTGAGCGTCATGGGACCGGTACTCACCGGCAGAGACGAGCGAAGCTACCGCACTCGTCTGGAGGAAACGGCCGCGGCCCGCAGCCAGGATCCGGACAACCTCGAGGAACGTTGGGCGGGACTGGGGATTCCCATCGGACCGCCAACCCGAGTCAGGGAGTCCATCGCTGCCCTCGAGGACGTCGGGGTGTCGAAGTTCTACCTCCAACACCTCGACCTTTCCGATCTCTCGACCCTCGACGAGACACTAGGGGCCGTTGCGGGGTAGATCAGCGCTCAACAACTTGTCCCGTTTCTCCGATACCCTTCGAGAGTGGAAGGGACACAGATGCGCACACGAATCCTCCTCGCAGCTTTCGCGCTCGCTCTCGCCGGATGCGGGAGCGCGGCCACAACGACCACAGAAGCCAATCAGCCGACGACGACCACCCGGTCCGAGGTACCGGCGGCCGTCTTCGCCTACTCGTACACGGCCGGCGACTCCTACACCTATGACATCTCGCTCGCCCAGCACATTGCCATGACCACGAAGGTCGAAGGCGATCCTGGCATGTTCGGTAACGCCGACGCGCCAAGCAACGTCGACGTGGATACCAACATCGACGGGACGGTCGCCTACGACCTCTCGGCGGGACCCGAGGCGGACACGACAACCCTGCACATCTCCGGGATCTTCGACAACGTGAGCGTCGAGGGCACGGTGGACGGTGAACCTGTCACCGACGCCGACGTCCAGTCCGGAACGGTCCCCGACCTGGTCGAGGTGCCAGATACGACGATCGTCCTGGACAAGTACGGTCGGCCGGTCTCGGTCGACGGGACGACCGTGCCGTCCGACTCGCAGTTCTTCGGCGACCCGTTCGCGCTGTTCGGTGGTTTGACCTCGGGAGGGCTCGATCAGCCGTTCGGTCCCGAGTTCCCGGACCATCCGCTCACGGTCGGTGACTCGTGGACAGAAGAACAGTCGCAGGACATCCCCGACACCGGTCAAACCGTTGCCACGTCTGTCACCTACACGGTGACCGGCACCGATACGATCGACGGGCACGAGGTGATGACGATCGACTTCACCGCCTCCTCATCGGGTGCGGACATCGACCTGGGCCAGATGTTCCAGGCCCTCATGGAGGGGTTTGCATCGATGGGACAGGACACGTCGACGACGGTGGACATCCCGACGATCGAGTTCGTCGTATCGCTTGGCGAGACAAGTGGCTCGGGTACCTACTGGTTCGACCAAGAGGCGGGAATCGTTCGCAAGGTCCAGCAGACCTACGCGATCCCGATGTCGATGCACATGGCGGTTTCCTCGTCCGAGGGGAACGGTTCGACCGATCTTCAGATGTCGATCGAGTCGACCGTCAACGCACAGTTGAACGAGGGGGCGGCGGCGGGCTAGACGCTTCCAGCCAGGCGCCGCATTCCCACTACGGGGATAGGGGTAAGTAGGCTACGGGCCATGGCCGAGCAACCCCTCCTCGAGATTCGCAACCTGCACGCGTCCGTCGGCGGTACGGAGATCCTGAAAGGCGTCGACCTCGTCGTCAACCGTGGCGAGATCCATGCCCTCATGGGTCCGAACGGCTCCGGCAAGTCGACGCTGGCCAACGTGCTCATGGGGAATCCCGCATACTCGGCGACCGCCGGGGAGGTCTTGTTCAAGGGGGAGGAAGTCGTCGGAATGGCTCCCGACCGCCGTGCCCTGCTCGGCATGTTCCTCGCGTTTCAGTACCCGGAGGAGATCCCGGGGGTGACGCTCGTCAACTTCCTGCGGACCGCCCTGTCCAACCGGATGGGGGTCGATCTCACCATTCTCGAGATGCGGCTGAAGGTCACCGACGCAATGCGGGAGATCGGCATGGAGGCATCATTCGCAGATCGCTATCTCAATGAGGGCTTCTCCGGTGGCGAGCGCAAGCGCAACGAACTCCTCCAGATGACGCTGCTTCAGCCCGAGCTGGCGATCATGGACGAGACAGACTCGGGGCTCGATATCGACGCACTGCAGATCGTCGCCGAAGGCGCCAAGCGCCTCGCGACGCCTGAGCGAGGGTTTCTCATCATCACGCACTACCAGCGGCTGCTGGACTACATCACGCCGCACTTCGTGCACGTGTTCTTCGACGGGCGCGTCGTGGCCTCCGGCGGGCCGGAACTCGCGCAGCGGCTGGAGAAGGAAGGGTACGAAGGGTTCAGGGCGCACGTGTGAAGACGGACCTTTCACACCTCCGGGCTGACTTCCCGATCTTGTCGAGAATGATCCGCGACAAACCGCTCGTGTTTCTCGATTCCGCGGCGTCAAGCCAGAAACCCGTGCAGGTGCTCGACGCGATGGATGATCTGTACCGATCCCGATACGGGAACGTATACCGTGGTGCCTATACCCTCTCCGAGGAATCGACAGCGGCCTATGAGTCTGCGCGCAGCACGGTCGCCCGGTTCATCAAGACGTCACCACAGCAGGTGGTATTCGCGCGAGGTGCGACGTCTGGTCTGAACGCGGTCGCCTACGGGTGGGGCCTCAACCATCTCACAGCGGGCGACACGATCCTGCTGACGCTGATGGAACACCACGCCAACGTCGTGCCATGGCAGATGGTCGCCCGCTATACGGGAGCACGGCTCGCGTACACGCCGTTCACCGACGACTTCCGATTGGATCTCGACGCATTCGCGAACCTCCTCGACGGCACCGTCAAGGTGGTTGCGATCACAGGCATGTCGAACGTGCTCGGCACCATCCCCCCTGTCAACGAAATGGCGACGATGGCTCGAGAGCATGGTGCGCTGGTGGTCGTGGATGCCGCTCAACTGGTCCCGCATTTCCCGGTCGACGTGGAGCGAATTGGCGCAGACTTCTTGGCGTTCTCCGGCCACAAGATGCTGGGTCCGACTGGGGTCGGCGTGTTGTGGGGACGGATGGAGCGGTTCGAGGAGATGGAACCATACGAGGGCGGCGGGGAGATGATCAGCGACGTCCAACTCGAGTCATCGACGTGGGCATCGATCCCCCACCGTTTCGAGGCCGGTACACCGCCGTTCGTGGAAGCGGTCGGGCTGGCCGCGGCAATCGACTACCTCGAGGCGATCGGCATGGAAACGGTCGCCGCGCACGATCACGAGTTGACGACCTTGACGCTCGACCGCCTCTCCGAGGTTCCGGGGCTGACGATCTACGGACCCGACGACGCGACCGACCGGGGTGGAGTGATCAGCTTCACGATCGAAGGGATCCATCCACACGACATCGCCACCATCCTGGATGGCGAGGGTATCGCGATCCGGGCAGGTCACCATTGTGCGAGGCCACTTGCACGGACGATCGGAGTCCCGGCGACGGCACGGGTATCGTTCTACGTGTACAACGTCCCGACCGACGTAGAAGCGCTGGTTGCCGGACTCCGCAAGGCGAGAGAGCTGTTCGATGTCGCTTGAAGACCTGTACCGACAGGTGATTCTGGATCACTACCGGAGCCCACGGAACCAGGGCCACATCGACGGGTGCGACGCCCACGGCGAGGGCCAGAACCCGTTGTGTGGCGACGAGATCTCTCTCGACCTCGCGATCGACGGCAACACGGTCACCGACGTGGCCATCACAGGGCAGGGATGCTCGATCAGCCAAGCGTCCGCGTCGATGATGTCGGAAGCGATCAAGGGCAAGACGCTCGCCGAGGTCGACGACTTGATCCACCGCTTCAAGACGATGATGGACGTCGAGCAGGGCGACGACGGACTCGACCCGGCACGACCAGGGGAGGTGCTTGGCGACCTCGAGGCCCTTCAAGGCGTCCGCAGGTTCCCAGTGAGGATCAAGTGCGCGTCGCTGCCATGGACCACCCTCGAACAGGCGCTTGCTACGCGTTGAGGTCCCCCTCGATATCAATCGCCGCAGCCCGTGCGCGGCCGATGGCCCACCTCTCCCCCAAGAGAAGCGCCCCTAACGGGACGCTTCTCGGAAGGGAGGATGAGACTTGTGTCGAGAACTCATTCGAGGTCTCTCTATCTACATCGTCACTTTGGCGCACCCCTTGAGGGTTCCGTGAAGAGAATCTCTGGCGAGAAGATTGCAGAAGGCCACTTTCAGTCTTCAGTCTTCAGTCAGAATGGGATCTCGCGAGCCGGCGCGGGGCGACTGTCTCACCAAGAACCCGGAATCGAGACCTGAGGACTGCTCCCGAGCCTCAGCTACTCGCTTTCAATCGTGCCTGCCACTCTGCGGCGCCGCCATCGACGAGCGTCGAGTACTTCAACCCCATCAGCACCACGCCCGCGTACCCCAGCTCCTTTGCACGCCGCGCGGTGAGCGCCGCGCGGTCCCAGCCGAATGCACGCTGTCGCTCCGGCGGCAGCGCTTCGATCTGCTCCTTCAATCCTTCGGTCGCCGCAACCGTGCCGAGCAGTTCGGCCCGCTCCACCCACGGCACCGAAAACGGCGGAATGAGTGCCAAGAACACAGGCGGGTCACCATCCTCGAACCCAAGCTTCTCCGTCTGCGGTTCCACCGTCTCCGGGTCGATCACCGGTCCGGCAATGAAGAACTGCGCGCCCAAGTCGATCCGCCTTCGGAACTGCCACTCGCGAAACCTCGTGGGCATCCCCACCTCGAACGCAGGCATGTGCTCCTGGAGGCTTCGCAGATGTTCGACGATCTCATAGTGGTTTGCGAGATGGTCGACAGCGGGCACCGTGTCGCCGATCACGACGAAGAACGAGTCGATCCCATTGCCAAGCGCCCCACGCACCTCCGACTCGATCGCCAGAATGTTGCGATCCCTCGTCGACACTACGACCGTCGGGTGCACCGATGGAACGTCATGGGTGATCCGGGCTGCGAACGCGTACGGAGACACCCTGATCTTGCCCATCACGTTGTCCGTGATGAGCACGTTGCTCCACACGTCCTCCAACTCACGATGACTCAAGTCCGGCAACTGCGGAGGGTTCACCTCAGCGATGTGCACCCACCCATCGGCATCGGTCAGCATTTCATCCTCCTCTTGCCACGAAGTACTTGGCTGCCGGATGGTGGCAGATCAACGCAGATGTCGTCTGCTCCGGCTGATACTGAAACCCGGTCTCCGGCCCTACCGTGATCCCGATGCGGTCGGCCCCGAGCAGCTCGGCAACAGTGACGTTGTCTTCGAGGTCCGGGCATGCCGGATATCCCCACGAGTACCTGCCGCCCCGATACCGCTGACGGAACAGACCGGCGATCGTCTGATCGTCCTCGGAGGCGAACCCCCACTCCTTCCGAATCCTCGCGTGCGAGTACTCGGCGAGCGCCTCGGCCATCTCCACCCCGATCCCATGCGTCCACAGGTACTCCTGGTACCGGTCGGCCGAGAACAACTCCGCTGTGCGTTCCGACACCCGGGGACCCATCGACACCACGTGAAACGCCGCATAGTCGGGTTCACCGATCGGGCGAAAGAAGTCGGCGATGCACAGGAAAGGGTCCTCACTCTGTCGAGGGAAAGGAAACCTCGTACGCTCTTCGGTCCGAGTTTCGTCGGTCCACACGATCAGGTCGTCACCGTCGCCATTCACCGGGAAGTACCCGTATACGAGTTGCGGAACGAGCAGATCGTCGGCCGTCGCGGCGGACATGCGCTCCCGCATAAGAACCCGCAACCGTTCCTTGAAAGCGGCGTCGTCCTCACCCTCCTCCGGTCGATACTGCCACTGGTTGCGGAACAAGGCGGTCTCATTCAGGTACGCGGCGATCTCGCTCAACGGAATGCCCTTGACGACACGGGATCCGAGGAACGGCGGTGTGAAGATCTCATTGTCGGTGGCGATGTTCGACCGCGCAGGGATCGCGTCCTTGTCGACTTCCGGACGGGGCTTGCGAGGCGGCAGAACCCGACCCTCGGCGACCCTCCCGAAGTCCGTCTCCGTCTCGCCCGTGCGCTTCTGTTGTGCGATCCGATCCATCACCGCGAGACCTGCGAACGCGTCGCGCCCGTAGAACAGCGGCCCCGGATAGACGGCCCGCAGGTCTTTCTCCACATACGAGCGGGTGAGCGCTGCTCCGCCCAACAGCACCGGAGGACGAAGTCCGCGCTGGTTCAGCTCCTCCAGGTTGTCGCGCATCACCAGCGTGCTCTTGACGAGCAGTCCGCTCATCCCGATCGCGTCGGCCGACACCTCGGCGGCCACTTCGAGGATTTGCGCGATATCGACTTTGATGCCCAGGTTGTGCACCGTGTAGCCGTTGTTGGTGAGGATGATGTCGACGAG